>JABMPE010000434.1 GCA_013203845.1 Rhodopirellula sp. | reverse complement strand
GTGTTTGGCTTATCAACCGAGACGCGATCCCGGAAGAGAAGAAAGAACAACACCATGATGACCCCGGCGGCAATGCATGGGAGCAACCAGAATTCTTTCCAGCTGGCAAGCAACGCCGCGCCTTCGCCAGTCACCTTCTCGTTGAAAATCTTCTGGGAGATTTGTGCGCCGATGAGCATCCCGAGCCCTTGGGTCACCAGCACGAGGAAGCCTTGAGCTTGCCCGCGGATTGAAACATCCGCGGTCTTGTCGACGTAAATCTGGCCGGTCACAAAGAAGAAGTCGTAACAGATGCCATGCAGGATGATCCCGCCCATGATCATCCACAGGATTCCGTCGGGGGCACCCGCTGCAAACAGTGCGTACCTCAAGACCCAGGCAAACATTCCGACAAGCAGCATCCATTTCACTCCAAGACGGCGGAAGCAAAGCGGCATCACCAGCATGAAGAAGATTTCGGACATCTGCCCGAAGGACATCTTGAACCCAGGATTTTCGATTCCTGCCTGACCGACAAAAACAGGGGCGTACGCGTAGTAGGCGGCCAGAGGGATGCAAATCAGGAAGGAGCTGATCATGAAGACGGCGAATGATGGTTGAGCCATGAGTCGGAGTGAGCCGATTCCCAGAAGTTCGCCGATCGAAACGTTTTTGCCCTTCATCGGTGGCGGCGTGTGTGGGAGGGTCAGGCTGTACAAGCCAAGAAGGATTGCCGAGCCGCCAGCCACATAGAACTGGATCGGTTTTTCGTCGGCTCCGAGGACCTTGCTGACGACAACTCCAGCGACGATCCATCCAATCGTGCCGAAGACCCGGATGATCGGAAACTGTTTTTCCTGATCGGTGATGTTGTGAAATGTCAGCGTGTTTGTCAGTCCGAGAGTGGGCATATAACAGAGCATGTGGACCAGCAGCAGTGGAACGAAAAGTTCCGGATCCACATGGGGAGCAGCACACATGACCACACCGCCCAGCACATGCAACGCGGCCAGCACGCGCTCTGTTGAGAAGAGTCGGTCCGCGACCAGCCCCAGGAAGAAGGGGGACAGGATCGCCGCAATTGGGCCAACCGTGTAGGCATTCCCAATGCTGGCTCCCATGTCGTGAACCTTCATATAGTTACCGACAGTGACGTACCAGGCTCCCCAGACGAAAAACTGCAGGAACATCATGACGGACAGGCGAGGGGCGATCATCGACTTGGGCTGCATGAAGAATGCCTTTTCCGAACGTGCTTCGGTGAAGCGGGAGAGCGATTGATTGAGACGTTGAAGAACTGGCCACGCTCAGCGGCGTGTTGGCCGGGAGCTTGTCGATGCATTGAGACGGCTGGTCCACGATACATCAACAGCGGTTGATTTCGATGATGGCGATTCGGCTTCGTATCGGCAACCGATGGCTCAACCTGCTTAGTTGGACAGCGCCACATTCGTTTGAAAAAAATAAAAATCCGGTCTCGAAATGTCTGAGATTTCGGTGCGGCTTACCGTGCTGCCGATCGAAAAACTCGCAATCTCCAGCTTGTTCGCGAAGAAATCTCCGTAACGCCCTGGTTCGCTTAAATTTCGGACTGTGGACCAGGTTCAAAGTGGCGCTGTCCAATTTCAAATCCGTCCCGAACTAACTTTCCGAATGTGTTGAGAACGGCGATGTGATTTCGGGACGGATCCTATGTGACGCTGATCTTCGCTGCGGTCAGCGTGTTCTGAAGCAGCATGGCGATTGTCATGGGCCCGACTCCGCCAGGAACGGGAGTGATCGCCGAGGCGACCTCTGTTACCGGTCCATAATCAACATCGCCGACGAGCTTGTCACCAACCCGGTTGATACCCACATCAATGACGACGGCTCCAGGCTTGACCATGTCGGCGGTGACGAAACGCGGTTTGCCGATGGCTGCCACGATAATGTCGGCCTGCCGGGTGATTTCGGCCAGCCCCTGCGTTCGGCTGTGACAAATCGTTACCGTCGCGTCGGCTGCTTCGCCCCGCTGAACGAGCATCATTGCCATCGGCTTGCCAACGATTTCGCTGCGTCCCAGAACGACAGCATGAGCGCCGGCAACCTGAGTCCCCGAAGTCAGCAGCAACTGCTGGACTCCATGCGGCGTACACGGCAGAAATCTTGGTCGTCCCTGCACCATCAGACCGACGTTCTCAGGATGAAAGCAGTCGACATCCTTCAGTGGCGTCACGGCATCCAGAACGACCTGTTCCCGAACATGTCCAGGCAGAGGAAGCTGGACCAGAATTCCATGTACTGCCGGATCATTATTAAGCTGACTGATCAGCGTGAGCAGTCCGTCTTCGGTAATTTCGGTGGGCAGGCGATGCAGCGTACTGCGGATACCGGCGGCGTCGCAGGCCTTCTGTTTATTGCGGACGTAAACCGCACTCGCAGGATCGTCTCCAGCCAGTACAGCGGCCAGATGAGGTTGCACATTCGTCGCATCGACGAACTTCGAGACTTCGCCAGACAGCGCTGATCGAAGCTGCGCGGCGACAGCTTTTCCGTCAATAATCGCAGCAGCCATGTTGAAAACTCCTTCGCGTCGCAACCGGAAACAGGCGAGCCCTGAAGTCAGAGCACGCAGGCGACGGACTGTAGAGAATCAACCGGCATCGTCCCACCGATGAGGGACCCCGTCAGCTTAGAATGTGGTACCGCCGTGGCTTGACGTGAGTTCGGCGATAATCTCGTGCGGGTCAACCACGGTCGCCGCATACATCAACTTCTGCGATGCGACTTTGATACGATCACCAGGCCGCAGCTTCTGCAGGCGTTCAACTCGATTTCCATTAACGAACGTCCCGTTGGAGCTGCCCAGATCGCAAACGTACCAGTTGTTATTGATCTTGCGAAACATGCAGTGTTCCCGGCTGCAGCGTGCATCGGGAATCACGACGTCATTATCGCCGTCGCGGCCGACAGTGAGTTTCGTCGCTGAATACAATGGAAACACGTTGCACCACGAACCGTCTGTTTCCCCAACGATGAATCCTTCCGCCAGGACGGATTCGATTGAGTCATGCGGGGCACGAGAGACCATGAGTGATTCCATCCGGAACGGATACTGCTCTGCAAATAGACTGAAACAAGTCTCCAAATCTAGTTCGTAAAACGGCATCGGAAGGCGAAGAGTCCGTCGGATTGTTATCGTTCCTGATTCCAGTGGCCGGGGTTATGAGAAATCTGTCGTGATCAGCGCATTGTGACATCTGCCTCAATGCGGGCGGCAGAATCAGCCGGTCTCCGACGTAAATTCTGCGGCACAACACCGGCCGCTTCAGGCCGTTTGTCCGGCACGGACAAATCGGGAGGCCAGAGCCAGCAGCCCCAGCACAAATCCCACGAATCCCAGGGCGCTGAACACTCCTGGCAGGATAAGGAAGCTTAGGACCCCACCGACGAAGAGAATCCATACAACCGGATGGATCAGTTCACGAGCGGTGGAGACCCGGCTGAAGGTGACGACTAAGGTTACCGCAATGCCCAGCCAGACCAGCGTCCACACCAGCCCGACGCCAGTATCAACGAGTTCTCGTGAACGAATCTGCAACGCCAGTTTTGGCTGACCACCAATTCGTGAAAAACTCAGCGACTGCTCGGCGACGGGAATGTCGATGGGCAGGCTCAGACCGCCGACTTTCGTCCACTCCGGCGTCGCACCACCTTGCCGATTCACCCTGTCCGCATCGACCTGCCCCTTAACTTCCTGCAGGAGTTCAAGCTCTGCGATCAGGTCTCCCGTCTGTTGCGGCGGCGCTGCCATTTGTGGAGATGCATCACGCTCACCACCGAATCCTCCTCCTCCGCCACCGAGTACTCCACCGCTACCAAGCATGGCTCCGCTGCCCGGCAGGACGCCTGATGAATTCTGCTCGACCGGAGCGTTGCCGTTGTTGGAATCGACGAACGAGTTCAGACCGTCAACGTTGGAAAGACTTTGCTGACGACGCATCAGTCGCGTATCTGCGCTGGAACGATCAACCTGTTTTTCCGCACTCTTCCTGGAACGAGTCTGAGCCTGCTGCTTGCTTTCGACGATGGAGAGAGCATAGCCGTTGAGTGTTTTCGAGCCTTTGGTCGCCGCTTGTTTGCCATCATTGGTCGCCGTGAAGTCGACGTCCGGGACAACGCCGGGACCAGGTCCGTTCACCATCGGACCGGATGGCTTCAGATTCGACGAAGGCGGTTGAAAGTCGGCAAGGCTATTTAGAAGTATCAGTGCCCGGTTGTTGTCCGTCACCTGGTCACGCTGTAACGCTTCGCTTTGATCGGTAAGTTTGACCCGCCCATTGCCATCGAAGTCAATGCCGCTCGAACCAGTTGCCGGAGCATTGGCGTACTGCTCGATCTGGTCGCGGTTCTCGGCAAGTTGCTGCTCGAACTTCACAATCTTCTGCTGAAGTTCGACGGACTCTTCGTCAGCGCCGGACGAGCTGGCGATGTCACGATAGTTCTGCAATCCCAGAGCAATCTGCTTCGAATTATAGCTGGCAGCAACCTTTGATCTTTGCGTGTACCCTTTGCCGCTGACGATCGTCAGCATTTCAGACAGGTCAGACATTTGCGACTTCAGATAGGCCTTGCGACTTTCTGCGTCGTTTGCCCGGATAACGTTTGTCCGATCTGTCGAGTCCAGCACGCTGTAATCGACACCTTTCGGCAGATGTACTTGCCACAACGTCCGGGCGACGGGAATGCCGAACTCAGGACTTTCATTCGGTGTGACAACCGTTGGTGCCGGCAGGTCCAGTTCACTGGTTCGAAACGTGAATCCGCCTGGCAGAGTGGATTCGAACTGACCCGAATAAACCAGCTTCACCTGGAACGACATGTCCGAATCGCTGGCCTTGGGCAACGGAATCAGGTGAACCTGCTGCTCGGCGAGTTTTGTGATCACGGGACGCGAAGGCTGACCTTTCACAAACAGAGACAGCAGGTGCGATCCACTCGGCAGTCGAACCCCCAGAAACTGTCGGCGGCGATTTCGAATCGTGTAAACGGCCTCGCCTCGCCACGTGCCGTCGTCGGCGATGGTCAAAGTCAGATCAGCCACGTTGACCGACGCCGGAGCACCCGCCTGCTGTTCCAGCCGACGGAGATTCCACGAGGGCTGTTTCGAAGCTTCCCGGATTCGCAGCAGTTCAGCGGCCTGGTCGAGCAGCGACTGATCAACCTTGATTGGAATCTCGCCGGCCGACACTGGCTCGATCGAGGAATCGTGTCGAGATGACAGCTGCGCCTGCGACTGGTTGATCAACAGCACGTACTGGCGTTGAGTTTCCAGCGGAGCAAAACCAGCAAGGTCGCCGAACTCGTCGAACTGTGGTTCCAGGAACCCAATGGCCGGAGTCTCAACCTTCTGAGTCGCGGGCGGCAACGTGGCTGTTGCCAGCGCGAAGTACCGATCCTTAACGGCGTCCTGAAGATGCAGTGTCCAGCGAACCGTTTCGCCGTCGACATTGCTGCTCACATCCCGGATGGTTCCTCCCGCGAAATTGAGCCGATCCTTCAACCACAACGGCGTTGTGAATGTGAACTGGTCGACGGCGGCATCGCTGATCTGCCAGTTCAATGCCAGCGAGTAATCCAGGAACGTATCGCTGACGGATGTCATGACGACCTCATCGGCGACGAGTCGCGACTTCGCGCGACCCACTTCGAAACCGATGACTTCTGCTTCTTCAGCTGTTGAGCGAAATGCGAACTGCAGCGGCTTGGAATTGCGCTGGTGCAGTTCGACGGGAACTCGCTGAGGATCAACGGGAATCCAGCCGTAGGTGTCGCCGGGCGCAGCGGCATACGCTTCGTCAAACCAGACGCCCGCGTATGACGTCGGCTGGCTGATTTCGAGCGGGAACGGCGGAGCGACTTCAACGAACTGGTCGCCGGGAAACTTGGTCAGCTGAGCTTCCAGCACGACTTCTACATTCCCGAGCAGTGGTTCGTCGAACTCGATCGTCAACGTTCTGGGGTTGGTGCCGTCGGAATCGGACACGTACCAGTCCGACATTGACGTCGCATTCACACTCAGGATCAGCAACTCTTCTGCCAGTTCGAATGTGAGTCCTGGTTGCGGAGCGCCGCGCAGTGACGCTCGCATCAGACTGGCCATGTGAATTTTGCGGCGAGACACCTGGATGGCGTGTTGAATTGTCGCGACGGATCGCTGCTGCTGACGGCCAACGATGACCTGCAGTCCAAACGGTCGGCTGGCGTATCGCCACGCCAGACGAACGGACGCCGGAAGTGACGACTCAACAGCCGGCAACGGCAGTTTCTGACGGGTATCCATTTGCGACAGGCCTGAAACCTGGCCGCTTCGAATCTGAAACGTCTCCGTCGCCAGAACCGCGACAAGACCCGTGTCTCGCGTTACATCTCGAGGTGCGACCACTGGAAGTTCGACCGTCTGTTCCGCGTCGCCCTGTTGCTCGTTAAGGAACAACTTCAGATCAAGAGATGTCTGCGAGGTAATGGGCGGGTTGAAGAAGACTTTTAACTGACGATTGCCGTTTTCTTCGTTGAGTTCCCAACCGGCAAGATGAGGGCCGGCGATCTGGCGAACCCGTAATTCGCCTGGCAGATCAAACGAGAGATCCGAAACGGCACCCTGCGGAACGTTGATCGAAACTCGCGTCGACTCAGAGATGCCGACATCGTCAATCAGCACGGCGGTTGAACTGTCGACATGCACGATCGCCGCCACCATTCCCTGCTGCTCCGGCGGTCGCCATGAAACGGTCAGCGGGGCACCATTTCCCACCGGGATTTCGATGGTCGGGCCGGCGCTGGTCGTTGCGCGACGGTAAGCGCTGGTGGAACCGTTGACGCGAACGTCCAGGCCGTCCGCCGGCAGGCGGAACACCACACGTCCCGAAGGAACCGCTCGAAGCGGTAACGTAAACTGACCGACAGAACCGTCGACCTGAGCAGGAACGGCAAACTTCAGATCGAGCGTGTGCAGACCTTTGCCGGTCAGGATCACATCGACCTGCTGGCCCGACTCGTCAGTACGCGTCACCAGCGAAGCGGGCTTGCCATCCAACAACGATTCACTCAACGCGATATTTCCCAGCGGAAGGGGCAAAGCTACCTGGCCGTCCTGGAAGCTGTGCAGGATCAGCGTCGCCGCGACCTGAACTGCAGCGTTGCTGTTGTCGATTTTGTTCAGTTGGCACTCGTAGAACGCCGCAGCAACGAGACCGCTGGCTGGAGCGGTGCCGTCAACTTTCTGATCCGGATTCGCGAGATTCCAGAGCTGAATGAACTGCTCGCGAGTCAGCAGAACTCGCTGAGCTACGCTGGAATCCGAACCGGCTTCGTACGGGACGATGACCGAATTCGTGGTCGTTGGTTGAGGTGGAACGGGCGGTGCCGGTGCAGGCTCCGCGGCTTCGGCAGAAGTTGAACTGCCCACAAACGCCGCGACAAGCAAAGCTGCCGTCGCCGTGCCTTTCTTAATGCCATTACCCGGAGTGAATCTTCGCAGAAACGGAGCGGCACCGAGGCCATTGAAACCAGCTCGCACGATCCACAGCGAGACGGCAGCTACCGAACCCAGAAAGACACCGTCCAGGATGGCATGAAATTCACTGGGGGCGATCGAGATCAACGCCAGCGGCACGGAAATTCCGAGTACCGCGAGAATCGCGCGGGCACGGACCGACAGACCGATCATCAGCCAGAAGAACAGAGCGACGGCGGTCATGAGGAACATTCGACCCAGATCGACAGCGTCGCGGTCCTGCCAGGCAACATCAATACCGACTCCCGCTTCCGCCGTCCGGTTTCCGGAATAGTGAAACTCCACCGCCTGACTGTCTTCAGGAATCTGCAAAGCCATCGACAGTGAAAGCAGCCCGGACATGGATCGACCGAACGTCGCGAAACGTCGGCGACGATCATTTGCTTCGGCCTGAGGTGCCTGTTCACCCTGCTGCCCAGGAATCATGTTTTGCAGAGCCCACTGCGGTGCTCCTTCGGGTTGAGCATTGGCTGCGATTTCCTGCCCTGCAGTTCGATTTTGGACGACAGGGACGCCAAACGAAAGTTCTCGCGATTTGTCGGCGGCGACCGGTTGGCTGGCAGGCTCAGGTTGTGACTCGATCAGTCCTCTTCCAGCATCAGCACCTGGCTTTTCATCCTTCATAGCCTCGGGTGATGACTGGCGAGCCACCGCGGCCTGCGGAGCGGCAGGTTGTGCTGTGGCAGCAGTTTCTGCTTTTGCCATCGCTTCGGTTGGCATGTCCACGACGCTGTTAAATGCGAAACCAGCGCCATCCATTGCTTCATCGGCGAAATAAGGCTCGGCTTCCGCCGTGACGGAGTCGCTTAAGTAAGCCGACTCTCGTGGTGTAATCCGCGAATCGGCGACGAAGGTCGTCGACAGCCAGGCGAGCATGACCACGCCAGCAATCGACGCTCCGGCGCAACCGATCAGGCCGATTCCCAACCGACGCAGCGACAACGCGATCGCGCCGACGAGGATCAGTAGCACTCCTGCGACCATACCGTTTCTGGTCAGCGATCGACGATCGATCTGCGTGAACTGGTCTCGCAGACTGCCCAGCAGGCTGACGGAATCCAGTGAACCGGTTGGCTCGAAGTCTCCCGTGCTGGATGTGAGCATCGTTCCGTTGGGATAATGCAGCGTCCAGCTTTGCTGTAGTGTTTCCAGCCGCTGTTCGGCACCTTCGCTGTGAATGACCGAAATCTGAGGCGGCACCTGTTGGATTCTTCCGGCGACGGCCAGTGTTGGACCAAAGGTGCGATAGAACAGAACCAGGTTGTGCTGCTGATCGGGGGCGCCGTCGGTCGGAATCGGCACCATGTAGATGCCGTTCGTCGAGCGAACTTCAATCGGCTTTCCGTCAATCGAGGTCGACCAGAGTTCTGATAGTGAGTTCGATTTCTCAGCGGATTGAGGCAGTCGAACTCGCAGGCTTTGTGCACCGACAGCGACAAACTGGAACTCTGCACGGTGCTGCAACTCGCCGGTCCGCCCCAGCACAGACTGCAGCTTGCTGGAGTAGCAAACGGCTGTCGGCACGGCGACTCGTTCAAAACGAGTTTCAGCGATTGCCACCGAATGACCAGGAACGTTGAAACGGTACGCTCCGACAATCCGTTCCCGAGGTGAGTAGCTGGCCGGCGTGGGAATATCGATCGGATCGACCGTTTGTAGATTCGAGCCGCCGGCGCTGTGAGTCAGCACTTCAAGCTGCTGGTCCGGTGAGCCTTCGACGGCAACGTAGCCATTCATTCGCTCAGCCGCTGGCACCGTGATTGTGTGCGCGTCGTACTCGTTGGAGTTCGTGCGTTTTGTGGTGGCATCGACAGACAGAACAACTCGACCAGTCACTCGCTGATCCAGGTTCAACGTCCAGAGTCGGATTTCGTTTTCGACGTCACCAGGCAGTTGCTCAACGATGCGGGCGTTCGTGCCGGACAACCGAAACTGCAGATTCTCACCAGCCGATTCCGACAGACCGACCTGCAACGTTCTCAAGCCACCGCCGGAAATGTCCAGCGTTGCCTGAAGATGCGACTGCAGAACTTCCCGGTCGAGACGCGTGAATGTCAGCGACTGAGCAGAAACCCGCGACGGTTTTCTCGAAACAGTCAACTGACCTTCGTAGTCCGCCTGCTGGAAGAAGTACCGCAAACGTTCATTGGCGGCGGTCGACGGGGCAGGATCGAGGTTAAACAGGTCTGCCGTTTTCAGATCAAGATCGTCGCCGCCGCGAATCACGAATGTGCCTTCGACCAGCGATGCTTCGGGGATCTGAACGGTGGGCAGCGCGAATTCAGCCGTATTCGCTTCGACCGGCCAGTCTTCGGTTTCCTGAGTCGACATGAATCGGAAAGAGAGTTCCTTGCCGGGTGGCAGCGGATTTGCCAGCGAGATGCGGTAACTGTTCCAGCCGGCTTCGCGGGAACTGACCTGCCACGGCAGCGAGTCGCCGTCGACTTCGATCAATTCGACCCGCCATTCCGCTGGTAATCGAAACGTCACGTCGAACATCGGAGCGAAGTGACTTTCAACCTGCGCCGCCGCCGAGAACGTGACGCCCGTCGGCGCCAGATCGAGCAACGACGTGACCGTCGCGTACAGTTCGCGGTCGCGAGTCTTTGTTTCGAAAGCCAGGTTGAAATCTTCTCGCCACACGTCGAACGTCTGCTGGCCAGCCGTTCCTACGGCAGCGCGAGCACCGTCAGATTCAGCCAGACGAACCCGCACGCCAGCGGGATGCTGGATGGTGACTCGGCCAACGTGTGATGTGACATTACGAAGCGTCAGGTTGGGAACGGCCCACGGCTTTCCGGTTTCCGTCGCCATGACTCCGCGAAAGGTCATGTCGCGACCACCGTCGAATGGCTGCCGGTATTTCAGCGTGATCAGCGTCGAATTGGGCGAGTCCGGATTATTCGCGAGTTCCCAGGATTCCAGACCGGTCGATTCGACGTTCGTGATTTCGAGACTGGTCGGAACGGTGCAGACAACCTGGTTATAAGTGGTGCCGAAAACCTGCAGGTTGGTTCTGGCCTGCCAGGTGACTTCTCCCGGTGAGACATGCAGTCCGTAGCCCGTTGACGCAAACGCCAGTGAGTCCGCGCGCTGCTCCCCCTGATGGTCATTGAACAGCAACCGCAGGCTGGTAACGCTGCCGATTGGAACGGAATAGACCGCCGCTTCTGAAATCGGCGACGGGCGATCCAGCGAATGTGTTCCCACCACGAGGTGACGTCCGGCCGGGACATCGACTTTGAGCGTTCCCGACGGAACCGGGATCAGCTGAAACGCCGCCGAGCGATCGTTGCCCGAAGCACTCAGCAATGTCGACAGTTCGAGTTCCAGTGTGACATCGCCCGGCTGATTATGCAGCAGCGTCAGTACCGACGATGGCTGACCTTTGGCCTGAGCGGCCAGCGGCGTTCGCCCGAGCTTTGCTGGCTCGCCATTCACCGTGGCCTTTTCAACGGACAGTTGAGCAAACGGCAAAGCCAGTGTCGTCCAGCCGGGCTGAAACTGATGAATGCTGATCGTGGCCTGGACAAGCAGATGATCGCCGACAATTTTCGCCGAGTAATCGGCATTGGAAACAACCAATCCGGCTGGCAGTCGAGGTGCGGCGGCTTCGTTCGCTTGAGCTTTGGCATAAAGTGCCTGGAACTCGTCGCGGCTCAGCAGAACTCCTTCGCGATCTCCAGCCAGCACGACGTCGAGATCCGCGATGGGAACGAACGACTTGCGTTGTGGAAGCTGGCTGTCGGTTGTTTCCTGAGCCTGCAGGTTCTGTGCGGCGCAGAAGCATGCTGCAAGGATCAGGATCGCAGAGCGCACGTGTTTCACCGCGCCATCAGCACCAGTAGGCTGGTCCAGCCGGCAAGTCGGATCAGGAAAGTCTGTTCGGTTTGAATTCATGGGTTGGTCCCTCAATTCCCGAACTGTTGACGAAGATCGTCGAACACGCCCGGCGGCGGAATGACCACCGGAAGCGAAGCGCCGACTTGCGGGCCTGGCGGCGGACCGTTGTCTGGAGTTTCCGATTCAGCTCGGCTGCCCGATTTCCACGAGAAGACCGAGTGCAGCACCCAGATCCCGATCAGGGCGTAAATGCCGAACCTGGCGGCTGAGATCACTTCTGCTGACCAGCCTGGCGAACTCAGTCCAAACAGGATGGTTGCAAATGCGGTGACCAGAATCAGCAGCAACTTGGTGTCCCACGAGAGACCTCGCAGCAGGATCGCGATCAGAATTAACGCTCCGCTGGCCAGCCAGGTGAAATCCGATTGGCTGGCCCAGGTGACGATGATCAGCTCCTGTGCCCCCAGGCTGGAGTATCGAAACCGATGGCCTTCCGTGGGGAAATCAATAAAGCCAGCAGCGGGAACACCGACCCAGGCGTCGGCATTGAAGCCGTCAACCACGTTGTTGCGGCGAATCGCCAGGGCATCACGGAGCTTCAACCTGGTTTCGTGAGTGAACGCGTCGTCCGCGTCGTTGGCCGTATTCGCGACGGCGTCGCCCAGCAGGTTGAAGTCTTCCGGCGTCCAGATGACGATTTGAAGTTGCTGCACAACGACGCCGGAGTTTTCAAGACCACCGATTTGTGGCAAACGCAGCGTCTGTTTGCCTGAAGAACTCTTAAAGGGAACGGGCACTCGTTTATCACCAACGGGCGTCATCATCTGCAGCGTTAATGCAAACAGGTCGTCGGACGAGCCGGGCCTCGCCACATTGACGAAGTACGAATCCCAGCCTTCTGTTTCCATTGGTTGAGCGTTCTTTTCCGGACTGATCTGCTGGCCATCGATGAAGACTCCCAGCAGTTCGGAGCCGCCCGGCACATCGACGCGCAGTCGCTGCCGTTCGCTCGATCGAATGCGGTAGCGGCAGCGATAATTGGCCCGAGTGTCTCTTCGTGTCACCACTTCAACGAGCGCCCGCGTCACAACCGTATCAACGACTTTCTGAATTTCGTGCTTCGTTGATTCGATGCGAAAAGCAACCGGTTGCCGGAAGTATCGGTAAGCCAGCGAACCGGTTTGCGGAAGGAGTGACAATTCACGGACGTCAATGGCTTCCAGGCTTTCGTCGAGCGATTTCGCATTGACCGAAAGCGAACGATCTTTACGGACAACAATCTCGCCGGAAATGTTTGAGAGCGCGACTTCGCGTTGCCTTTCATCGCTCCCGTCGAGTCCCAGGACGCGTGCGGCCTGGAAAACGATTTCGGACGATTCGGCTCCGTGAACTGGCACGGCTGGTTTGCCGTCCGCCGCTCCTTCTTTTGCAGCGGACTCGGCCTTCGGTTTCGTATCCCAGGTTACCTGAAAACGTTGTTCGCCGATGACATCTCGTTGCATGGTGACGGTCCACGTGACCCAGCCGTCGACGGCTTCTTCCGCGGGAACTTTCTGCTTGATGGCCGGCGCGGAAGCTCCACCGAGCGACGTGATCTGCAGGCGTTCTGAAACCTCTTCCGGAACGGCGAAGCGGAAAACGTCGAGACCGGCATACTGCACGAGGTAACGCAGCTCGGTCGAGACTTCGATGATTTCTTCTTTAACGTCGATCGTGGTGGCCACCTGAGCCGACAGTCTCGTTGGACGGCGTTTCGTGCGCAGTGGAATATCGACCGGTCGGCGATTGAACGACCACGCGGCGGCGATCCGCTTACCGGTCTGACTTTGTCCAGGCGGCACGGGCAACGGCTGAGCGGCTTCGATGCTTTCCTGGTCGGTAATGACTTCCAGCGCTTCTGACGCCGAAACATAAACTTCGGCGGTTTCACGCTCGGCGTTCTGCGGTTCAGGAATCGGCAGGGAGAGTTCCAGCGTCTCGGAGGCTTCTTCGAAACTCTGATGAGCGGTCAATTGAAGTCCCACATGATCGTTGATGCCCGTTTTCTGCTGCATCACGATTCGCAGCACACGAGGCCCTTCGCCTTCGACATGAAACTCACGAACAGTGTGTCCCGAATTGGAATCCACACGATCGACTTCCAGTTCGTCCGGCAGAGCGATTTTGAATTCGAAGACGCCCGCTCGTTCCACGTGATAACCAAGATCGGCGGCGAGTTGCAGTTCGTCGTCTTCGAAAGAGAATCGATAGGCCGAGTTCAGCACAAGTCGAGCTTCAACCGGCTTGGCCAGTAACTGCAGCTGGATGTTCGAACTGTAGAACTTGAACGTCGCGGCTCCGGCCTGCTGGATCGACGCGTGAACTTCGGCGTCTTCGATGCGGACCAGACCGGTTACCTGCTCAAACTGCAGCGACAGGTCGCTCGCCGCCGTGATGGCCAGTTGCCCTGATTCGCGGACGGCGTCGACGGCGTGAATGCCGTTGTAGTTTCCGTCAGCATCGCGACCGGCCAGTTGGATTTCATCGGCTGAGAATTCCCGCTCCGTGTGAATTTCAATCGAGACCTTGCTGGTGGCCGGACTGAGAAATTCAACGTGGACGGTCTGTCGTTGATCACCGGGTTCTGCACGCCAGCCGCGAATTTTCGCGTCTCTGGAGGAAACTCCCAGAATGCGATGCCCGACGGGAACGGCGATGGCCAGTTCGGCCATTTCGCCACGCAGGATGTCGTAGTTCAGGAAGGCATCCGTGTGAACCAGGCCGTCCCGCAGAGTGATCTTCTGATAGTTCGTGACGGCGGCCAGCAGGTCCATGTCCGGCTTCTGACTGGTGCGAGGATGCCAGCTGGCGGCAATCTTTGTTGTCGCGCCGAGGTTGGCTTTCACTCGGGTTTCGGTGGCAGCGGCTTCGACCGGAAGGGCGATCAGGTGTGGCTGCACATCGACGGTCTGGTCAGCTTCAGGGATCGCCAGTTCGAAAGTGGTGACTCCTACGGCGGGGATGTTGAATTCGACTTTGCGACCGTCCGGCGACGTTTGAATGGAAGCGGCCAGTTCGATCTCGACGGAATGCTCGCCCGCCTGCCCGAACAACAGTGAGTACGTGCCGTTGCCCGTTCCTTTGAGCAGCACCTGCTTGCCGTCTTCAACGGTGAGTTTGCCGACAGCCGCATTTCCAAACTGAATGGGCACTTCGACCCACGGCTTGCCGAGAACCTGAACGGTCAGGCTTGCTTTGATGCGGAGTAACGAACGGTCGACCGTTGCCGTGTAATGAGATTCCGTCACGACCGCTTCAACGATGTTCTTCTCTGGTGGCTGATTGCCCTGCTGCCAGCGTTTCACATACTCGCCGTACGGCATGAAAACGGTCGAGCCATGCTTTTCGAAGACGTCCTTCAGGTTTCGGTAGGGCAGATAGATCAGCCGTTCCCAGTCGGACTTTTCATTTCCGGCAGCAGGTTCGGCCACGGGAGGTGGCATCGGAGAATCCTGAGCGATGGCCAGGTCCCCAGCGAAACCGACGATCAGAAGAATCGCCAGCGCCGCGGCAGCTCTTCTGAGTTTCCAGCAGCCTGAACCGTGTGGATGTGGAGCACTTCCGATGCGGCATGTGCCCGTTTGAGGCCGCGCGTTTCGCAGCACTGATTGGCGAAGTAGCTTGCGACACATAATCGAAGTTCCTGCAACCCGGAAAGGTACGAGGCGGGCGGGTGTAGTGGGGAAAGTCACGCGGCGATGCTTCAGGCCAAACGCGAACGACGCGTCGTCTCTGTTTGATACGACAAGCCGTTTCGGGAGTTTAGGATGATTGCACCAACTGTGCCAATTAGACGGGCTTGGCTGTCCAGTCCCGGCATTCTCCACCTTGGACTTAGGCTACGACGAGCGAAACGGGAGAAAGTTTGCCATTTTTTCGGAATGTCGCAGATTGATTGCCGGAAGGATTAAGCCGGTTCTGCGGAGATCACGAAAGGCCGCGGATTCACCGCTACCCCGAAAGCAGAGGCCAGGCCTGGTTCAACCCGGCGGAGTTGCCAGCTGCGAGCGCCGCGCGGCTTTTGCGTGAGCCGCGCGGCTTTACTGTCAGCCGTCTGTCTGCAGGCAGCACTTCTTGTACTTCTTACCGCTGCCGCAAGGGCAGGGGTCGTTCCGACCGACGCGCGGGGCTTCCCGCCTGATGGTTGGCACCGCAGTGGGGACGGTCGGATCGTGACGGGCTTCGGAGTCGTCATCGAGTTTTGGCAGGCTGGCGTTCCAGGCCAGTGTGGCCCGATCCAGCCCCTCCGGCGTCGTCATGTCAAAGCCACCCGTTGTGCCAGCGGCAAAAAATGACTTGGCCATTCCGAAGTTGGAATCGTCGCTAAGCTCTTTTTTCAATCGTTTGGCTGCTTTGGCCGTCAGAACCTCTGCCAGTTTTCGAGCATTCGCCACCGCGTACTCCCGCTCGACGAATCGGAAGAAAGCGTTGAGTTCCAGGACGATGCTTTCCGCGTCTTCCGGCTCGGCCATGACCTTGCGAGGAATGACTTCGAACAGGATCTCGTCCAGGCCGGCGACCGACATGGTCACGGGCGTTTCGCCGAGATAGTTGACGCTATAATGCAAGAGGCAGTCAATGAACCCGTAGTCGCCTTCCGGCAGGCTGTCGAATTCTGGCGACTTCACAAACTCGCTCTGCAGGTGCTCGCTCCACGCCTGAAATCCGTCTTCGTCGAGATCGCCATCATCGAAGAAGTTATCGTGGATGCCGAAACTGCCGTCGTCTTCTGCCAATGCACGTTGTTGGTGCTTTGACGGGAAGCGTTCAGTCGGCTGTTCGACCGACGAGAGCCAGCTCTGCATGTGCTGAGTGGAACTGACAGCGTCAAACTCTTCAGGATCGAACTCGCCGCACCAGTCGATGCGGTCTTCATACTCGGGATGTTTCGGGTCGGCCAGGATTTCGAGCAGTTCTTCGTAACCCCAGATTCCGCCGCAGTCTTCGGGGGGCCAGTTTCTCTTGCCCGTGACG
>JABMPE010000433.1 GCA_013203845.1 Rhodopirellula sp. | reverse complement strand
GAACCGATGACCTTCTGGCTGCCAGCCAGACGCTCTCCCAACTGAGCTAATCCCCCGAATAAGTGCAGCAGCGACGTCAAACAGACTCGCCACAGTGCGAACTTGTCATCGGCAGATCGAGTGGCGATTCTCAAGATTATTGCGATTAATTCGCCGTCTTTCTGATTTTTGCCGACAAACTTTCTAACCGCTGATGACGCGCGGAAGTTAGTTTCGGGCAGCAGGAGTGTCAAGCCGCTGGCAACGACGTTGAATGAACGCGGTCTCAGACGGTGGTTCTGAGTACGAAGTCGTTGGCAGGCAGTTGCAATGTAATTCCAATGCCGTTGCAGTTTTGAGCGATCCACTCAGAACCCTGCCAGAGCATTGATCCCGCGACTTCGGCGTCGTTCCCAACCCGTCGGGCAAATACTTCCGACTCCTCGAATTCTGCCAAATCGTGTTGTGTCACTTCAGCAAAGAGGATTCTGGTCACTGAAGCTGCCATAATCCGGTGGTCACCTTTCACGACCGAAGACGACAAGGCTGGAACTCAGAGAACCCATCCATACGCCGTTCAATCGACCACAATCAGCGAACGTCGTCTCTCTTCACACTCGCTCGGAGCCGACTACCAGATGCAGTTTGAGTTTCCAGAACTGCTGATTCTCGCCATCCCGGTGTGGTTCCTGTATCGCCGTTTCGGACAGACGACGGGAGTCACCGGGTGGCTGAGAATTACGCTGCTGGTGGTTCTTCTCGTCGCGCTGTCAGGTCCTCGGATCAATATCGGTGGACGCGGCGTGGACGTTGTCGTTGTCGCCGATCGTTCGCTTTCGCAGTCGCCACAGGCTCGGGAAAACATTCGTGAGATCATTCTGAACCTGCAGGACCATGTGACGACGGCGGCGACCAGTGGTGATCGACTTTCGCTGGTAACATTCGGGACGGATTCACGTGTTGAATATGAACTTGCCAACCGGATCAGTCACACAGAATTTACGAAGGACATCAACCCCAACGGCAGCGATCTGAATGCGGCGATCCTGACAGCGCTCGACCGAATCGACGCCGACCGACCGGCTCGCATTCTGATACTTTCTGACGGTGAGGCGAACGGCGCAAATCCGGAATCTGCCGCCCGGCGCGCGGTCGAACAAGGCGTCCCGATCGACGCGCGCGAGTTCGAGCGACTGCAGGTGGGCGACGTCGCCATCGAATCCGTACTGCTGCCGGAAACAGTCACGCCGCGTGAGCCGTTTCAGTACTCGGTCTGGGTTCATGCGGGTCGCGACGCGGGCGGAACGGTGCAGGTGCTGCGTGACGGCCGCGAGATCGCTCGTCGCGACGCTCAATTCTCAACAGGTCTCAACCGGCTGCTCTTTCGCGACCTGCTCGAAGACGGCGGCCTGCACAGTTATTCGGTCAAGCTGACGGTCGACGACGACCCGCTGCCTGAAAACAACACCGGAGCGGGCGTTGTTCGAGTGGATGCCGGGCCTCGCGTGCTGCTGCTCAATTCCGATGGGCAGACCGGGAATCTCGAACGAGCCCTGCAGGCGGCGAGGATTCCGGTCGACACCGCGAAAGTCACCGACCACCCACTGACTCAGGATTCGCTGGATCGTTATCGAACGGTCGTGCTGGAGAACGTTCCCGCCGAAGACCTCGGACGGCTGAAGATGGAACGGCTCAGCCAGTTTGTGGAAGACCTCGGCGGCGGCCTGTTGATGACGGGTGGAAAACGCAGCTTCGGCACGGGCGGATATTTCCGCAGCCCGCTGGAAGAAATCCTGCCGGTTTCGATGGAGCTGCGTGAGGAGCATCGCAAACTTCGAGTGGCGATCGCGGTGGCGCTCGACCGCTCCGGCAGCATGATGGCTCCCGTGAAGGGCGGCAAAACGAAGATGGACCTCGCGAACCTGGGCACAGCCGAGTGCGTTCGCATGTTGTCGAGTCAGGATATGATCTCGGTCATCGCGGTTGACAGCTCGCCGCACGTCATTCAGCCATTGGCTCCTATCGACGATCCCGAAGCGATCGCCCACAAAGTACTCGGAATACAAAGCATGGGCGGCGGCATCTATGTCTACGAAGCGCTCGTTGAGGCTGGTTCGCAACTCATGAAGGCCGAGGGCTACTCGACGCGGCATATCATTCTGTTTTCAGACGCTCAGGACAGCGAAGAGCCGGGGGCGTACAAAGCGTTACTGAAAAAGTACGCGACGGCGGGCATCACGGTCAGTGTGATCGGACTGGGAACAAAGACAGACGTTGATGCGAAACTGCTGGAAGACGTCGCGAAACTCGGCGGCGGAAACGTCATGTTCACCGCTGATGCTCAGGAGTTGCCTCGGTTGTTTGCTCAGGACACGATGAGCATCGCCCGCAACACATTCGTCGAACGGGATCCCGATTTACAACCGGCGGGAATTCCCGGCTCGCGAGTGCCCGATGCGTTGCTGATGGGCAATCTCGGCAGCGGCAGTTTCCCGACCGCTGGCGGGTACAACCTCAGCTACCTGCGACCCGAAGCCACCGCGGCAGTGCTTTCACAGGACGAGTATCAGGCTCCCTGGTCGTCGTTCTGGTATCGTGGCCTTGGGCGTGTGTCAGCGATCACTCTGGAGGTCGATGGCGAATTCTCCGGCCAGTTCGGCAGCTGGGATCAGTACGAAGACTTTCTGGTGACGCACGTTCGCTGGCTGCTGGGGAGCAGTGATTCAAACGAAGTTTTCGTCAAGGTCGAGCAATCAGGACAGGACGCAATCGTCACGCTGGAACTGGACCCAGAGCGTCCCGACCAGAAAAAGACACAGAGCCCCGAGCTGATCATCGTGCCGCCTGGCCAGGAGCGTGAAGACGTGTTGCGACCGGACTTTGTCTGGACCGGAGCTCACGAGCTGGAATCTCGATTTCGACTGGACCAGACGGGAACGTACCGCACGCTGATCCGTACAGGCGAGCGGAGCTTTACTCGCGGCCCCACCGTGACCTTGCCCTATTCGCCGGAATTTGCCCCGCGGATGGGGATGCCGCCAGGCCGGGAAGTCCTGACTCGCCTCTGCAATCTGACCGGCGGTGAACTTCGCACCGACGTCATGGATGTCTTTAAAAATCCACCACGATCAGCGAGAACGGTTTCGCTGCTCGCTCCTTTGATGATCGCCGGAATCGTTTTACTGCTGCTGGAAATCGCGGGACGCCGGCTGGCACTGTGGCAGCGAATTCGTGAAGTCGCACAAACTCCGATGACAGCCTCGACGGCACAGTCTGAGTCATCCCGTACAAAACCTGCCGGCTGGCTCGCGAGAATCCGTTCCGTGAGCGCGCGACGCCGGACGGCAAAAGCATCCGGCAAACTCAGCACAGAACTGCAGCGAAACCCGACAGCGACGACCAAAGCAGTCGCTCAACAATCGGCAACCCAGTCAGACACAAAGCGGGATGCCGAATCAGATGCAAAAACGGCAGCTACCGATAAGACTGCCGCCTCGGTCTTCGAGCAGGCAAGAAAGCAGGCACGTCGACGGTTTAAGAATTAGCCGCTTCCCCATCTGTCACCACAACGAGATGCGGCTCCGCAATAAACTCAAGAATTTAACCCAGGGATAAATGACAGACTCATGAACGACTCATCAGAAAAACTGCTGGCTGGAAAAACGGCACTGGTTACCGGATCAGGCCGGGGACTGGGGCGAGCGTTTGCCGAAACGCTGGCGAATCTCGGCTGCAACGTCGGCATTCATGGAATGCGCGAAAACGGTCCGGCTGAGTACGGCGAAGGCACCACGCTGACGGATACCGCTCGGGAAATTGGTGAGCAGTATGGCGTCAGAACGGTCCGCGCGCTCGGCGATCTGACGATCAACGATCAGGCTGGCCGGATCGTCCAGGAAATATCCGACGCGTTGGGACCGATCGACATTCTGGTTCATAACGCGGGAGGTGACATCGCCGCGAAGGGCGGAAAGCCGAACCCGAATGACGCAGTCATGATTAAAGAGGAAGACGTGCGGTCGGTGATGGATCGAAACCTGCTGAGCACTATCTTTGTTAACCAGCACGTTTCCCGCAGCATGATGGATCGCAAGACGGGGCGGATCATCAACATCAGCTCGATCGCCGCCTTCCGCGGGAGCGCCAACTCGGCAATTTACTCGACGTCCAAAGCAGCTGTCGTCGAGTACACTCGCTGTCTGGCGCTGCAGCTTCGTCCGTACGACGTGACCGTTAACAGCCTGGCTCCTGGTGATACCCGAACGGGCCGTTTTCTGGGCACTCGCGAAGTCGATCAGGAGCGCATGGCTGAATCAGGAACGCTCGAACGCATTGCACTGGTCGACGAAGTCGCGCGAGTCGTCGAGTTCTTCGCCGGGCCGATGGGGCAGTTCGTGACCGGCCAGGTTTTACGAGTCGACGGCGGCTCGCAATGTTGGCCGTCATGATCCGGTCAGCAACAGGCGGCTGACAGGTTTGTCGGCAGAGTGAAAACAGAAGCGAGGGGAACAACGATGCGTGATTACATCGCCGGTTTTCTGACAGCTCTGGTGTTCGTCGTCCTGTATTTTGTCGTGTCCGGAATGAAGTCCCGGTTTGAGGGGTTCGGTACTGAACTGCCCAAATCCCTGGAAATCGTCATCATCCTGGCCGACACGTCCGTGAACTACTTCTACGTCGTGCTGCCGCTGCTGTTTTTCGCACTCCGATTTCTCCTTGGACTGGTTATCACGGACGACGGCAGTCCAACCAGCAATGGATCGGAAGAGTGAGCCCCGCGACGGAGAACGCGACGGACCTGCCAGATTGCGTTAACGTCGTAGCAGTTTCAACGACGATTCGAATTAAATCGACCGTTCGCATTGCGTCGCTGACAGCTGCAATAACGTGACAACCCGGAAACTCCACCAACGGACCCGCGTCGATTGCGACCTGGCTTCTCAATTGTCCCGCGCCGGCACTCAATCAACCGGATACTGTAAAACACAGATCGCTGACTCAGGCAGATTCTGCGTCTGGCCGCCAACTGTGTAAAACAAGCGTACCGGTCGTGGTTTCGTTGCAGGAGTATCTCCTGGGTATTGAATCCGCCCTGGTGGGCTTTAGAATGATTTTCCTGACGGAAGGCGGACTTTTCCGCGTTCCGTATAAGAGGTGGCTGCCCCGAAATGCCGGGCAACCCGCCGTTACTTTTGATTCTCTGACTGGTCGAGACTCATGGCAAAGAAGTACCTCAGTCTTCAGGAAGCCGCAGACCTTCTGGGTGTCTCAGAAGAGCGGCTCAAACAGGCGCGAGCGGACGGTGATATCCGCGGGTTTGCCGATCGCGGTAACTGGAAGTTTCGTCAGGAGGACATCGACGAATTTGGCAGGACGCAGCAGCTGGATTCGAACCCTGAAGTGCCGCTGATGATTGTTGACGACAGCAACGTGCTGGAAGACGACGACGTGATTTCAGAGCAGCCGACCATCATCCGCAAGCACGATGACGACAGTAATATCTTCAGCGAAGACGATCTCGGTGAGGGAACTTCGGACAGTGGCGTGCGACTGGTTCTCGACTCCAAACTGATCAGCTCACCGCTGGCTGATTCCGGAGCAGACATCCTGTCAGATTCGAGCGTAGATATCCCATTGTCGCTCGGCGATTCTGATGACGAAATCGCGCTGAATGTGGATGACAGTTCCGACGAGATCAGTGTTGAAATCCCTGTCTCTCTCAGCGACTCCAGCCAGGAATCAGGTCTGGTGCTCGACGATGATGATGACGAAGACGTGATGGATCTGGGACGGTCTGACAGCGACGTCAGACTTTCCATTGACCTCGATGACGATGGTCTGCTGGCCGATTCAGGTAGTGCCATCATCCTGGGGCGTGACGATTCTGACAGCGATGTTCGTCTGCTGGATCAGACTCAGCCAATGATTCTCAACGATGGTCCGCACTTGGGACTCGGCCAGGCTTCGGACAGTGACGTCACGATGGTCAATACAGGATCCGACAGTGACGTCAAGCTGCCTTCAGATTCTGAAGGCCTCAGCGCTGATGATCTGAGTCTCGACAGCGACGTGCGACTCATCAAGACCGACTCGGACAGCGACGTCCGTCTGCAGACTTCCAGCTCGGACAGTGACGTCAGGCTGCTTTCGCCCGCGCCGGATCTCGAACTCAACAGCGACAGTGACGTCAGCCTTATCGACCATACCGATGGCGGCATCGAACTCGGTGGTGACGATTCGGACGATGACATTCTACTTGGTGATGATGACAGCGGCATCGCTCTCGACGTGGGAGCAGACAGCGACATCTCTCTTGACCTGGCGGATGATTCCGGGATCGCGCTCGACATCGCTGACGACAGCGGAATCGCGTTGGACCTCGCCGACGACAGCGGTATTGCCTTGGATGTCGGCACTGACAGCGACATTTCGCTGGCGGCTGACGTCGACAGCGGCCTGTCGCTCGACATTGGCACCGACAGCGGAATTGCGCTCGACTCGCCCACCGACAGCGGAATTTCTCTGGATGGCAGCGACCTTGCAGCAACGGCTCCGGCCATGAAACGCGGTCGAAGCAGCAACGAGAGTACCGCCGACACGATGGTTCAGATGTCAGCTTTCGACGGTGTCGATGACGATGACGAAAGCGATTTCGAACTCGGAGCCCTCGAAGGCGACAGCAGCTCGGACACCAGCGTACTGCTCTTCGACGACGAGGATGATGACGCGGACGACCGTGCCGCGACCATGATCAAGAAGAAAGGCGCGGACAGCGAAGAAACGTTCGACTTGGATGCTGGCGAAGTCTTTGACGAAGAATTTGAAGAAGATGAACTGCTCGGCGAAGACGACGAAATTGAAGACTTCGCCGATGACGAAGAGTTCATGGCCGACGAAGACGATTTCGACGAAGAATTCGTTTCGGAAGATGGAGCCGCCGGTTTTGTCGCTCCCGCGGCAGTGGGCGGCGTCATGCGGGCTCCCGTCGAACAGGACTGGGGAATGGGCGTGTTTGCCTGTGTGCTCATCACGACGATCCTGATGCTCGTCTGCAGTGGCGTCACTTTCGACCTTGTCCGATACGTCTGGCAGGCTGGCGAGTACAGCGCCGTTGCTGGTCCAATGGTTGACATGATGGGCATCAAGTAGAATCTCGAATTCGAATGAGTTCGACATAACTCCCAATTCACGGAAGACTGCCGCCACAGTCGCCATTCCCGCGCAGGCGTCAGGATCGCGAAGTTAAACCAGGTTCCCGCCTGCGCGGGAATGACAAATTTCGCAGTGTCCCAGACGTATGCACCTTCACAACGGTCGAACGGAGTCGACGCGTGGAATCCGAAAAAGCAGACGCGATCGTGATCCGGTTGGCTGATTTCAGCAACACCAGCCGCGTGGTTACGTTTTTCACGCGTCAGTTCGGCAAGACATCGGCGATCGCCAAGGGCGGAAAGCGACTCAAAGGACCGTTCGACTCTGCTCTTGACCTTCTTTCGACGTGTCGAATAGTGTTTCTGCGTAAGTCCAGTTCAGCCTTGGACATCCTTACGGAAGCCAGTCTGACCGATCGATTTCGGCCACCGTCAGACAGCCTGAACAGCTTCTACGCGGGGTGTTACGTCGCTGAACTGCTTGCAGGATTGACCGAAGAATACGACCCTCATGAAGGTCTGTTCGACTCGGCAGTCTGGACCTTACGGCAGTTTGCACAAGGCAATGACGTTCATCTTTCACTTCTTAAGTTCGAGCTGGTCACACTTTACGAAATCGGCCAGCTACCTTCCTTTGACGAATGCATTCACTGCAGCGACTCAATCAACTTCAGCGAAAGCCAGACGTTTCGGGCAGGTCAGAGCGGTCTGCTTTGCCCACGATGCCCCAGCACTGACTTCAACGATCACCTGATACAGGCCGGAACAATCGCGTTGATCTCAAAACTCGCGATTGGACCTGCCTCATTGACTTCTCGAATCTCCGCTTCACCCAACCAACTGCGTGAAATGCGATTCCTACTGACCGCCACCATCTCCAGCATTCTCGGACGTCGCCCCACCAGCCTCAGATACCTTCAGTTCTGAAGCGTCCCATCACGTCGACTCAGCCCTCCGAGTCGCAGCGACTTCCACCCTTCTCATCTCGCCACTTAATTCATCAAGCGGGTTCACGGATGACCCCACCCTCTATTCCTGGATCCAG
>JABMPE010000432.1 GCA_013203845.1 Rhodopirellula sp. | reverse complement strand
TGGTCGATGCCGCTGATCATGCGATAATAGGCTCGAATGTTGATGCGGTACTTCTCGTCGGAGTTCCACCGCCAGAAGTAGCGTTCGCGGTTGATGGTCGTCTTCAGGAAATCGGGCAGAGCCTCGAAGATTTCCGGATCGTTCAGCCGCGGCGGATCGATCTCAATGTCCTCGTACATCCCGTCGACGGCTCGCGGCCAGGGAAAGTGACCGATGCCCGGCCGGCGGTCGCCGTCTTCGGCATGCCCAGCGTTGAACCACATGTTGAGAGCGAACGGTTTGTCCTTCGGCTGCGACTTCACGAACTCGATGCCGCGGTCGACGATCAGTTCCGTTTCGTGCCGCAGACTGCCATCGGCCTGTTTCTTGTAGTACGGAGCCCGTCCAATCGCTTCGAACTCGTCGAAATGATCTTCCCGGCGGTAGCCCTGGGGCATCTTGGCGTGCCACTTCCCGAAGTACCCCGTGCGGTAGCCGCTTTCTCGCAGCAGGTCGGAGTACAGCGTCGCCACGGCATCGGGCCGAGCCTGTTCTGGATTGGCCGCGGTTCCGTAGCTGCGTCCCGTCAGTCCGGTGAGGATCGTTGTTCGACTGACCCAGCAAATCGAATGGCTGACGAACGCGTTGTTGAACCGGGTGCCACGGCGAGCCAGCCCGTCGATATTCGGCGTCTGAATCACGTCGTTGCCGTAACAGCCCAGCGTGCTGGTGGTCTGATCGTCGGCAAAGAAGAAGACGATGTTGGGTTGAGCCGCTGAAATATCGGCCACCAACCCGATGGTCATGTACGCTAAAACGATCAGTATTCGATTCTTCGCATTCATAGTATGAGTCACTTTCAGATTCCGAAGGCCGGAATGTTGATTATCCTGTCCGTGTTTTCTGCCTGTTCACGGAGCGATTTCCGCAGGCGTGGGCGACGCTTGAAAACTCACGATTCTGTCGCGATGTTCTGCCTTCGATCCCGTGCGTTTCAGACGTCGTATAGTTCGAGTGGCGACGTGATGCCACCGAGCGTCTGCCGACCGGCCATCCCTGAACAATGGAACGATGCTGCACGCTCCCCTTCGGTCGACGAAACCGGGCAGCAGGCTATCGTATAGTCGACTCGACATTACCTGCACCACTGATAACAGGATCGGTAACGCCATGCATTCTCGCTCACAATCACTCCCATTTTCAAATTTGCTGCTCCTGGTTGTCGCCAGCCTGCTGTTGTCAACCGCTCGCGCTGATGAGGCTCAGGACGGTACGTTTCCGGTCGCGTCCAACCTGCGGGCCGGGGTCGCCAAGGTCGACATCACTCCCGACGTGTCCAATGGACTTCTCGTTGTCGGTCACCGCCGCAAGGTTTTCGAAGTTCGCGATCCGCTCCGTGCCGGTGTTCTGGTGCTGGACGATGGTGACACGCAAGCCGCCATCGTCACGCTGGATACGATCGGGGCGTGGGATGAGATGGTACAACTGGCTCGCGAGCGGATCGAAAAACTGACAGGCATCCCCGCCGCGAATATCATGGTCACAGCTTCGCATAATCATTCCGGCCCCGGCTTCGAGGCACAATCGGAATGGGGCCGATCACTGATCGAAAAGCTCGGAACTGCGGCGAAGACTGCCGCAGCGGCCATGCGGCCCGTGTCAATTGGATATGGCGAGGACCGGATTGGATTCGGCATCAACCGTCGCAAGGTGATCGATGGCCGCGCTGTAGTACGGCTCAACCCAGACGGTCCCAACGACCAGCGAGTCAAGGTGCTGCGGTTTGACGATGGAGAGTCGCTCACGCCGCTGGCCATTGTCATGCACGCGGTGTGTCACCCCTGCTTCTTCACCTGGGGAGACAAAGGGACGATTCCATTTCCCAATGGTTATCCGAAGCTGAGTGCCGACTTCCCGGGCGAAGCGCAGTCGTTTATTGAAATGTGTTATGCCGATAAAACCAGTGCGTTGTTCCTGCAGGGGTGTGCGGGAGACATCCGACCGAATCTTCCTGGCTTTCCCTATCGCTGTGCCGACGAAGCCGACATCCAATGGGCAGGACGTGATCTGGGCAGTGCAGTGGTCAGGTCGCTCGCTCACGGAGTCACTCGTGAAGAATTGAAAGAACGACAGTCGTACTACGCCATCCGCGTGGCCAGCTCAAAGGTCAGCCTGCCGGGCAAGCAAGGTCGAGTCACCGCCGAACTCATGGCCATGAAGATCGGCCCCTACCTGCTGCTCACCATGCCGGGGGAACCGATGGTCGAGTACGGTTTCCAACTGGAACACGCGATCGAAGACCGGGCGATTCCAATTATTGTGGGATACGCCAACGGCAATATCGGTTACATCGCGACAGCGGCGGCTTACGAAGTCGGCGGCTACGAACCCAACACTTCCAAACTGCTGCCTGAAGCGGAAACGCTGATTCTGGATGAACTCGGGCGTCTCGCCGACCGAGTCATCGGCGATGTCTTCGAGTCATTCTCCAAGCATCCGAAAGACGTTCAACGTCGGGAAAAGCTTGAAACGATTCAGAAATCCGCAGGTCAGTAATTGGTCATGCAACTCGCGACTGACCTTACTTCGTTTCCGTAATCCAACAGGCGATCTGAACGCGAGCGGGTGCGGTCGAGTGTGCGGCTGGCGTCGCTCGCAGTACATTTCGGGTTGCAAAGGTAAGCCGATCCACAGCAATCAACTCGTTCAGGATTTCCATCAATGAGATGCGTCGCCATTCGATATGTCACTGCCGCCTGCAGCCTGAGTGTTCTGTGTGCAACTGCCTCTTTTGCCGAAGTTCCGTTGCCCGACGTTTCGAAACCTGGCAGCGGCGCCGTCGTTTCGGCTGAGCTGATTTATCAACTCGAAGGTCGGCAGACTCCACAGTGCCATGCGTCAACAATCGTTGAAACTTCGACCGGGCTCGTTGCCGCGTGGTTTGGTGGAACTCGCGAAAGCGATCCGGATGTGGGGATCTGGGTCTCACGACACGAAGACGGCCAGTGGTCAAAGCCGGTCGAAGTGGCTGACGGTTCGGAGGGAGAAGACAAAGAATATGCCTGCTGGAACCCGGTTCTCTTCCAGCCAAAGACCGGGCCGCTGATGCTGTTTTACAAAGTCGGTGTTAATCCGAGGCTGTGGTGGGGCGCGCTGATGACGTCAACGGACAGCGGCAGAACGTGGTCGAAGACGCGCCGACTCGGCACCAGCGCAGCACTCCCGGATGACAACCACAATCTGCTCGGCCCGGTGAAAAACAAACCGCTGCAGTTAAAGGACGGATCGATCCTCTGCCCCAGCAGCACCGAGAATGTCGGCTGGCGAATTCATTTCGAACTGACCCGAGACCTCGGCAAGACCTGGGAAGTCATCGGTCCCATTCACGACGCGACAACGTTCAACGCCATTCAACCGAGTATTCTGACTCACCCGAACGAACACCTGCAGGTGCTTTGCCGCAGCCAGGAAAATGTCGTCGTGCAAAGCTGGTCGGCAGACAATGGCAGGACCTGGGGACCAGTCACCGCCACGGAACTCCCGAACCCGAACGCGGGCACCGACGCCGTGACACTGGCCGACGGTCGCCACTTGATCGTCTACAACCACACGGTGCGACGAGGTCCGTTTCCGGCCGGTCGCTCGATGCTGAACGTCGCCATCTCGAAGGACGGCAAATCCTGGAAGCCCGTCCTGACGCTTGAAAAAGACAAAAGCGAATTCTCCTACCCGGCCATCATTCAGACATCCGACGGTAAGGTTCAGATCACCTACACGTTCAAACGCGAAAGCGTCAAGCACGTCGTGATCGATCCGTCACAGCTGTAATTAGCAGAACGATTCCTGCGTGAAACGCCTGTCACGGCGATGAGGTCTTCGATCGACAAGACCATCGAAAGAGAGCGGCGCAAGTGACGTTGACAACGAAACTCTTATCCGGAGCCATCCTGTTTCTTGTTCCGCTGTCGCTTTCGACAATCGGCCGCGCGGACGAGAAAACTACCGGACCAAAGAGCGGCACGCTGGTAATTGTTGGCGGAGGCGACCGCGACAACGCGATGTTCCGTCACTTCGTGAAACTCGCCGGTGGAAAAGACGCGAAACTTGTGGTCATTCCGACGGCGGCGTCGAGCCAGCCTGACTACGACTACGCCGGGCATCCGTCGGCAAAGTATGCTCGTGAAGAACTCGGACTGGAGCATGTGACCGTCGTCCATTCACACGAGCGGTCGGTCGCAGACACTGTCGATTTCGTCGCACCGATTCGAAAGGCGGACGCCGTCTGGTTGACGGGCGGCAGGCAATGGCGCATTGCCGATGCGTATCTCGGCACGCTGGCTGAAACCGAAATCCGTAACGTGTTAAGACGCGGCGGCGTGATCGGCGGCAGCTCGGCAGGCGCGTCGATCCAGGGTTCGTTCCTCGTTCGTGGTGACACCCGAGGCAGCAGTATTCTGATCGGTGATCACCAGCAGGGATTCGGGTTTATCACCAGCTCTGCGATCGATCAGCACGTGATTCCGCGTAAGCGTCAGGCCGGATTGATCGAGGTTCTCTCGGATCCTGAGCAGAAAATGAAACCGACAATCCACCGACAGGCGTTGCTCGGTATCGGAATCGACGAAGCAACCGCCATCGTGGTGCGCGGAAACGAGTTCGAAGTCATCGGTCGAAAGAACGGCGTGGTTCTGGTGTACGACCCCAGAACGTGGACATCATCGACGGCTGATTCGGACAAGTATCGGACGCTCACGCCCGGTTCAAAGTACAACCTGAAAAGGCGTGTTCCTGTCGAACCATGAGTTCAGGAATGCGTCGGAGCGGGCGATGCCGGAATCAAGCGACGCAACGTCAACTTAAACGAGTCCGACAATTGGTTCGCCGTGATAAATGTGGTGCGGTCGCCCGACGTCGTCTGCCCAGGCCGCCGTCGCTGGTACGCCCAGCGCGTTGTAAATTGAAGCGGCCATATTCTCGGGCGTTTGTGGGTTGGACGCCGGATAAGCAGCATCCTTGTCAGACGAGCCAACCACATTTCCACCTTTCACGCCGCCACCCGCAAAAAACAGCGTCTGAACGGCTCCCCAGTGATCCCGACCAGGACCATCATAGGTTGTGGCCAGGTGTGAGATCTTCGGCGTTCGACCGAACTCGCCGCCCATCACGACCATCGTTGAATCAAGCAGGCCGCTGTCTTTCAGATCGTCCAGTAAAGCGGACAACGCCCGGTCGGTCGGCGGCAGCAGTTTCTCCCGAAGTCTCCAGAACGCGTCTCCGTGAGTGTCCCACGCTTCGTTGTTGCCGAGATTCACCTGGACCATATTCACGCCGGACTGAACCATCCGATACGCCATCAGCAATGACCATCCGAACGAGTTACGCCCGTAGCGTTCCTGAGTTTTGACGTCCGCTCTGGTGACTTCGATCGCTTTGCGGATTTGCTGACTGGCCAGCAGTGAGATCGCTGATTCGCGATGAATGTCGTAACGCACACCCTCGGCTGAGCGGTTCAGCTCCAGTTGCTGCTGATCGATTCTGCCGAGCAGATTCAGGCGACGATCAAACCGTTGTGAATTCAGTTCAGCGGGCAGCTTCAGACTGGGAGCCTGAAACAGCTTCGGCTGATCAGAGGTCGGATTATTCTTCGGCAGCTGGTGAAAGGTGTACTCGGGATACGCGCCTCGCCAGAACGGATCACCATAATGCGTCGCTTCGATAATGAACGGGTCGCGATGGTTACCCATCATGCCACCGTAGGCGCCAGGGATGGTTCCGCCTGACCAGTGGACCAGCCGCTCCGGCAGCATCACCGCTGGCGGAAGATTGTTGCGAGCCGGGACAGCATCGCCGACGACCGACGAAATCGATGGCCAGTCCGTCGGTCGCGGTTTCCGATCTCCTTTGAAGATCGGCGCGATCGAACGACCAGTCAACATGTAGTAATGCCCCAGCGTGTGACCGTTCGTCGGGTGAGTCAGCGAACGAACGAGTGACCAGGATTCGCTCCGCTGCGCGAGCATCGGCAGGTGCTCACAGATTTCGATACCGGGCGTCGCGGTGGGAATCGGGCTGAATTCGCCACGGATGGTGTCCGGCGATGCGGGCTTCATATCGAAGCTGTCCTGCTGCGCCAGGCCTCCGGAAAGAAAGATGTAGATACAGGACTTTGCCGCTCCGAATCCGCCCGGCTGCTCTGAAGCGTCAGCGGTCCGCAAACCTTCGAGATGGTTCATGCCCATCCCGAGCAGACCGATCGCCCCAGCCTGGACGGCAGTCCGCCGTGAAACCATCGGATGAATACTGCGAAATTCCGGCATGCCTGACATCCTGGCAAAATTGTCTGAATCTCGTGAAAGGAAGCGTGTTCCCTTCGGACAGGATCGACGAATTCTGAGATTTTACTCCGAACGAGGATACAAAAACGATCGGAAACTCGCAGCCCGATTCATGGTCGTTCGCCTTGAGGCTGTCGCCGTGTCTGCCAATTCACGGCGTCGTACCGCGGGGGAATGATTCGGTTGCTGAGTAACGTATCTCGCGAACACAGAACTGCCATTCTCGGAAAGTAGCTTACGCAGTCGGCGGGGGACTCGTCGGCGCGGACGTGCTTTGCAAAGCGTGAGCGACAGTTGGATCGACAGATCGCAGGTGCAGATCTCGCTGCGGAAAGGCGATTTCGATCTTCGCTTCGCGGAAGACTCGATCGATGCTGGTGTGCAGGGCATCAATCACGCGCAGCCGGTTGTCCAGGTCCGGCAGATAAGTCCGAACGACAAAATTCAGACTGTTGTCACCAAAGCCCTCGAAGGTCGCTTGTGTCGCTGGCTCATCCAGGATTAACGGGTGCTCATTGCAGACTTTCAGCAACAGCTCTTTAGTCTTTTCAACATCAGAACCGTACGCGACTCCGATGTTAATCACGACACGATTCACCTTGTCTGTCAGCGTCCAGTTCAGCATGCGCCCCGTGATGAATTCCTTGTTGGGAATGACATACTCCTTACGGTCCCAGTTGGTGATCGTCGTCGCTCGAATTCGAATTCGTGAGACGACACCGGAAACGTCATCGACTGTGACGACGTCTCCAATGCGGATCGGACGCTCAAACAGCAGGATCAGTCCCGCCACGAAGTTTGCGAAAATCTCCTGTAGACCAAAGGCGAGCCCGAACGTCAACGCCGTCGCCAGCCATTGTACTTTCGACCAGCCGACCGAGATGGCATTGAAGCTGAGGATCACTCCCAACAGGATAATCATGTAGCTCGTCAACGTAGTCACGGCATAGCGGATCGACTGATCCAGCGGCAGCCGCTGCAGCACCCACAGTTCCATCAGACCAGGAATATTTCGAGCACAGGCGAACGTCAGCATTGCAATAAGCAGAGCCAGTCCGATGTCCCGCGGAGTGACATAACGAACCACAGTCACCATTTCCATCGGAGATGATGCTGATCTGACAGTTGCAGCGCCGACTGCCTGGCCAGTGCTCATTCCGGGCATCGGCGAGCTACCCAGACCGGCATCGTCCGCCGACACATTGACGGTGGTCGCCCACAGTTGCCATTGGTCAAGAATTCGCAGTGCTGGAAGCGCGTCGACCCAGATCAGCCACACGCCGACCAGAGAGGTCGTGACAACGGCAATGGCCAGCAGACGACGGCTTTGTTCAGTGCTGGCTTCAACATCGGCGCGAAGTTCTTCAGGCGGCACGATCGCTGCCGGACCTGACGTTTGCGTTCCGGTGCTCTGCGGGCTTGCCGCTACTTTTGTCGTGATCGATGCTGCCGGCACCTCAGACTTGTCACTGGCTTGAACCCCCGCTTCATCAGCTGTCCTGGCGGCGACAGCGGCGGCAGCCTCTTCGGCGGCCCTGGCAGCAGCTTCCTTCTGAGCCATCAGCTCGCGACGTCGCTGCTTTGCCTGCTCGATGCTCAGCTTCCGTCGCTGCACGATCAGCAACCGCTGCAGTAAAGCACGCACCAGCTGCAGACCGAGAACCAGCATGATCGTCGCGAACAGTCGCCACGAAAGCTGCTGAGCCGTGTAGTAGTAACCGGCGATAGTCAACCCGGCCAGGGAAAGAGGAGCCAAGAGACTGCCCCAGTACCACAGCCATTTTGTCCTGACCAGCCAGCCAGTGGGATACGTCACCAGGAACTCGCACAGCACACCACTGTCTGGACGGAGTACGCGTCGAAGAAAGACTGTCAGTACCAGAGTGCCCGCGACAAAACAGGAGCGTTCCAGAATGTCCAGGCCGTGTTCGGCGTCGCTCATGTAAATCGTCGTTGTCATAAACACAAGTGGCAGTCCGAACAAAATCAGACCGGGGAGTATGCTTCGAAACAGCCGGATCGCCGAATCAGGCCAGTCGAAATGATTGTCGGCCAGCCCGCCGACGCGGCAGATTCTGCGGAGCAGTTCCAGCGGAAAAAATCCCAACGCGGTGGCGGTCAGACCAGCTCCTACAGCTCGCGAAAAATCCGACCCGTTCGAAATCTGCAGCAGTCGACTTCCCGTAAACCAGATGAGACCGGGCCAGGCAACCGACATCAGAATCGTGCCCCAGGTCGCCTGCCAGGTAGGTGCGAAGGAAGTACAGTTGCCCTTGCGAGCGAGCGTTCCCGCTTCCTGCAACTCGACGCGAAACCTTGGCCGCAGCAGAATCAGCAGCGAAAAGACCAGCACAACGAGCCCATAAATAAGCAGGTGATCGCTGGCGTCCTCAAACAGTTTTTCCCCGGTAAACACCCAACCCGCCGGGGCAAAGAACGTCCTGTCAGAATCATCAAATTCAAGTTTGGAGTACAAGGGTTTGTTACTACGAATCCACAGGACGCGTTCGTCGATGTAAATCAGGTATCGCTGCGTTTCCGCAATCAGCAACTGCTCGGTCTGGTCCAGTTCGAAAAGCGAGTCGAGATAACTGTTCGAGCTGCGGATCAACTGGTCGAGGTACTCCGCTCGTCGATCAAAGACGTCACGCGCTGCTTCCTCAAGTTTTTTGCGTTCTGCTTCCGAAAGATCGGGCGAAGCCTTTTCCAGAATCGCCTGCACGAACGGATCCCGGTTCGCCAGTCTTGCTCGCTGATCGTCAGCATCGAAAAGGTCGTACTGAGCGTCTTCGATCTGTTCACGGCGATTTCTGACGTTTGCCTGTCGCTTGAGGACGTCTGGCAGTTCGCTGCGTTGCCTCCGAAGAAGTCCGCCGACGGCGTCACTGAGTCCGATATTTTCAACTTTCTGCTGAGTTGCTGCAAACTGCTTCTGAACTCCGTCCAGTCTGATCTTTGTCGCTTCGAGTTTGGCGCGGGTCTCTTCGAGTGGCTTCGACAGAGCGACCGCTTTCTCAGCCAGGCCCTTGCTGATTTCAGCCTCTTCCTGCAGTAACGGCTCAGCTTCGATTGCCTCATCACGAGCTCGCTTCAGGGCCGCGTCGTTTTCCTTCGCCCGACGCTTTGCAATTTCCTCATCGAAAAGTTTCAGCTCTGCTTCCACCAGAGCCACTTCCTGAGTTCGCACGTCACGTTCGAGCCGAACAAAATCGGCGGCATCTTCAGCGTCGTATTTGGTCAATTCGTTCTGGTTTGCAGGTTGCTCTGCCTCGGTCAACAGCCTACGAGCACGAAGCTCAGTCAACCGTGCCTGTGTCAGCAAGGGTGATTCGTCGGCCGGGGCCGGCATTGCCAGTTGCCGATCGATATCTGTTATGCGTTGAGGAGCAGACAGAAGCTGCCCTCGAATTTCTTTACGACGATTGGCTCGTGTTGTCGGTTCCGCTTCGATCTTTGCCAGAGCGGCTTTGAGTTCAGTCAGTTGAACGTCGCGTTTGGTCCGTTCCTGCTCCAGCTCGGGCAGTGTCGAAAACGTCGGCAACTCTGGCTTGAGCGACTGCAGCTGGTTGAGCCGTTGCTTACGATCCTGCACGCGGAGTTGAGCGTCGTCAGATTCCTGCTTGAACTGCGCCGCCGAGGCAGCCAGATCAGAGATCCGTTTCAAGCCGTCCAGAGCCACTTTGTAGTGCTCTTCGACTTTTTTTTTCGCGTCATCACTAAGATCAGGAGACTCAGCGGCTTCTTTGCGGCGAGCTTCAATCAGCTCAACGGTCAGCGGTTCCGTCGGAGTCGCAGGTTGAAGGAATCCTGCCTGCTGGACCCCTTGAGCCAACACCGGATTGCCCGTCGATGCACAGCAAAGCAAACCCACGACTGACAACGCTGTCAGAAACAGATGGAAGGTTGTTGTGGGACTTTTGCGAAGCATCAGCATTTCAGTACCTGTACCTGTTCCAGCAGATTTCTGTCGAGCGGAGTCGCAAGGGCGCGCACCGACACCGTCCGACTTGACTTTATTTCGGCCAGTGAGACCGTTCGGTGTGAATCATTGACAGATATTCCGATCCGGAAGTCTCGGAAATCTAATCGCGCGTTCAAGGGCGACAGATTCGGCGTGACGAACGAGCCAATCCGGTATCGCAAAAAATCTGGCCAGGCCGCACGAGTTGCGTTTGGATTCACTGCGATGACCATCGTCGAGCCACTATGATCTGCGGATCGTTCACTCGAAAACAACCCCACTCTGACAACCCAATCTCCATCCGCAGGGAATTCGCATGATCCGTACAGCGAGCAAGTTATCGACGCTATTGGCCCTCACGCTGTTCTGCGGTGTTCTGACCAGCGCTGTGCTTGTCGGGACAACTCAGGCGGAATCCGCATTCGAAGGCAAGGAGTCGAAATGGCACGAATTTGCCCGACACGACTTCAAGGTCGACGATCGCGCCTGCATTGTCGTCTCTCCGGAAAAGGCCGCTGAAGGGAATCCCTGGATCTGGCGGGCAAGATTTTTCGGGCATGAACCTCAGGCGGATCTCGAAATGCTCAAACGGGGATATCACATTGCCTATTGCGACGTCGGAAACCTGTTCGGAAATCCTGAAGCCGTGAAACATTGGGACGCGTTTTATGAGTTCCTCACGACGAAGCATGGCTTTGCAAAGAAGGTCGCGCTGGAAGGCATGAGCCGCGGCGGACTGATCATTTACAACTGGGCCGCGGCTAACCCGGAGAAAGTCGCCTGCCTGTATGGCGATGCTCCAGTGTGTGACTTCAAAAGCTGGCCCGGTGGAAAAGGAAACGGTAAAGGCAGCGCTGGATCGTGGCAGGATTGTCTCAAAGCCTACGGGCTGACCGAGGAACAGGCGTTGAAATACGACCGCAATCCCATCGATCAGCTCAAACCGCTGGCCGATGCGAAGATTCCGATCCTGCATGTCGTGGGCGACGCCGACAATGTGGTACCCGTCGCGGAGAACTCGGCGATCATCGAGAAACGCTATCGAGAACTCGGCGGCAGCTTTCAGGTGATCTCCAAGCCCGGCATCGGACATCATCCGCACGCACTTAAAGATCCGACTCCCATCGTGGAATTTTTTCTGAAGCACACGACCGGCAAATGAGTTCCGAGGCCAGAATCAGCACAACGCTGCCCCACCAGAGTCGCGATGACGAAATGGCGAGGAACCGGTTCCAGCCTGCTGATCGGGCGGTTATTGAGACCACGGTCGTTCGTGAAATCTCACTGACGCCGGAATGCCGGAAAACTCAATCATCGCGAGTGAACTCAGCGCGGTGAGAAGCGTTCGATGGGAGCTTCGTGACGGTTTGGCGGTAAAATCTGAAGCGCTCGGATTTGTGATTCCGCCTGCGCGATTTCTTCAGGCGTGTCGTGAACGCGAAGTTCGAAGCTGGTCGCGTAGGACTCGCCCGGCGCCAGCAGGATCACGCGGCCTTGTTCCCGCTCGAATGTTTTCAGATTCGGGAGGTTGGTGCCCGGCTCCAGGCCCGTGACATAGCCATCAGCTTCAGCCTGCGTGTTTTTCCAGAGCGTGAAGCAGGGAAGCTGCCTTGTCGAAAAACGCATGCTCAGACCTCGATCGCCCTCGGCGTTTCTCAGCAGCACCTGAGCTTGTTCGTTCCCGTCACTGATCAGTTCAAAAAAGAAAGCTTCCTCGGGAAGTCCAGCAACCGGGCCACCGTACTTGTCAAATGAATCAATCCCTTTGGCCGAATGAGCATCCCGCGGAGCCACCTCGGCGATGGGTGCAACAAACGTCGACCCCTCACCCAGAAACGGACGACCGATGTTAGTGTGATAAAGCATCTGCAGTTCGGCTGGCTGTCCACCAACGTTGGTGACGACATCGTTAACAGTGATTCCGTTGGAACCCGCCTCAGTTGACACCGTCGACGTCAACCTCAGAGCCGGTGCGAACAACATCGTTTCTTCCACGATGCCGGTGACACTCAGCGTTCCGGCCCCTTCGTCATCGATCTTGAGCGAAACGTGATGGGCCGGGATGTTGGCGATCTTGCCGTGCAGCGTGAGGTCGGTTTCGGTGACGTTGCCGCTTTCGTCGACGACACGATCAACTCCCGGAGGACCGTTGAACGACAAGCCGCAACGGCACATCAACTCGTTGAAGCCAGCGAGCCATCCCAGACCGCCGCGAGCTTCCAGGTTGACCAGCGCCGGATGAACCGGTCGGGCAACGGGAGAATTCCAGCCAATAGGAATTCCGTGATACTCACCTCGCCAAAGCCCCATCCCGCGTGTCGGCAAGATCGAAACAGACAACTCCCCGTTATTCAGATCGACGACGTCAACTCCGTCTGAGGGCCCCCCACGTAACGTGCGCTTCGTGACTGACCAGCCTTTCGAGCCAGCGAGATTCATACCGGAAGACGCATCCACTTTATTGGCGTCTGGAACCTTATCTGAGTCCGAATCTGTCAGAATAATTTGCTGAACCGGCATTTCAGAACTCCGCCGCAGACGTCGATATAGATTTTCGTTCCGGGTAACTTTCCGGACGATCCGGCAGGCCGTGAGTCGCGTCAACTCAGCAACCGCGTCGGAGTCTAAGGATCGGCCCCCCTGCTCTTCCAGCATGGGCTGCGAGCGACCACGACGTTTGACGCAAAGTATTGATGCGGCTAGCATTTGCCGCGAATTGCCTGCCACTGCGGCGGACAACCACTCAGAAGTCGCTTTCGTGGATCACCACAACGCTTCTACTCTTCTTCTGCGGAATTCGTTGCTGAGCTTGATTATCGATCTGCTCGCGAATCCCGTTGGCCGAAATCAGAGATTTTCACTCAGGATTCCGGCTCCGGTACAGAACACGGTTTTGTCTGTGATCAGAAATCGGTGACGAAGAGTGGGACTGGAACCTCGTTGGTTTCAATCCCGGACGAAGTGTGCACACGCGACGTGCTCGTTGCGGCCGGATAACGGCAAAAGGACATTTTGATGCTGAAGATCAACGTTAAAGAAATGCTCGAAGCGGGCGTTCATTTCGGACACCGCACCAGTCGATGGAATCCCAAGATGCGGCCCTACATTTATGGTCGCCGTAATCTGATTCACATCATCGATATTAAAGAAACTGTTCGCGGTCTTATGCGAGCCCAGCAGTACCTGAAGAAGGTCGCAGCTCAAGGCAGCCTGATCGTTTTCGTCGGAACAAAGCGACAGGCCGCAGAGCCGGTCATTGAAGCGGCAGCCGCATGCGGAATGCCGTACGTGTCAGAACGCTGGCTCGGTGGAATGCTGACCAACTTCCGAACGATTCGCAGTCGGCTGCAACGACTGGAAGAGCTGGAACTGCTCGAATCGAGCGGCGAACTGGCTAGCTACTCCAAGAAACGCCAGTCGACGCTGCGGCGCGAATTCAAAAAAGTCAAACGCAACCTCGAAGGCATTCGGACGATGAACCGAATTCCTGAAGCCGTTGTGGTTATTGATTCGAACGCCGAAAAAAACTGCATCCACGAATGTCGGCTCATGGGAGTGAAGGTTGTCGCGCTGATTGATACCGACTCCGATCCAGACGTCGTCGACCTGCCAATTCCTGGCAACGACGACAGCATTCGTTCGATTCGTCTGATTCTGGAGCAGCTTGTTGCGGGCATCAACGAAGGTCGCGGGACGCTTCCACAGGCCGAAAAAGCAGCAGACGAAGAGCCGGAACTGAAAGCCGTTCCAAGCCTGTAGTTCAGACCTGTAATCACCACAAATCTCTGAAGAGACAGTCTGCTGCCTGGCGAACACGGTTTCGCCGGGCGGTTAGACTTCTGAACTCTGGCGGGCTTCTTTGTGTCCACAACGCGTGTCCACAACGGCCCCGGCGGAACCGACATATTCAGTGCTTCAGATGCTCATTGCCCGTGCTGCTGTCCCGGAATGGAATCTGTTCGGAGCAGCACTCTCACCCTTCAACCCAACGATTAGAAAAGGGAAATCGACATGGCTGAAGTAACAGCCGCCGCCGTTAAGGCGCTGCGTGAAAAGACAACTCTCCCCATGATGGACTGCAAGAAGGCACTTGTGGAAGCCGATGGTGACGAAGCCAGGGCGATCGAAATCCTGCGAGAGCAATTCAAGAAAATTCAGATTAAGCGTGCTGACAACGAAACCACCGAAGGGCTGATTCAAATCGCCGTGACAGACGGTGGCGGCGAAGGAGTGATGGTCGAAGTTCAGTGCGAATCCGCTCCGGTGGCGTCCAGCGATGAGTTTCGTGCGTTCGCTCGTCAGTGCGCAAATCAGCTGTTGAACGGCCCTGGCGCCGCCACTGCTGAAGAGTTACTCAGCCAACCGGCTCCGGAAGTTGCCGGCAAAACTCTGCAGGATGTCTGGGAAGACATTACAAACCAGATTCGCGAAAAAATCGTCGTTGGACGAATCACGCGAGTGACTGGCCCGGTCAATGGATACGTTCACCACGATGGCAAGAACGGTGCGTTGTTCCAGGCGGAAGGCGACTCTGGCAACCTCGAAGTTCTGCGCGACGTCGCCATGCACGTCACCGCGCTGCGACCGCTGGTCTGTCTTCCCGACGGCCTGGCACCTGCCGACATCGAAGCAGAGCGAGCGAGCCTGACAGCAGAAGCCAAAGCGTCCGGAAAACCGGACAACATTGTCGACAAAATCGTCGACGGACGCATGAAGAACTACTACGTCGAACAGGGCGTGTTGACATTTCAGGCGTTTGCCAAAGATGACTCAAAGACGGTCAGTCAGGCACTTGCCGAAGCCGGGTACAAAGCGGTGGCCTTCACACGCTGGTCACTGGGTAACTGATGGTCGACGCTCGGCCTTTTCTGTGATCTGAACTTTGCCGCTTCACTGAAAATGCCTGGCAACTTTCAGTACAGAACGAGTTCAAATCGATTTCGAGGGACAGGAGACATCGCTCTTCTGTCCCTCGTTTCGTATTGTCACTAGCCTTCGTCACTCATGACGCTAACCTTCGCATCGATGGCGCAATCGATGGCGTCGAGAACGGATTCTTACACCGGAGATGTACGATGTCTGAGTCGGAAAATGCTGCTTCCGCGACGTATAAATCTGCCTACAAGCGTGTTCTATTGAAGTTGAGCGGCAACAGTTTCTGCCGCAGCGGCGAATCCGGCATCACGATGGCCGAAGTCTCGAACGTCTCTCAGCAGATTCGACGAATTCACAATTCTGGTGTGCAGCTGGCGATCGTCTGTGGCGGCGGCAACATTCTGAGGGGCCGCGACTTCGCTGCGGTCAGCGCCTCGATCAACGCGCCGACCGCTCACTACATGGGCATGTTAGCCACCGTCATTAATGGCCTCGCTCTGCAGGACGCACTTGAAATTGCTGGCGTTCCAACTCGGCTTCAGACGGCGATTCGAATGGAAGGCGTGGCCGAGCCGTTCATTCGTCGGCGCTGCGTGCGTCATCTTGAAAAAGGTCGAGTCGTCATCCTCGCCGCAGGCACAGGCAGTCCGTTTGTCACAACGGATACCGCAGCCGCGCTTCGTGCCAGAGAAATCGAGGCGGACGTCGTCCTGAAGGCAACACGGGTCGACGGAATTTACTCGGACGATCCCGAGAAGAACCCGCACGCCGTCAAATACTCAGAAATCTCATTCCAGGAGGTTCTGAAGCAGGATCTGAAGGTCATGGACGCTCAGGCGATGCACCACTGCATGGAACAGAATATTCCGATTGTCGTCTTCAACTACCAGAAAGAAGGCAACCTGGAACGCGTCATCGCAGGAGAGAAAATCGGCACGCGAGTTGGTTAACGGCTTATTCTGTCGACCACTCAGACTCAATCTTCGTATCGCGCAGCGTTGAACCTCGACAGCCCGGCAACCACAATTCAAATGCTGATATCAGACGTAACCTGTTTCGACATCGGAAATTCTTAAGGAATACACCATGGACGCTGACGAAATTCTTCTCGACGCCGAAGAGCGTATGGAAAAAGCAGTCACCGTTTTTTCAGACCAGTTGGACGGCCTTCGCACCGGGCGGGCAACCCCTGGCCTGGTCGACTCGATCCGCATCGACTACTACGGCTCTCAGACTCCGCTGAAGCAGGTCGCGAATATCACCGTCCCGGAACCTCAACAGATTCTCATTCGCCCGTTCGATGCCGGCACGATGAACGAGATCGTCAAGGCCATTCAATCCAGCGACGTGGGCCTCGCCCCGATGTCAGACGGACGAGTCATCCGTTTGAACGTTCCACCACTTTCGAGAGAGCGTCGGCAGCAGCTGGTCTCCAGAACCAAAGAATTCGCTGAAGACTCGCGTGTCGCCATCCGCAATATTCGGCGAGACGCTAACAAGCACGCTGACAACTCCGAGAAAGACAAGTCACTGTCTGAGGATCAGCGAGACACCGTCAAGGACGAAGTTCAGTCGCTGACCAAAAAGTACGAGGGCATGATCAACGCTTCGGCTGGCGAAAAAGAAAAGCAGATCATGGACGAGTAACGTCTGAGATTTCCAGAAAAGTCCCCTCACGGGCGACAAGCGAGAACCAGGCGAGATCGCTTGCATGTGCTGTTCGTTGACCGGACTGTTGACACAGGGCGCTCGCCGACATGATTCCTCAGGCCTCACGAGACTTACTCTGGACAATCAACAGCCCGTCGCTCATCCGCGCGTCAGATGGCCGGGTTCCGGAGTGGCCGCCGTGTCTCGAATCGGATTTCGAATCCGCAGTGCTTCAGCAAAGGCTCGACGCCACCCCTCGATATCGCGTGGGGAGTTACTTTGAAGACCTCTTTCATTTCTATCTGCAATCAATTCGTGGATTTGAGATCGTCGCGCGTGGGTTACAGATTCAGGAAAATGGCCGGACACTCGGAGAGATTGATTTCCTTTTCCGTGACGATGGAGGCTCGTTGATTCACTGCGAAACGGCCGTCAAATTCTATCTCTACCTGCCCAACACCAAAGAAACAGGCAGTCACTTCATCGGCCCCAACGCTGCCGACAACTTCGAACGAAAGATGACGCGTCTCTTTGAACACCAGCTTCCGATGAGCGAAAATCGATTCCCCGGTGTTAATCAGCGAATTGCCTTCGTGAAGGGCCGAATTTTCTATCACCCGTTCGATGCCGAGGCAGCAGCGCTGCCCGGTCGACTGTCGCCGGAGCATCTCCGAGGCAGTTGGATTCGTGAGTCCGAACTCGATCTACTGGATCAACTCGGTGCCGCAGCACAGACCGTCGGGTTTCGAATCGCCAGAAAACCTCACTGGCTGGCGCCCGATTCTGTTACTGACGCATCTGCATTTGACCATAAATCAATTGACCATGAGTCCGAACTGCAGACAGCAGACGGACTGAAGAGTCTGCTGCGGCAACACTTCACGGAGCGGCGAACACCGCAACTCGTCAACAGGCTGACGATTGGCGGGCATTCGTCGCACGACTTTTCGCACGTCTTTGTGGTTTCCGATCAGTGGCCGCACGACGCTGGCTGACTGTCTCGCGATGAGTTACCTCGAATTCAAAGGGGCATCCCGATAAAGACCTGGTCACTCGTCAGGCTGAGCAGGGTTTACTAGAAATCGCGACTCTCGAAATTTCACCCAATTGAATCTGCCGACATCTCGGGCAGTCAGAACTTCCAGCGAAAGTGACTCATGACGGATCGACTGCTGACCGGAATCCCGCGACTGGACGAGATGCTTGGCGGAGGACTGCTGCCTGGAAAACTGACGGTTGTTGTGGGAGCAACTGGCATCGGAAAAACGCAACTGGGTCTGCAGTTCGCGAGGAAAGGCCTGGAACAGGACGGCGAGAGTGGCGTCATCTTTGACATGACCGCTCGCGGCGACATGCAGAATCACGCCGATTACGCAGAGCGACTGTTTGGCTGGAGGCTGCGCGAGAAGGCTGCCGGCCAGAAGGTCCACCCGCATGAGGTCTGGGATCGAGAAACCGGACGATTCGACTCGATGCACATCTTCCACCGTGCCGGTCGGAGAGTGACCATCAGCGACATGGAACTCGACGACTGGAAGTCGTGGAAGGTCGACCTGCAGAAAAAGATCGTCGAAGCCATCGGATTCTTCTACGGCAACTTCGTTCACGGAGTTCGACGCTGCATCATGGACGGCATTGAACCGACGGACCGTCCAAGCGACTCGTTTCAGTTTCACATGTTCGAATACATCTACCATCAGATTCTGCGGAAGGAATCGGACTGGGTCGCGCGAGACCTCTTTCGCGCTCAGTTTCGACAGAATGCGGAAACCATCGAGCGACATGCCTACAGCCATGAAAGCATCGGCTGTCTGCTGCTCTACACCTGCCACGAAATGATGATCGACGAGCTGATTGAACGTCGCATCGAATCAGGAGACGTGCTGTCCAACGCGAACACAATCATCCTGATGGGCAAGTACCGCGACGGCATGAAAATGGGCCGAGCACTTTGCGTTGCCAAACATCGCGGCAGCGCCGTCGAGGAATCGATCGTTCCGTTTGAAATCAACAACGAAGGCATCCAGCTCGCCGCGTCGTAAGTGGCTACCAACGAGTAAACAGCGAGTTGTCATTCGAGACGCTATTGATGTTCCGGTTCCGCGCGAACAAACGGCTCGCCGTCGGAATCGAAAGTCACGCGGATCAAGTGAGGACGACAGCACACCGGGCAGTCTTCAACGTACTCCTGCGAAGTCCCTGCCGTGCCATCAATCGGGATGATGATTTCTTCTCCACATGCATCACAAACGTAGCTGCCGTCGTCCATCATGTCGTGAATCCTAAGAGAGCATTCCGCAGATCATTCATCCGTGTGGCGATGGTATTCGACATCAATCACGTCGTTGACCTGTGGGCGAGGCACGCCTTCCTGATTTGTCGACGTCCCGTGAACACCGCTGGAAAACCCGGCTCCGAACCCCTGCACGCGAGTCCCGACCTGCATTTTGATCGAGTCCCGAAAACGATTCCGCAGAAACGCTCGCACCGGAGGCACGAGCAGGGAAAAACCGACCACGTCAGTGATCATTCCAGGAGTGATCAGCAGCAAGCCTGCCACGAAAATCATCATCGCGTCGACCAGCGCCGCCGCTGGCATCTTTCCCTGCTGAGTTTCACGCTGAATGGCCAGCCACGCCTGCAGCCCCTGTCGTCGAGCCAGACTGGCACCTACGAACCCGGTCACCAGAACCAGCCAGATCGTGGTTGCAGCGCCCAGGTGCTCGCCGACCAGAATGAGCAACCAGAGTTCGATTAACGGCATCAGCACAAACAGCAGCAACAATCGCCCAAACACGATTCTTCTCCAAAGTCACGACCAGCCCAATCAATAGTCTGTTGAGTCCTTCGACTCGATGCCACCGATGCAGACTACCACCGAGGGATGCAGGAACGGGCAACCGCCAAGCCGGATCGACGCCATCTCGATCATGACTTTTTTCCTGCAGAGCTGCTGCCTGGCCGCTATTGAACAGGTCTTGCCGCGGGAGCCGGACCGGGCTGTTCAGCTTCGAAGTGTGCATTCGTCACAGATCGCGACGATGAGGTCGCAGTGCCGTCGGTCCTGAGAATAACGCCGCCAGCCTGCTGCTGCTCTGAACGCGAGAAAATCGTCCGCTCGGTCGGGAACGATTCGATCGTTGTGACGACGGTTTTCTTCTGTTCGTATGGACGTTGCCCTGGAACGTCCACGGTCATCTCCATTTGTCGCTGAACACGACTCATGAGAGGCAGGCCACTGGCTCGATCGATCATGCACGAACCAGTAATCTCGCCCTTCTTCAGTGAGATCGACTGCTGCACCGAAGCCTGCTGAATCGGCCCCAGCGGCGACGCCTTGATCGGCTCGATGGTCCCGAGAATCATGATGCCGGCTCGATCCCGCGTCAGACTGCTCAATGTGTAGCTCGTCCGCATTTCCATCGGAAGCGGCCTCATGATCGTGCGACTCTTCTCCCACTGCTGATTGATTTTCACAGCCGTTTCACGTCCCGCTGCGTGTGGGTCATAAGGCAGCAGGCCAATGCTTTCATCGACAAAGTTCGCGAACCCTTCGTCTTCCTGCGTCGCAACAATTCGCAGCAGCAATTCCTGCCGACGATGCGGCGGTGCGTGTCGAACACAGCGTTTCAGAAACTCGTCGAACTGAACAACTTCAATGATTCGATTGTCAGCGCCGATCCAGAAACTGAAACCATTACCCGCCAGGCCGTGATAAACCTGCAACGAATCCGGTACATGTTCGGGATTCGTCTGCGAATCGTATTCGGTAATTTCGCCCAGAATTTCCTGCGTGTACTTGACTCGCTGATAACGAACACCCAGACGCCGCCGACCGGCATCTTCTTCGTCAACCGTGATCGCAAACATCAGAGTCAGGTTCGACCGGCTGGTCACCGGCCCCGCAGATGATTCCTGAACCAGTGTCTGCTCGATCGTTTTCAGGAGCGGAAACCGGTCACCGACCGTGAGCGAAAAACTAAGATCACCCTCAGCGACTTCAGCAGAGCCAGCGATTGCAGTTTCACTGGAAGACTTCACCTGAGGCGTTGCGCCGTTCAGAAACGGATCGTTCGCTGTTTCGTCGACAGGAATCTCCGGCACCCCGGCGTCACCCCCAGACAATCCATCGAACGAAACCTGTCCGCAACCAGACAATCCCAGACTGGTGGCCAGAACGAACGTCATCAACACCACTGACTGTTTATGAGTCCGTTCTCGCAACATTCTCAATTCCTTTTGAGATTCCGTCATTCTCTTCACTCACGGGCGTCTGCGCACAGAGACACTTCCGACCTGCATCATTCACAGGAAAACGATACCAGTTCCGTGGCATCCGACAAACACCGGTTCGCGATCCTCTGCCGAGCCTGTTACGAATGCCAGCAAGCGATATGCAGCTTTCGTTTCATTGAGTCGCACTTGCACGATAACTGGCATCACTTTTCACCGCGCAGCCGGTTCCAGTGAAACCTGCACCTCACCATTCACCACGCGAGTTGCAAACGACCGAGCGTTAAATTCCGGTTTGTCCTCATCAAGATACCGGCCGGTCCGCAGGCAAAAGCGCCAATGATGAATGCGGCAGCTGACAGTTTCCCCCTCAAACGTCCCGTGCGCCAACGACGCCCCGGCGTGCGGACACTCGTTGCTGACGGCCAGAAATTCGCCGTCGACATTGAACAACCCAACCATTTGACCACCGACGTTCAACATTCTCGACTCGCCGACACGCAGGTCACCGACCTGGCAAACTGATTGAAACGCAGCCATTAGCAACTCCAACAGTTCCCGGTTAAGTGATTGAACATCCCCGTCGAAAGCGAGGGTGATTGACGTCATTTGCCATACGCAAGGGACAGCTGCAAACGACAGTCAGTGTAAATCACCGCAGCTCCTGGATTCCCTATCGCCACAAACCTCACGCTACCACTGAACGTGCGGACCAATCCGGCACTGTGACAAATTCCTCAATTTAGGTTAATTCGTTTATTGACGAACTAAAAACCAGTCGGTAGATTCGATAGATCAACTCTGACCGATCTGTTGCTGTATCGCTCAGCAACAACTCAAATCACTTTCGCGACATTCGTTCGCACCATCCTGAAAACAATTAATCGTGCAGATGCATGGTCTTTTGGTCCGTGCTGTCGTCACGGAGAGCTTCTCTTTAATTTCGTTTTCTTTTCGGGAGAACCTGCGATGCTGAAACATGTGTTTAACCGGCGTGCATTCACGCTCATCGAGTTGCTGGTTGTTATCGCGATCATCGGGATTCTAGCAGCGATGGTGTTCCCAGTGTTCGCACGGGCGCGCGAGTCCGCGCGCAAGGCGGTG
>JABMPE010000431.1 GCA_013203845.1 Rhodopirellula sp. | reverse complement strand
GCCTTGAGAAGATGCAGGGGGAATGGAAGCTGGTCTGCCTGACTCACAACTTACTGAAGATGTTCAGAAGCGGTGCGCAGGCAGCCTGGTAAATTGATCGCCAGGGAGACGTACGCCCTGAATTCAAGCGGCACACAAAGCCCCGACTCCATGTGGTCACCCCATCTTCCACGTCGTTCATGAGAGGCCTCGAATCAAACAGGACAGTGACAGGAATTCTGATCTCTTCAAACCTCACCGGCTACGCCATACAACAGCTATCCGGACACGCTGCTAGCCAGGTCTGCCTGGCACCGTTGCTGCCGGCACTGCGTGGAGCTTGTTCCGCCCTACTCTCTCAATGTCGACTCGATAAATGGATCACTCGACCAGATGGAACTGCACAGAATGTGGACGGAGCAGTGCGACGCCACGACCGGAATTCGCAACGCCTTTGGTACGCAGCAGGCGCTGAACTATCTAATCGGCGAGAAGTTTCTTGACTTCATCGAAGCTGCCGAAAAGGACGACAACTTCCGCAGCGAGCTGCTCACCTTCGCCGCTCGCATCCAAATGCTGTTCAAGCCATCGGAACTGGCGGCGTATCTTGCGCCAGTCAACGATCTGGCCATTGCACGGGATTCGTCGCTTGTCCGATGCGCCACCGATGGAGCCCTCGTTGCCGCCGCCTGGCGGCTTCTTGGCGAGTCGACCTGACTGTTATAACCTACACGGTCAGGAGCGAGACGTTTTGGCACGGGAGACCGAAACACACGGAATTGTTTGTGGACAGGTACTTATTGGTTTCACTACAAATCGAACTTTGCCCCTGCTATAAAACTCGCTTCCTGGCCTTGGTCGGTTCTCAAAGTTCTGAGTAAACGAATGCAGGCCGGACAACCTCGCACCCGTAGTTCAGCTGGATAGAACGCCGGTTTACGAAACCGGAGGTCGCAAGTTCGAATCTTGCCGGGTGTACTTTACCAGATAACGACTTACGTCGATTTTCAAAAGTCGCGAATTCGTACTGGCATGGAATTTGGCACGGAATTACGATCGCTGAAAAGCAAAAGAGCCCCGATCAGCTGCAACTGATCGAGGCTCGAAGCAAACCCTTCGGCTTGCTCCTGTGTGTTTCTATTCACTCAGAGCTGGAGGGTTTCGCGATGGCAAGACGACCAAAACCGTGGTTTCGTAAAGAACGACAAGCATGGTTCGTTACGATCAATGGTGCTCAGCACAATCTCGGACCTGATAAGAATCAGGCCTACGATCGATTTCATGAGCTGATGCGGCAGCCAACTCAACGAAGAGTTTCTTCTCAGTTGATGCCGGCGATCATTGACGAGTTTCTTGACTGGTCTTTGAGAAACCGGGCGGCGCCAACCTACGAGTGGTATCGCTACCGACTTGAGCGGTTTGCTCAGATGTACCCAAACTTGAGAATCGCTGACCTGCGTCCATTCCACGTCGAGAGGTGGGTCGCTCAGTACGACTTCTCCCGGACTTCGCGGCGAAACTATCTCAGGTCTGTAAAACGCTGTGTTCGATGGGCGAAGCTCCAAGGGATCGTTGACTCCGATCCAATAGCGGAACTCGAAGTACCATCGGCGGACCGAAAGGAAGTCGTGGTTAGTGAGGACGAATACACCCAAATTCTTACTTCGATCAGAGATGCGGGCTTGAAGGACCTTGTTGAAGTGACGTGGCAAACCGGGTGTCGGCCTCAAGAATCCCTTCGTGTTGAAGCAAGACACGTCGATGTCAAACGTCAGCGTTGGGTATTTCCAACGACAGAATCGAAGGGACGAAAGCAGCCCCGGATCGTTTATCTCAATGACTCCGCATTCGAGATCACAATGAGACTGGTTCAACGAAACCCAACGGGCAGACTGTTTCGTAACTCCAAGGACGAGCCTTGGACGAAAGATTCCGTTGGATGCGCATTTACCAGGATCATGATTCGAATGGGGAAACTTGAATTGAAACGGCAAGGCATCGCGGTTTCTGATCACGACATCGACGCGATGATCCCAACTCTGAAACGCACCAAACGTTCCCAAGGACGAGTCGTTAACAAGACGGAATCTGAACTTCGCAGTGAGGCTCGTATCAAACTTGCGAACAAGTTGGCGGCGAGTGTCGCACCACGCTATTCGCTTTACGCCTTGCGTCACACCTGGGCAACGAGAGCACTTGAATCCGGACTCGATGGATTGACTGTGGCAATCCTGATGGGCCACTCTGATCCGTCGACTTTGGCAAAGGTCTATCAGCATTTGACACATGATCCTCAACATATGCTGTCTCTCGCTAAACGGGCAGCAGCCAGCTAGAGCTTGATGTGTTTAAGACGACGCGTTCTCGTAATTCGAGTAGCTTGTTTGTCGCTTGATTCCTCGCGATTGCTCATGAGGTATTCGGTGATGTCAGCTTCATTGAAGCGAATGGCTCCTCGGCCGAGGCCGATGCGGTGGTGGGGGATGCGGCCGGATTCGACGAGTTGGTAGATGCAGGACTGGCTGACGTTGAGTTTCTGGGCAACGTCTTTGACGGTGAGCAGCATGGTTCTGGCTCCGGATGAATGAGCGATGAGTTCTCAAGAAATGGCCGGCAGCTCGAATGTTCGGGCTGCCGGCTTTTGCGAATCGGAAGGCGGTTAGTCCGTGAGATGGATTTCGGCTTCCTGAGCCTCGACGTGATCCTGAGCCAGTTGCAGTGTCCGGATGGCCTGCGGGATTTCGGCGAGGTTGAACGACGAGACGTATTTCACCTCGTCGCCGTCCTTGTAGCGTTTCTGGAGACTGACCGAGCGAACGGTTCGCTGGCCTTCGTCGGACTCGACGTCGTGTGCAAACACAGACGCAGAAACGAATCCAATGCGGAAAATTTTCTCGGGTTTACTCTTCGCCATGACGTGTACCTTTTCAGAAGGAACTGAGATTCGCGTCCCATCTGCACACAGCAGACAGGACGGACACACTGCCTGAGGTTCTGCACGCGCGCAAGTAGATTGCGGAGAACCTGAGTGAAGCCGTCGCGAGAATGGCGACGCTTCTGAAAAGGCGGCTTCCTGCCGCGAGTCAGTCAGGGAAGACTGCTGGTTCGCAGGGAGTGCGAACGCTGTCAGGTCGTCCCGTGAGTGCTTCTCAGCCTGTCAGTTGATCGAGTCTCTCATCAAAGGAATCAGTGTCCGTCGCCAGGCGTGAAGACTGAGGGAACCGTCAGAGGTCGGTTCCCTTCAGCAGCCTCATACAAACAGGCAGGCGACTGCCAGAACCAGACAACTGAGGATGACGATCAGATCGAACGCCGGTCCCGGATCGGGATAACGTGACCAGCGACGCCAGTTTCGCCGGTATCGATCGTTTGACCGCTCCTGTAGCCATGGTTCATCGGGGTACAGCAACCTGGCCAGTCGCCGCAGAATCCATCGAACAATTCTTCGAACACGCATAACAGGGGTGGAAAATAATGCGCCGCAAGCGGCGTACAGCAGACCGCGTCCGTCATCCGTCCTCTGCCGGACGATGAGCACGAGTCTTTCTGCTTCCGGATGTTTCTGATGATTCGTCGTCTGCCGCCTGTCTCTGACGGCAAACCCGCACGGCGTTCTGCAGGCAGTGCCAGCACAGCGTGGCCGCACTGAGGAACCCCTCGTCAAAGGTGACCGTCACGCTTTCCTTGTCTTTGCTGCACCACAGACAGGTGTCTGTTTCAGCCCAATCGCTGATCTGAATCTGCATGGAAAATCCTTTCCTGAGTGATGGCAGGCGGCTTCAGTACGAAACCGCTTCATTCAAAGAGTGCCAGGTACCAGGAAAGAGCTGGAGTGGCGGAAAGGTGCAGAATCAGTCTGCCGGCGACAGGCGACTGGTTCACGTGGAACTCCGTTCGCAGTCATCCGGCGGGAGCCGGGAGCGGTTACGGCCGCTCCGTGGGCTCACTTTGTGTGCCACTGATACCCGAGTGCGTCGTACAGCCGGGACCAGTGAGTTTCCAGAAAGTCGTAGCCGGCACCATGAATGCCGAACAGCAGTTCGCCATCGAACTCCCGCGCGATCATTCCGGTATCAGCGATTGCCTGCCAGCCGAATTCGGCCAGCTCACGTTCCTCGTCGCAGTCGGTGTCGATCTCCTTCAGCAGTTGACGGATATTCGAGTCGTCACAGGCGTTGCCCGGAAGAAAAACGGAACCCCACATGGGCAGTGGGAACTGTTCGTCCCAGGCTTCAGCCAGATCAGCAATCCATCGCGAAGGAATCACGGACATTGAATCAACAAGTCTCATGACGGCACGTCTTCGAGAATCACACGGACCGCAATCGCAGCACTGGTGCATCCCGAAAACGCAGGTTCCGTGAGGAACCGCTTCTACATTTTCCATAAGTGTTAGAGGAAAGAAACTACTCGCTACTGTTGCCAGCAGCGGAAAACCCGCGGGACTGATCCGGCAGCGTCCGTAACCGCCAGAGAATCAGCCCCCTGCGGAAGCCTGAAAACGAAGTATGTATTGGTGTTGTCAGTCAGCAGAATTCATCCAGCTTTCGAGTCGGGTGAGTCGTTGTTCGGTCTGTGAGCTGCTTTGATTGAATTTCCGCTCGATATGTTCGAGGCCGGCGATTGTTCGATCGAGCCATTCGTCGACCTGATTGAACCGTCGGTCTACGCCATCAGCCAGACGACTGATGCTTGCATCAAGCTGGCTGTCAGCCTCGTTGGTCTGGTCGAGCAGCGTTTCTGTCCGTTCAATCAGTAGCGTGAGATGAGCTTCCAGTCGTTGAATATCGGCCTGAGTGGCCGGGATGTTTTCGTGAGAGGTCATGGCAATCAGTCTACCGGTACTCCGTATGGAAGCGCAAGCAGATTGCCGGCGAAGTTCCTCACAGGCCGTCACCTGATCGTGACGCGATTCAAAAAGAGTGAAGTGTTGGATCGAAAGTCAGATCGCACTTCGAAAACAGGTGTCATCAGTCGATGGCATCACGCTGCGATTCCAGTAACTGGAACGCCGTCGCGGGCCGCTGGACCGGCGGCAGACCTTCAGGGAAGTCTGCCGCGTGAGTGTCTCAATCGTCGTGCTGCTGCTCGGCCCGCTGATCGCGTTCCTTGCAGAGCACGTAGTCGAACGCTTCGTTAGCCACATAAACGAGCACAGGAAGGTCGTCGCGGCTGTACGTGGGCGTGGACTTGAATTCGTCGCCGTCCTTGTAGGTTCTCACGATGGAGATTTTGAAGAACGAGACATTCTGCTCCGTCTTGTTTTCAAAGACAGAAGCAGAGATTCCGCGATGGCGGAACGTCTTAATCGGTTTCGTAGAAGACTCCTTAGGCATGGGTAATGGGGGTAGTGAAATATGAAAATCCACACCATGACGTGCGCGTCAGACGGCCCTGACCGTCCAGCACGCGCGTCGGGTGGTGGTGTGGCGAAGCCGAGGAGCATCCATTCTCGGGGAGGGCAGCCTGTTCGGGCATCGCCCGAATGACAACGATCCGTCCGCAACGTCGTCTGAAAAGTACCCTGAAATCGTCCATGTGATCGTTGGCAGGGGTCGTCAGGGGCGGAGCCCCTGGCTGTTATGGCTGTGCGGAACCGAGGCGTGGAGCGACGCACCACTGGCAGGTAAGTCGAGTTCGACCATCGGGAGAACTCGACTTCCGTAAAACAGCCACACAGGCATAACAGCCAGGGGTTGAGGAGTTTTGCGACGAACGCCCCTGGCGAGCCCCAGGCTGCTGGCAGGACTCGGGTTACGATGAGGCCCGCCTCTCGGGAAGGACGCCCTTTGCTGTACCCCCTGCTGACGCGTGACTGACGCGAGGGAGGACGTGCCGGTGGGCGTGCATGGGCGTCCTGATCTTGACGGTACAACGTTTTACTGATTGTGCATTCATGCCGCATCGTGCGAGCCCTCCGTCCCCTTGTCTTCGGGATCGCGAATCAGCGAACGATTCAGCAACGGACCAATCTCCCCCGTGTGATCGTGAAAAATGTCACCGAACAACGCCGCTTCCGGCGTGAAGTCATCGCGACTGGCGAACAGCCATAGATCAGGCCGATGCTCGGACTTCTTCGCGACCTCACAACGCAGTCGATCTCGGTGGTTCGCGCTGACGGTGATCAGTAGCACGGAGAAGTCATCGAACGTGGTCGATGGAAAGTGCCGACGATGGACTCGTCGCGCCGCCAGTTCCGCATACCCCGGCGTCTTCGAGGCAGCGACTCTTTTGACACCTGTGGTGCCCCGGTCAATTTCGACATACAGCACGCGTCGATGTCCGGCGATTTCCAGCAGGAACGCAGCGTCCGGTGAACAGGACAACGGCGGCTGTTCACGGAACTGCGAATGCAGGACGAAACCTGAAGGGTTTCCGTCAACGTCGCAGGTCGACTGCCACTCGTTGATCCATGTGTCGAGTTTCACGGCGGGGTACGCCTCCGTCGCCTGGTCGACGATCCAGTGCGTCCACGCGATGTCGAGCCAATGGTGCAGCCGGTCGGTGCGCGGCGGCTTTGTGTTCAAGGCCAGCCAGGCATCATCGTTGTAGTAAACCGCCAGGGCGTCGCAGGACCGATCTGTCACCGAATAAACGGGACCGAAATTGCCGCTGGAAAACGCGATGCTCACCGACGATCGGTGCAGGTATTTGTCGTGCAGCAGTTGCTGTAATCGGCGACGCGTGTGCCGACGGTCGGCGCGGTGCGGAAACACCATGCGATGAATCATGCTGGCGCTGAGTACGTGATAGCGCGCGATCGCCGTCAGAACGCGCAAATCATTCTCGGTGAGCTTCATGCGGGAGACCTCAGGGCGCGCCGGCTCGCAAAGATGCGATCATTCGGGGCGAAGAAGAGTGAAGCGAGATCCGGAAAGAGGGTCGCTTCGAAAGTGGTGCCTGAGGTCAGGCGGTCACTCGGGCCAGGCAACTGCGAACACGTCGTGCGTGTCGTCCGTTTGTCGGCCACTGAGCGGGACGCGAAACAGGTGGCGTCCGAAGTGAGGCATATCATGCACCGCTTCGAAGAATTGTCAAGCCGTTTTTCGGCGCGATGCGCGGTAGAATTCTGACATCGAATCACGTCACGCCTCCACCGGCCCTGAAATCGACGTCGAAACGGATCCGTTTCAGCGGCATGACAACCGCACTGCGGCGAGACTCCGGCTCGCTTACATGAAGCAGTACCAGCACTGCCTGGAAAAGTACGCGGCACTCGACACCTGCGAAGACCTGTCGCAACCGATGTTGGATTACTTGCGCGATCGCTGGCGCACGCTGTACTTCGAAGCGACTGACATCAAACTGAATGAAGTCGCAATTCTGCAGCCGCTGCTGGAACAGAATTCCGAGACCGGCGACCACACGGTTCACGGGTTGATTCAGCATGTGCGTGGTGTCCTGCGAAACGGGTCGCTTCCACCATTCGTTTCTGGTGGTTCAGACGACTCGTCATTCGGCTCTTGCGGCGACGTTGTTTCCGTCGAATCGTCGGGTGGTTGAACGGTCTGATGATGTG
>JABMPE010000430.1 GCA_013203845.1 Rhodopirellula sp. | reverse complement strand
TCCGTCATCAGATGGGCATCTTCTCTCACTCCACACTTCCACGGCGCCACCCCTCCAGATCCGACTGTACAAACAGATAGACATCCATCGCATCCTCCAGGGCGAGCAGCAGATCGTCTTTCCCGCGAACGTTGCGTTCGGATTCGACAACCAACGTCTGGATCTCCTCGCTTGCCCAGGCTGGGCGCCGCAACTTCAGAAATGTCGCTAGATCACAGCGAGAATTGTTCCACTTCGCACGGATCAGCCAGCGAACATTGCGAATCGGGTGGCGAAGGCTGGACAGCTTGAAGCCTTCCGGCAGCCAGCTCGGATCGTCCGGCACGCCGATACGCGGATAGGCCATGCTGCACACATCCACCGGGGTCTCTTCCAGGGTCCCGGCGCGGAGCATCCCGGTTACCCATATCGCCACATCGCCCGTGACCGAAGTCAACAGCCAGACCTGGACCTGACTCCCCGGGCAGATCTCCGCCAGTCGCCCAACCAGATCAGGGCGACTCATCTCCGTGGTCGTCCCCTGCGGCGTACGTCGCGTTTCGGCCAGCAGTTCCACGGTATATCGCTTGATCCGCATGCAGTCGGGCATGTTGTAGCCATGTACCAGCCGCACTCTCACATTGCCTCGCCGTGGAGTCACAGAGTTTCCATCCGCACGCCATCGAAAACGGTAGGCGAGAATGTTGGGCTCCACGTGTGTCGCCGGAATATGGAGCTGCTCGACAGCCCACTTGTCTGGTGAGAGGTGAAAACTCGCAAAATCGTCCGCCGTTAGCTCGAAGGGGGTAACATCGCGGCGGCTCCAATTGGCCATGACGGTCCAGAATACCACCAGGAGAACGCATGATATCAACACGCCGGCAGTAAGTCCGTCTTTCTTGCTCTGTTCCATCCTCTACACTCCAACACCGATCCTGCACATCATCCTGCATCCGCGGGTGATACTTTATGAGTCACTAGCCAGACTTTCTGACCATGAAGCACATTAAGGCCATGAAGAGTTTTCCCGGCAGCCGCCTCGTCATACGTAGCACGCAGCCAGGAAGACTGCTATCCTGTTGCTCCCGTTAATCCCGTCTAAATACCCATGGTACCCATGCAAAGTGGCCAAGAGTCAGACGCATTACAGAGCACGGCGCACAACGCGCTATCGGCCGTATCGTCTTCAGTTCCCTCATGTTCTTCATGGTTAATGGGTTGATCAAGTGAAACGCTAGCTACCGATATAGGCTGTTCTATTGAGAAGAATGATCGAGATGTAGATGTACGCAATACTGAACAGGGATGCAATCGTGCCCAGCACATAGAGATCCCGTCGAACGCGGATGAGTGGCGGATGGTTCCGACCAAGGAAGCCCCGGGCGATGACAGGGATCGCGGCGAGTGTTGCCACAAGGAAGTACATGGGATAGACAAACGCTCGACCGAGAAAGTACGCCGAGACTGCGTATCCCGCCAGGGACGCTATTCCCAGCGCACCGGCGCGCCCGAGCCAGCGCGCTTCCGGCTCCGCCTGTCCCCGCAGCTCGACGTACGTCCGCCAAGCTCCTAGGAAACCGAGCAGAAGCAGGTTGAACCAGAACCAGTACCCGAACACACCTGTCTCGGCATAGCACAGCACGTAGGCATTGTGCACGGCTCGCGACTGCTCGGTAAACTCGCTTATCATATTGATGCCGACTCCAAACAGGGGAGTGTGCTTGAACGCCTGGTTGGCTTGCCCCCACAACATGATACGGTCATGCGCTGACTCATCGATGTGGGTCGAGGCAAGCGGGCAAAGCATCAGACCTCCGAGTGTACAGATGGAAATGAGCCAAGGAAGCCATTTCTTTGGAAAAATAAACAGAAACATGACACCAAGCGTCGCCATCATACCCAGTTGTCCGCCCCGAGAGTGCGTCGAGAGTATCCCGCGAATATGCAGTGCAGCCAGCCCACAGGCTGCTAGAATTCCAAAGAAACCCATTCTACGCGTCACAAGAAAGCAGAGAGGAATGGATACTGCCAGGATCTGGGCGAGATCGTTGGGGTCCTCAAAGATTCCAAAGAAGTAGCTTCTCGTGTGGGCAGGATTTCCATCATGCGCCGGGACATAGATTGGCTGTTGCCAGGCGAACCCGTATCCCCTGTATTCTTGAAGGAGGGCGTGCACCGCCATAAGACTGGTCATCGCGACCATAAGAAAGACGAGTCGTCTCAGGCGGCTCACGCGGTCCAGGGTTGTCAGAAGCAGGGCCGCGAACAAACTACTCTTGAACATCAGCGGGATGGTGTTCATCATACCCACGAAATAGGTATGCGCCACGTGCGACATGATGCCAGCGAACCATACCCCCCCCAGCAGGTAAAGCTGCGGCGACTGCTTCGGGATGCGCAGTTTGCCTTGATCGAGTTCTACCAGGCACCCGAAGAGCGCCAGGAGCACGACAACATCCAGCATGGGCAACCCGTAGAGCCAGACGAACAGCCACTCCTGGGGACGCCAGAAGACCAGGACAACAAAAGCCGAGACGAAAGCAAAGGCCATAGGCTATCTCAACCTAAAAAGAGCAGTTCGAGCGCGCTTCGCGCTTGCGAACTGTTTTGTTGTCCGGCCATTTCGTTGCATTGCGGTCTTCATGGCGAGATCTTCGGACCTGTTTAT
>JABMPE010000429.1 GCA_013203845.1 Rhodopirellula sp. | reverse complement strand
GTATTCGGCGTTCACCTACTACACCGGGTTCAAAGTCAACAGCGGCGAATACAAGGTCATGGGTCTGGCTCCGTACGGCGAGCCGGAATTCAAAGATCTAATTCTCGAACACGTGATGGACCTGAAAGAGGATGGCTCGTTCCGCATGGACATGAGCTATTTCAACTATTGCCAGGGCCTGACCATGACGTCGGACAAGTTCCATCGTCTGTTCGGTGGTCCGCCCCAGAAGCCCGAAGCGACCGTCACACAGCGTGAAATGAATCTGGCCGCGTCGGTTCAGGCTGTGTCTGAAGAAGTCATGCTCAGAACGGCTCGTCGCGTTCACCAGCTGACCGGATCGAAGAATCTGGTCATGGCTGGAGGCGTCGCGTTGAACTGCGTCGGCAACGGTCGAATCCTGCGCGAAGGTCCGTTCGAGAATATCTGGATTCAACCCGCGGCAGGCGATGCCGGTGGAGCACTCGGAACGGCTCTGTTTATCTGGCATCAACTGCTGGAGAAAGAGCGGACGCCCAACGGTAAAGACAGCCAGCAAGGATCACGGCTGGGGCCGGCGTTTCCCGATGACGTAATCGCAACGTATCTCGCCCAGAACGACGCCGTTTACACAACATGCGAATCTGACAAGCAACTTTGTGACGAAGTGGCCTCGCTGATCGCCAGTGAAAAAGTCATCGGCTGGTTCCAGGGACGGATGGAGTTCGGGCCTCGCGCGCTGGGTTCGCGATCGATCATCGGCGACGCTCGCAGCCAGAAGATGCAGTCGGTGATGAATCTGAAAATCAAGTTCCGCGAATCGTTCCGCCCGTTCGCTCCGATCGTGCTGAAAGAACACGTGCACGAGTACTTCCAGATGCGCGAGAACGAAGACAGCCCGTACATGCTGCTGGTCGCTCCCGTGCGGGAAGAAATCCGCAACGCACTGCCCGACGACTACGAAAAGAGGTTTGGCATCGACAAACTGAACTTCTCACGGTCGAGCATTCCCGCGATCACTCACGTCGACTTTTCCGCACGAGTACAGACAGTCGACACCGAGCGAGACCCCCTGCTGCATCAGTTGATCTCACAATTCAAAGAAAAGACCGGCTGTCCCGTTCTGATCAACACCAGCTTCAATGTTCGTAGCGAGCCCATTGTCTGCTCGCCGGAAGACGCCTGGCATTGCTTCCTGATGACGGACATGGACGTTCTGGTGCTCGGCCGGCACATCCTGCTGAAAGACAAACAGACGAAGAAAATGACCGAAGCCGACCGCGAAGCTCATCTCGCGCAGTTCGAACTCGATTGACCGGAACACTGCCGCGAACAGTTTATCAGCAGCCGGTGTCGCATTCCCGAAAGTTTCATGAGCAAGTTGGTGCTCACGGTAGACTGGAACCAGCTCCTCGCAGTTCCGGCAGTTTGATCCTGGGCGTTGCCGGAACAGCACTGCGCTCGTTCCGGCATACGAAGTTCTCGCCATCGGTTATCTGGTTCGGATTCACCGCAGAAGGACATCACTATGTACACACCGTCCAGCTTTGTCGTCGATAACCTTGCGACCCTGCATTCGCGCATCGAAGAAAACAGTTTCGCAACGTTAATCACAACGAATGGTGACCGTCCGGCAGCGAGCCACCTGCCGTTGCTGCTCGATCGTGACGCCGGGCCAAACGGCACGCTGATCGGACACATGGCGAAAGCCAATCCGCAATGGCGGGAGATTGCAAACACCGACGCACTCGCGATTTTCCACGGCCCGCACGCTTACATTTCGCCGGGCTGGTTTGCAGAGCAGAACGTCGTCCCGACCTGGAATTACGTCGCTGTTCACGCCACCGGAACAGTGAAACTCGTCGAGGAACCCGCCGCCCTGCTCAACATCGTCCGCCGTTACGTCCAGGTCTACGAGTCGACAATGCCCAAGCCCTGGCAACTGGACTCTGCCGAACCCGACTTCATCGAAAGCCTGCTCGGTGCCATCATTGGCTTCACGATCGAAATCGAATCGATCGAAGGCAAATGGAAGCTCAACCAGAATCACTCCGAAGAACGCCGCCAGCGAGTCATCGCCGGACTCCGAACTCAACTGGGTGAGAACCCATCAGGAATCGCTGAACTCATGCAGGCCACGCTGACACCTGGCATTTAGTCGCTCACGAAAACCACGACCGGTAGTGCTGAAAGGCTCCGTAGACGAGGACGGATTCGATGAGGTTCCCGAGGACAGACAGCCAGAAGACGAGGCGGAAGCTTTTCTTGACGGTCTTGTGTCGGAACAGTTTCTGACCGGCGATCGCTCCGGGCCAGCCGCCGAGCAGCGAGAGGATGTGCAGTGTCTTTTCCGAAACGCGCTCGCCTTCCTGCTTCGCTCGGCGTTTGTCGACGCCGTAGGTAATGAACGTTGCCAGGCTCATTACTCCGAACCAGACGGCGCAAACGATGATCGCATTTTGACTCATTGCGTGGCCTTGCTCTCTTCTGACGTGAACTCTTTCCGCTAACTTGCCGGTTGAGGAACGATAATCGAAGGGACGGCTGGCTGGTAAGTTCGCCTTGAGTGCTCACCAGATCAAACGTACTTCTGAATGAACAGAACGCTGAGTCCGCAGAGGACGCGTAGAGACGCGGATAGTTCTCCTTTAATCTCTGCGTTTTTCAACTCGGCAACCTCTGCGATTAAGTCGTTTCCCCCTGCAATTCGAAGAGAGTTTTTCCGTCTCTGACTTCCCCTTGAGAAGCTCGACCCGTCACAATACACATCCTTCCTGACAACTCGCCCGCCGCCTTTTGCTCCCGACGGAACGAAAGCCATGCCTCAACGATTCTGGTTCAACTCTTCGGCTCGCACTGGTCCCTGCTACCTGGCATTTACATGCTACCTGGCATTGGCCGTTTTTCTGCTTGTTGGCGTTTCTGCCCCGACAAGTGCTCAAGACACTCAAAAGACGAAGGCGTTGTCGCAGAGTGTCGACTTCAACCGGGACATTCGCGGCATCCTGTCGAATCGCTGCTTCACGTGTCACGGGCCGGACGATGCCGAGCGTCAGGCTGACCTGCGGCTTGATTCGCGGGAAGGTGCCATCGCTGATCTGGGGGACTATGCCGCGATCGTACCGGGCCAGCCCGAAGCCAGCGAGTTGATCAAACGCATCACCTCTTCCGATCCGGACGAAGTCATGCCGCCGACCGGAAAGGGCAAGCCTCTTTCGAAGCAGGAGATCGATCTGCTGACTCAATGGGTGAAACAGGGAGCGGCCTACGCGAAGCACTGGGCCTACGAGATCCCGGTTCGACCGGATGTTCCGGAAACTTCCAGCAAAGCCTGGCAACGCAACGCGATCGATGGTTTTATTCTGTCGCGACTCGATCGCGAAAAGCTGTCGCCCAATGAGGAAGCCGATCGTCCTACTTTGATTCGTCGAGTCACTCTGGACCTGACTGGTTTGCCACCGACTCTGAAAGAAGTGGAAGAATTTCTGGCGGACAAGTCTCCCAACGCGTACGAGTCGCTCGTCGATCGGCTGCTGGAAAAAGACGCCTACGGCGAGCACTGGGCCAGAATGTGGCTGGACCTGGCTCGGTATGCGGACTCAGCGGGCTACGCCGACGACCCGGCTCGCACGATCTGGGCTTATCGTGATTACGTCATTCGATCTCTCAACTCGAACAAGCCGTTTGACCAGTTTACCATCGAGCAGATTGCTGGCGACCTGCTGCCGGACCCGTCCGAAGATCAACTCATCGCGACGGCATTCCATCGCAACACGCTGACTAACAATGAAGGCGGCACGAACGATGAGGAATTCCGCAATGTCGCCATCGTTGACCGAGTCAACACGACTATGGCCGTCTGGATGGGCACGACGATGGCGTGTGCTCAGTGCCATACTCACAAGTTCGACCCGATCACCAACGAGGAATACTTCAAATTCTTCGCCTTCTTCAACAACACCGAAGACGCCGATCGTCGTGACGAAAGCCCGTTGATTCAGATCTTTACGGATGAGCAGAAAGCGAATCGAGTTGCCTGGGAGGCCGAGTCCACCGAACTGGAAAAGTTACTGTCGACGTCAACTCCCGAGTTGCTTGCGTCTCAGAAAAAGTGGGAAGACCGTCTCAGCATTGCTCCCGAGTGGGCCGTTTCAAAACCGACAGAAGTCACGTCAAAGTCAGGAGCGGTATTCAACACGCAGGACGACAATTCGATCAAAGTCGAGAAGCAGGCGAAGACCGACACGTACACTGTCACCGTTCCGGTGAGCAGCAACCGGCTGACTGGAATTCAGCTCGAAACCTTCCCCGGCAATAACTTTGTCGTTTCGAAGATCTCGGCCGCGCTGATCCCGCCGAACGGAACTCGTTTAAACGGTCGCTATGTCCGGGTATCGATTCCGGGTAAGGAAAAAATGCTGTCGCTGGCTGAAACGCAGGTCTTCAGTGGATCCGACAACGTCGCCCTTCAAGGCGAGGCGAAGCAGAGTTCAACCGACTTCGGCGGGCTCGCGAACCTGGCGATTGATGGCAACACCAACGGTGACTACCAGGTCGCCAAATCGACGACGCACACCGCGGTTTCCGCTGATCCGTGGTGGGAAGTCGATCTGAAATCCAGCCTGGCGATCGACCGGATTCAACTCTGGAACCGCACAGACAACAAGCTGCACGTCCGCCTGGCCAACTTCGTCGTGCAGGTCTTCGATGAAAAGCATGAGATCGTCTGGGAACAGAAAGTGGTCGAATCGCCCAACCCCAGCGCCGAGTATTCACTCAGCTCAGCGCGAGGAATTCCGTTCAGTTCAGCCTTTGCCGACTATTCACAGACGGCATTCTCAGCCGCAGACGTGCTGAACAATTCGGATCCGAAGACCAAAGGCTGGGCTGTCGGCGGTCAGACTGACAGGAATCATCGGCTGACGTTGATTCCTCAGAAAGCCGTTGACGTACCGGCCGGGTCCAGCATCGCCGTCACGATCGAGCAGATTTCGCAACACGAAAATCACACGCTGTCACACTTCCGGATTGCTGCCAGTCATGACGAGCGTGTCCGGGAATTTGCCGGCATTCCTGACGACAAACTGGCAATCATCAGCACTCCCGTCAGCAAGCGGTCCGCCGAGGCGCAACAGTCACTGACCAACTACTTCATCGCGGAAGTCGCTCCCGAACTGACCAAAGAACGAGCGCGACTGCGGACAATCCAGAAGCAACTGGTCGATCTCAAACCCGCGACTTCTGTCCCGATCATGAAGGACCTGCCCGCCGACAAACATCGCGTTACAAAGATTCAGATTCGCGGTAACTATCAGCAGACGAGCGACGAAGTCACCGAAGGCGTTCCGGCAGCATTTCATCCGCTGCCCGAGGACTTACCGCCGAACCGGCTCGCTCTTGCTGAGTGGTTGATTGACGACCAGAACCCATTGACCGCTCGCGTCGTGGCCAACCGGTACTGGGAAGCGATCTTTGGCATCGGAATTGTCAGCACCAGTGAAGAGTTCGGATCGCAGGGAGAACGTCCGGTCCATCCGGAACTGCTCGACTGGCTGGCGACGGAGCTTGTCGCCAGCGACTGGAACATCAAACATCTCGTGAAGCTGCTGGTGACTTCCGCAACATACCGGCAATCGTCGCGTGTGACGGATGAATTGACCGCTCGTGACCCGCAGAATCGATTGTTGGCACGCGGGCCGCGTTTCCGGCTGTCGGCCGAGATGATTCGCGATCAGGCTCTCAGCGTCAGCGGTCTGCTGGCTCACAAGCTGTTCGGGCCACCGGTCAGACCGCTTCAGCCGAATCAGGGAGTGAGTGCCGCGTTTGGCAGCGCGATCGACTGGAAAACCAGCGAAGGCGACGACAAATTTCGGCGAGGCCTCTATACCACCTGGCGGCGCTCCAATCCGTATCCATCAATGATGGCTTTCGACGCGGTGAACCGAGAAGTCTGCACGGTTCGTCGAGACCGGACCAACACGCCACTTCAGGCACTGGTGACACTCAACGATCCGGTTTACGTCGAAGCCGCTCAGGCTCTGGCCAGACGCATCGCCGCCCACGAAGGCTCTACCGAAGCCCGAGTCGCCTTCGGGTTCCGACTGGCGACAGCACGAATACCTGAAGATTTCGAACAGTCACGACTCGTTAAATTGTTCGACGCGGTCCGCGCGAAGTATTCCGAAGACGCAGAAGCAGCGACGGCCATCGCCACGATGCCGCTGGGACCAGCTCCTGATGGCATGGCTGTTGTCGATCTGGCGGCATGGACGGTGGTGAGTAATGTGCTGCTGAACCTCGACGAAATGTTTATGAAACGGTGACCCACACAAGTTTCAATTGAACTCCCTCTTCCAGCGATCAAACCCGGACTTTGCCATGAACCCGTTTAATCAGCGAATTCAAAACCTGACTCGCCGCCACTTTCTGCGGGATTCCAACATCGCACTCGGTGGTATGGCCTTGTCCGCGATGGCTGGCAACACCGCCAACGCACGGCCAAAGGTCATCAACCCGCTCGCGCCGAAATTGACTCAGTTCGATGCGAAGGCGAAGCGGGTGATTTATCTGCACATGACCGGCTCGCCACCGAATCTCGATCTGTGGGATTACAAACCGGAACTCATTAAACGTACGGATGAAGACTGCCCGGCTGAATTCCTCGAAGGCCGCCGTTTCGCCTTCACTTCGGGTGTTCCGAAACTGCTGGGAACTCCTCGCCAGTTTCCGCAGGTCGGCAAAGCAGGCATCCGCATGTCGGACGCCGTTCCGAACCTGCACAAAGTCGTTGACGAGATGTGCCTCGTCCATTCCATGAACACGGACCAGTTCAACCACGCGCCGGCTGAACTGCTGATCTACACCGGCTCGCCACGTCCGGGTCGACCGTCGATGGGTGCTTGGACAACTTACGGCTTGGGCTCCGAGAACGAAGACCTGCCGGGTTTCGTCGTGCTGATCTCCAGCGGAGTTCAGCCGAACGGCGGCAAGAATTCCTTCGGCAGTGGTTTTCTGCCTAGCGTTTACCAGGGCGTGCAATGCCGCTCGAAAGGCGACCCGGTGCTTTACGCGTCAGACCCCAAAGGGATGGATCGTGAAATGCGTCGGCTGAGTCTCGACGCGCTGCGCGATCTGAACGAAGTCCAAGCCGAAAAACTCGGGCATCCTGAAACGCTGACCCGGATTGCTCAGTACGAACTCGCTTATCGTATGCAGGTATCCGTCCCGGAAGTCATGGACATCACCAAAGAACCAAAGCACGTTCTGGACGCTTACGGTGCTCAGCCGGGTGCATCGAGTCTGGCCAACAACTGTCTGCTGGCTCGCCGACTGGTCGAGCAGGGAGTCCGTTTCGTGCAGCTCTTTGACTGGGGCTGGGATTTCCACGGAACCGGTGAAGGGACGGGCCTGACATCGGGGCTGACCAACAAATGCGCGACGATGGACAAGCCCGTCGCCGCACTGATCGCCGACCTCAAGCAACGAGGCATGCTGGACGACACACTGATTGTCTGGGGTGGCGAATTCGGTCGCACGCCGTTCCGTGAAGGCCGCACGGCAAAAGGCAAAGTGCTCGGCCGAGACCACTACCCCGACTGCTTCACGATGTGGATGGCTGGCGGCGGCGTCAAAGGCGGGTTCGAATACGGTCAGACCGATGAACTGGGATTCGGCGTCGTGGAGAACAAGGTCCACATCCACGACCTGCAGGCCACCATTCTGCATCTGCTCGGCATGAATCACTTGAAGACCACGTACCGCTTCCAGGGCCGCGACTACCGACTGACCGACGTGCATGGCGAAGTGGTTCACGACCTGATTGCGTAGCAGGCTGCCGCTTGCCTGATCGCGAATGGCAGGCAAGCCAACCGTCTGCCAAAGATCACCCGTTGCGACGACACATCCTGTGCCTGCGGCTCCCTGGCAACCTGAAAGTGATTGTCTGGGCTACCCTGCTTCGGCCCGAAAACCAGCCAGCCGTGACCCAGGCATCCCACCGGTGTAGACTTGCCCTTGTACCGATTCGCAGCGCCATTGAATCCCCAGTACACCGCAGTTCGACTCACGAAGCGGAAAACTTCAACGCACGATCTATCAGTCGGCATCCCTGCGACCGGATAGATCGCAATTCGTTAGCTGACCGCTTTTTCGTCCCTTTTAATACCCGAAAAAAGCAAAAGATCATGAATCGCACGAGACTCATCACGCTTGGGTGCATGGCGGCATTGTTTTCGCTTGCATCTTTACCGGCGGCGCACGCGCAAGCCACGATCAGCGACGCGGAGGCCCGAGCCATTGCTGTCGATGCGTATGCCTACTTCTATCCGATCGTGACGATGGACATCACGCGAAAGCAAAGCACAAACATCGAAGCCGGTAAGGAGTTTGCGAAAGGGCCGATGAACATGTTTGTCAGCGTCCCCGAGTATCCGCCCGCAGACTTGAAGGTGGTCGTGCGCGTCAACTTCGACACGCTCTATTCCGTCGCCTGGCTGGACCTCACCCAGGAGCCGATGGTCGTCTCCGCACCGGACACCGACCGTCGGTATTACCTGTTGCCCATGCTCGACATGTGGACCGACGCCTTTGCGTCTCCCGGTTCGCGAACCACCGGCACCGAAGCGGGCAACTTTCTGGTCACGCCCCCCGGTTGGACGGGCACAGTGCCGAAAGGCTTCTCACACATCGCGGCACCCACTCCGTATGTCTGGATCATCGGCCGCACCAAGACGGATGGCGCCGCCGATTACCCCGCTGTTCACAAGATCCAGGCGGGCTACAAAGTCACGCCGCTATCGGGCTGGGGCAAACGGCCCGTGCCGGTGACCGTGAAGATTGACCCGACCGTGGACATGAAGACGCCGCCGAAAACACAGGTCGACGCCATGCCCGCCGACAAATACTTCGCCTATGCCGCGGAGCTCATGAAGCTGCACCCGCCTCATGTCACCGACCAACCCATCATCGCCCAGATGAAGCGCGTTGGCATTGAGCCGGGCAGGAGTTTTGACATCAGCAAGGTTGAAGCAGTCGTGCGAACCGCGCTCGAGGCCGCACCGGCAGAAGCACAGAAACTGATGGCGTGGAAACTGCCGACCATCGCCCGCGTCGCCAACGGCTGGTCGATGAACACCGACACCATGGGTGTGTACGGCAACTACTATCTCAAGCGCGCCATCGTCACACAGCTGGGCCTCGGCGCCCACCTCCCCGAAGATG
>JABMPE010000428.1 GCA_013203845.1 Rhodopirellula sp. | reverse complement strand
GTCTGGCGGCACTGGACGGCACGACCGGGTTCCGACTCAACGGCACTGATCAAAGTGACTTATCCGGGAGTTCTGTCGCGAGCGCTGGCGACGTCAACGGCGATGGCTTCGATGACATCATCATAGGGGCCAATGGTGCAGATACTGGCCCTTTTGGCACTACGGGGAAGAGCTACGTGGTGTTCGGAAAGTCGGGCGGATTCAGCTCAGCGATCAATCTGGCAACATTGAATGGCGCAACCGGCTTCCGCCTCGACGGTGTTGGCTCAAGCGACGAGTCCGGCATTTCCGTGTCAGGCGCTGGTGATGTGAATGGCGATGACTTCGATGATCTCATCATCGGAGCGCATCGGGCGTTCAGCGGCTCTGCTCAGCGTGCGGGCGAGAGCTACGTGGTGTTCGGGAAGTCGGGTGGATTCTCGTCGGCGATAAACCTGGGCACACTGGACGGCACAACCGGCTTCCGCCTCGACGGCATTGATACACGTGACTACTCCGGGTACTCGGTATCCAACGCGGGTGACGTGAACGGAGACGGCATCGGTGACGTGATCATCGGTGCGTTTCAGGCAGACGCTGGTGGGAACAGTAATGCAGGCAAGAGTTACGTGGTGTTTGGCAACTCAGACGGATTCGCATCGTCAGTGAACCTGAGCACGCTGGACGGCACAACCGGCTTCCGCGTGGACGGCATCGACGCAAACGATAGGTCGGGAGTTTCGGTTTCGAGTGCGGGAGATGTGAACCGGGACGGTCTGGACGATTTGATAATCGGCGCCCCCGGAGGCGACCCGGGAAATACAAATGAGGCCGGTGAAAGCTATGTCGTGTTTGGCCGAAGAGAGCCAATCGCGTTCCCCGATGCAGGATTCTGGAACGTTCGGCTAAATGCCGGAAATGCAGCCACATCTGTCGACTTCGGGAATGCACCACTGGATGCCCGGATCAGCGGTCGCGTGTTTCGCGATTTGAATACGAACTCAGTGCGTGATGCTGGTGAGGCGGGGATTGAGAGCTGGCAGGTGTTTCTGGACGAGGATGGCGACAACGCACTCGATGGAGGTGAGACGGTTGTCACGACGGACTCCGAAGGGCGGTATTCGTTTACTGGGTTAACTCCGCTGCAGACCCATCGAGTCGTGCAGGTTGTCCAGGCCGGGTTTGAGCAGACGCTGCCTGATCCTTCCGGAGGGCCGGTGATTGAGGTTTCGCTGGGAGCGGGTGAAGAACGGACCGACGTCGACTTCGGAAATCTGGATACCGTCGGCGGTGTGGGGCTCGGATCCGGGAAACTCGAAGGGTTCTACTTTGTAGATACTAACGACAATGGCGAACTGGACTCCGGCGAAGAACGAGCGGGAATTACCGTTTATCTCGACCTGAACAATAACGGGATGCTCGATTCACCCGGTGGAACGGCGGAACCGTCGCAGGTCACATCGGCCACTGGCTTTTATGGTTTCGAGCAACTTTCAGGTGGTACTTACACAGTCCGAGCGATTAACGCTGAAGATCGCGAGCAGCAGTTTCCCCGTAACAACTCGCTGAGTATTTCTGATGTCGATGTGGGAGACTTTCCGCAGTCAATTGCGACGGGCTCGTTCAATTCGGATACGGATTCCTTCCCTGATCTGGTCGTGGCCAATGTCTTCACGAACGACCTGTCGATTATGTTGCGGAACGGCGATTCCTTCGTGGCGGCAGACAATGTATTCACCGGCTCGTTTCAGCCTAGTTCCGTCGCCGTGGCCGACTTCAATCAGGACGGCACCGACGATCTGGTTGTCGGACATGAGTCGACGATTGTTGTGTCAATCCTGCTTGGCCAGGGCGATGGGACATTCGGGGCGCCGATCACTCTGAATATGGGAGGCGGACAGACGACGGTGTCGACCGGGCTGTTTACTGACGACGCCTTTCCGGACATTGCCGTCACCAGCGCGGTCAGTAATCAGGCCTTCGTAATCAGCAACACAACCGGCTCGAATTTCAGCGTGTTGCACACGGTGTCAACTGGTTCGGTGCCTTCGCGAGCGGAATTCGCGAATCTCGAAGCCAACGCACTTAACGCAGACTCAAACCCCGACCTGGTGGTCTCCAGCTTTGGCGCGAATCGGATCGAGACCTACTTCAACTCGGGAAGCGGTTCACTACCGGCTACTCCCCCAGTAGATGTCGGTCTCTCACCGTCTGACCTTGCCGTTGCCGACTTTGACCTCGACGGAAACCTGGATGTCGCCACTGCCAATCAGTTTTCGGACAACGTGACCGTCCTGTTCAATAATGGATTCAACGGCCAGTTCGATCAGGCTCGCACGGCGAGCTATCCAGCCGGTTCCGGACCGACGGCCATCGAGGCGGTCGACATGAATGTTGACGGACTGGTCGACCTGGTTGTGACCAACGGTAGCGACTCGAACCTGGCAGTGTTATTCAACCTGGGCGGAGGCGTCTTCCAGTCTCCGCAGAACTTCGGTGTCGGAATCTTTCCTGTCCGTCTGGCCTGGTCGGTGACAACTGCCGACTTTGACCAGGACGGTGATCCTGACCTGGCTGTGGCCAAGGGCGTCTCCAACCAGGCGGCGATTCTGGATAACACACTGACCGAAGGTGCCTACCGAGTCATCCTGTCGGGCGACGGTGACGAGACCGTCAGCAATCTCAATTTCATTGTGCAGGAAATTCTGCCGGACTTTGTCATCACGGAATCCGGGGGCACGACGGTCACGACTGAGTCCGGAACAACGGACTCGTTCGATGTTGTGCTGACTCTGCAGCCACAAAGCAACGTGGTGCTGACGGTGACCAGCGGAAACTCAGGCGAAGCAACCGTCGATCAAGCAACGCTGACGTTTACTACGTCCAACTGGGACACGCCTCAAACAGTGATCGTCAGCGCTGTCGATGACGCGACCGCTGATGGCAACCTCAGTGTGTCCGTTACGGTCTCCGTCGATGATGCGGCATCGGATAACGATTTCGATCCTGCCAGCGATCAGGTGGTCAACGCGACAACGATCGACAACGACGTCATCACGGTTGATCTGGACGGCGACGGAAATCTTACGATCGTCGACGGATCAACAGCCGGGCTGTCCGACAACTTGACACTGAGCATTGTCAGCACCGACCTTGTCATCACGGACCCCGACAACGTACTGGTTGCAAACGCTGGTGTGCAGATTTCCGACAACGAGGTGCGCGTTCCGCTCGCGACGATCACCAACCAACGAATCGTCACCACGCATAACCAGGGCAACGATCGACTGAATGCAGTGGGTGTCTCGTCGACACTTTCACTGGAAGCAGCCGGCGGGCCAGGTGATGACACGATTACTGCCGGAGCAGGAGATGACGTCATTTCGGGGGGTGAAGGCAGTAACGACCTGAATGGCGGTGGCGGGACGGACACGCTGCTGGTGACCGGTAACGCTTATCTGTGGATCACGGATACGGACGCTGGCGGCTCGGGCAGTCATGTTCACAGCGGTTTCGAGCGGGCAGTTCTGGAAGGTGGTTCGGGGAACAATCGTCTCGATGCCAGCCAGACGACGATTCCCGTGACGCTGCTGGGGCAGAGCGGTAACGACACGTTGCTGGGTGGCGGCGGTGCTGACGAACTGAATGGTGGTGACGGCATCGACTATGCGGAGATCGTCGGCAGC
>JABMPE010000427.1 GCA_013203845.1 Rhodopirellula sp. | reverse complement strand
TATTACCCCTTCCTTAATCCATCGCCCAGACCATTTATCTTCCCAGATGCCCTCTTAGTGATTCCTGCTCCGGCCCATTGCCAGAGACGTCCTCCCAACTTGAATCCAGTCAACGCATGCTTTCCGTTGACTGCCCGTCTGACTGCTCCCGTGGTTTTCGTCTGGCGCGAATCAACGTTGCAGTCCAGAACGAGTCAGGCAGCGATATCTTCGTCACAGGCGGGAAAGTCTGGACCAGCCGGAACAATCGGTCGCCGAGTTACCACTACAACCGGTACATCTACGGGACCTGAAGCTCAGCCGTGATTTTGACCGTGATTCCTCAACGAAGCGTGAGAGATCAAGCCGAAACCTGTGGTGTGTTACCCAAACTGCCGCTGTAGAGCGGGGGCACTCCTGAGTCGGGTCGGAACACCCGGATTCACAACTGGAGTGACTCACCTATCGTTTCAGATTTCAGGCTTCGAGGAGATTCCAGGAATGAAGTGTACGACTCTGACTGTCGCGTTTATGGTCGTGGCGGCAAGCCTCAGCAGTGCATCTGCTGGCTTGTTCGATCACCATGGACCATCGTGTTGCGCACCGGCTGCATGTGCACCGGCCTGCGCACCAAAAGCTGCCTCATGTGCAGCCCCTTGTGCACCAGCGTGTGCACCGAGAGCGGCTTCGTGTGCCGCCCCTTGTGCACCAGCGTGTGCACCGAGAGCGGCTTCGTGTGCCGCCCCTTGTGCACCAGCGTGTGCACCGAAAGCGGCTTCGTGTGCCGCCCCTTGTGCTCCAGCTTGTGCTCCCAAGGCTGCGTCATGTGCCGCTCCTTGTGCACCAGCTTGTGCTCCTAAGGCTGCGTCATGTGCCGCTCCTTGTGCTCCAGCTTGTGCTCCAAAGTGTGCCTCATGTGCCGCTCCTTGTGCACCAGCTTGTGGCCCAATGGCTGCCTCATGTGCCGCTCCTTGTGCACCAGCCTGTGCTCCTTCGAGCTGCTGCTGCCAGAAGAAGTGCTGGAGCATGCCTAAGATGAGCCTTCCTAAGCTCTGCATGCCAAAGCTTTGCCTGCCGAAACTGCCGAAGTGCAGCCTGCCTAAGCTTCGCTTGCCGAGCTTCGGTGGCAAATGCTGCGGTTCTTGCGGCTCGACCTGCAACAGCTGCGGTGCTTGCGGTCACTAATTGAAGATGTTCTCAGCCCTCGGTTGTTTCGACAATCGAGGGTTGTTTGCTTCCCCACGGAGCTGCCTGTCACATTTCTGTTGGCATTTTCTGGCAGCACACTTCTGACGAACTCCCCCCGTAAGATCAGCATCTCGACGCTTCAGCGAAAACGGTCGTCAGAAACAAACTCATCAACGCATACGGCGGCTGGTCAACCTGTGACCAGCCGCCGTTTCTCATGCGCAGGAACTCCAAAAAGTGGCGAGGCATCTGACGACGGTAAGGAGCCGCTTCATTTTACGGTTGGAATCGGGTATCAAATTTGAAACTTTGCAGCTCAGACACGACCAGTACATCTCCTGATGCTGCGGGTATTGCTCCAACGTTTCCCAGCCGTTTGCCCAGAACCATTCTTGAGGCTTCCGTGCAAGTCCGATTTCCAATTCGTCTTTGCGTACTGGCTGTCTGCGTCGCTCACAGTTCAATGTCGTTCGCGGCAGACTTTACCAGAGACATCAATCCGATCCTGCAACGCCGCTGCGTCCACTGTCACGGTTCCGACGACGTTAACGGCAATGTACGTCTCGATACGCTGTCGACCGATCTGGTGAAAGACTCAGCTGCAGCGGAAACCTGGTACGATGTGCTGAACGTTCTGAATCTCGGCGAAATGCCCCCGAAAGACGCAACGCCGCTCACTGCGAAGGAACGGGAAATTCTGGCGGGCTGGATTACCGGACAGATCGAACAGGCCGTGCAGATTCGCCGAAGTACTGGCGGCCAGGTTGTCCTGCGGCGACTCAACCGGACCGAATACCGCAACACAATGCGTGACCTGCTGGGCCTTGATCTGAATTACGGCTCCGATCTCCTGCCGGACAGCCCCGGCGAAGATGGTTTCACAAATAACGGCTCGGCGCTGGGAATGTCGGCTCTTCAGCTGGAGAGTTATCTGCAATCGGCTCGCAGCGCGTTGAGCCGGGCGATCGTCACTTATGACGAACCCACTGTTGTGGATGTGACCGAAAAAGAGACCACGACCGACAAGGTCAAAGGCAATTGGACGAGCATTCTGGGTCGGTCCGGCACGTTCGTGTTTCGTTCGACTGAGTTCCCTGACGAAGGCGACTTTCTCATTCGAGTTCGGGCGCGGGCAATCCTGCCGGGCAACGCACCGTATCCGCAACTGCGAGTTGTGCTCGGATATCGGGCGGACACTCAAACGCCGTCCGGAGAAGTCGGCATTCAGGAAGTGATCGGTACCGAGTTTCAGGACTACGAATTCCGAGGCCGGCTTGAAACATTTCCGATCCAAAGCCGAACTCAGAGTAAGTATCCGGGACTCCTGATCTGGCTGAATAACGCCTACAGCGACGGAAAACCCGTACCGAAACCTCGACAGGAAGTGATCGAGGAACCGGAAGCTGAACCTGCCGCACAGGCCAACAGGAAGAAAAATAAACAGGCGAAGCAGAAGAAGCCAAAGACTCGGACAGTCTACCCGCTTGATCCAGACTTTCCCAAAATTGAAATCGAGTCCGTCAGCTTCAAGGCACCCGTCTTCCAAAACTGGCCACCGGCGCACCACACACGCATTCTGTTCGCCAGCGATCTCGCTGAGAGTGATCCCATGGCTTACGCCCGTGAAGTTCTCAACCGCTTCATGCGACGAGCGTTTCGCCGGCCTGTCACGACGGACGAAGTCAACCAAATGCTGGCCTACTTCCAGGAAGTGCGACCGACGTTTGCCCGTTTTGAAGAGGCGATGCGTGAAACGCTGGCGATGGTGCTGGTCGCTCCCGACTTTCTTTACCTGGTCGAACCTTCGTCCGGCAAGAGTCGAACATTGACCGATCACGAATTGGCCTCACGGCTCTCGTATTTTCTCGGGAGTTCGATGCCCGACGAGCAACTGTTTGCACTCGCCGATTCGGGGCAGCTTCATCATCCGCAGAAACTGAACGCGGAAGTCGATCGACTGCTTGACGACGCTCGCGCATGGAATTTCGTGGAACAGTTCAGCGACCAATGGCTGGACCTGGCCGGCGTGAATCGCGTTGCCGTTAACCCGGAATACTACCCGACATTTCGTAACGAGTTGAAACCTCACATGCGGCGTGAGACGCAGGAATTCTTCAACGAAGTTCTGCGCAGCGATATCAGTGCGCTGGCATTTCTTGATGCGGAATTCGTCATGCTGAACCAGCCGATGGCCGAGCACTATGGCCTGAACGGGCCGCGAGGAATCGAATTCGAACGCGTTGCTCTGACGGCAGACCAGCAACGCGGAGGCCTGCTGGCTCAGGCTTCCATGCTCCTTACGAATTCAACGGGCGAAGATTCTCACGCGATCCTGCGAGGTGTCTGGATTCGAAAGCGACTGCTGGATGATCCGCCGGCTCCGCCACCGCCCAACGTTCCGAACCTCGACCAGCAGAATCGTGATGTCGCCAGCCTGCCGTTGAAGGAACAGCTGAAAGAGCATCGCGAAAACGAAGCGTGCGCCCGCTGCCACCGCGGCATCGATCCCTGGGGAATTGCTCTGGAAGAGTTCGACGCAATCGGCCTCGTCCGAGAGAAAATCAGAAGGAAAGCAGGGAAGCAGATGCTGTCGTTTGATGTCGATGCCAAAGCGACTTTGCCTGACGGTCACGATGTAGACGGCTTCGACGACCTGAAAAATCACCTGCTGACCGGGAAACGCCAACAGTTTTCCCGTACGCTGGTGCGTCGAATGCTGGCGTACTCGCTCGGACGATCGCTGGAGCTGAGTGATCACGAGACTGTCGACAAGCTGACCGAACAGTTCGTTGCGAGCGACTACCGACTTCATCGATTGATTCAGTTGGTCGTGGCCAGCGACGCATTCGGCTCGAAGTAAAAGTCTGGCAATGAATTAATGATCGGCAATGAAATCGCTGAGGGCGAAAAACGAAAAGAGCCACTTAACAACCACGACCCGAACAGTGACGATCTGAGCGGTGTTCGCCGTTTCCTCTGCGTCTGATTTCCTCTCCGTCCTCCGCAACTAAAACTCTGCGATTAAAACTTTCAGAAAGGCCAGAACCATGAAATCATGGCAACTTGATCGCAGAACCCTTCTGAAGGGCGTCGGAGTTTCGCTGGCCCTGCCTATGCTCGACTGTATGGGTTCCGAAACCAGCCAGGTGGAACGACCGAAGCGGTTCTGTGCGACGTACTTCCCGTACGGCAGCGTTTTTCAGAATGAAGACTCTGAATTCGCCAAGTGGAACTGGACTCCCGCTGGCGAAGGTCCGGACTTCACGTTCGGAGAAATTCACCGTTCGATGGAACCGCTGCGGAATGACCTGACGATGCTCGAAGGGCTGTCTCATCCAAACGGACGATCGATGGGCGGGCACGATACCGCCGACATCTGGCTGACCGGTTCGGAACTGACCGGCAGCCGTATGAAGAACACAATGTCACTCGATCAGATCATCGCCGCACATCACATGGATCAGACTCGATACTCGTCGCTGGTCCTGTCGACGGATGGCGGCGTGGGAGAACCGACGCGTTCCAGTACGCTGTCTTACAACCGCAACGGTCAGCCGATCCCAGCACAGAACAAGCCACGCGTTGTCTTCGACCGGTTGTTTGGTGTGAAATCGGACTCGGTCGATTCGCAGCGATCCGACCTGCAACGAACCAGCAGCATGCTCGACCGAATCCTCGAACATTCGCGATCGGTGCGGCGTCAACTTGGCAAGCATGATCAGAAAAAGTTCGACGAGTATCTGGCGTCGGTGCGGCAGATTGAACAAGGCGTCGAACGTTCAAAGCAATGGCTTGAGATCCCCAAACCACGTGTCGACGACGTGGGGCTCAGCCTGGATGCTGATGACTCAACGCCACAGGAACTGATCCAGACAATGTACGACCTGATGTTCCTGGCATTTCAGACCGACTCGATTCGCGTCGCCACTTACCAGCTCGGCAACATGAACGGCGCAACATCGATCGCCGGCAAGTTTCCGCAGCTGCTCGGTCTGGGCAACACCATGCACACCCTCGCTCACGGCGGCGCCAAAGGAAAAGGCGGAGAAGCACTCGGCAAGTGGCATCAATTTCTGACGGATCAGATGGCTCGCTTCCTGACACGCCTGAAGTCAACTGAGGAAGGCGATGGCAGTCTGCTGGACCACACGATCGTGCTGTACGGCAGCAGCAACAGTCAGACCCACCGCAACGCCAATTACCCGCTGATGCTGGCGGGTGGGCAGCAGCTCGGTCTGAAACACGGTCGTTTGATCAAGTCCGACGAGCAGACACCGCTTTCAAATGTCTACGTCACCGTTCTGAACCAGCTCGGCGTCAAAGCCGACACCTTCGCCGACAGCACGGCACGACTGGATGGCTTGCTTTCCTGACTGTGATGTTGCGAAGCCTTGGAGTCTTTGTGAACTCGAATGCTCCCCATGCCGGACATCAACGCTCGGGCCGACCGAGCAGACTCGACGGAGCATGGCGTGTCCGGACTCAGGAGACGCATCGACCGTCGTCATGAAAGTGTTGTCGACAGGAACCAGGACACGTCAGGCGAGCATTTCCTGCACAACTCCGTTGTTCTCGGGAACCAGCGGCACCGGACGATCGCCGCGATCATGCAGCAACGTATGCGGGTCGATTCCCAGCAGATGGTACATCGTGGCCAGGGCGTCCTTGGGAGACACCGGTCGCGACAACACATCGCCCGCGTGACGATCTGTCGCGCCGATGACATTGCCTCTCGCGATTCCACCACCAGCGAAAATTGCCGAGTACGCTTTCGACCAGTGATCGCGACCGCCGCCGGCAGCCGAATTAATTTTGGGAGTGCGACCGTGCTCGCTCAGACAGACAACCAGCGTGTCGTCGAGCATACCTCGCTGCTCCAGATCCAGGATCAGCGCGGAGTAGGCCTGGTCGAAGCCAGGCATCAGCTGGTCTTTCATTCGTGGATAGTGTTTGAAGTGAGTGTCCCAGGCGTCACCGGCCAAGCCGTACTCGTCCCAGAAAACAGTCGCCAGTCGAGTGCCTGATTCGACCAGTCGACGAGCGGCCAGGCAGCCCTGTCCGAACAACGTCATGCCGTACAGATCGCGTGTGGAATCTGCTTCCTGCCGAGTGTCCAGTGCTCGGGACACGTTGGGTGAACTGACCAGCGAGAACGCCTGCTGCTGAAACTTGTCGAGCGAAGCACCGGCGGCAGTTCTGTCGAAGTGTTTTCTCGAATCATCGAACTGTTCGAGCAGGGTCCTGCGGCGATCCAGCCGGTCCAGCGTTACGCCGGGCAGCGGAGCGGTCGATGAAATCTGGAAATGCGTGTCACGCGAGCAGCCAAGGTATGGCTCCGGTCCACTGTAAGAGAACCCGCCACCTCGGTCCTTCTCGATGTTGACCGTGCCTGTGCCTTTGAACTCAGTCCACGTCGGATTGAAACCAGAACCCAGGAACGCTCCGTACGGTCCCGATCGAAACGGCTGGTCTGTGCGCTGGCTGCTGAAGTGAAAGGGCAAAGCGACGTTCTGCACGACGTCACTCATTGAACCTCGCCGCTGCCGATCGATGTACTCGACGACAGAACCGAACCACGGATGATGGCGAGGATCATGAGGTGCCAGTTCCATACCGACGTCGATCGTCGGAATCCCGGTCATCGCGTAGGCGACCCCGTGAATCGGATACGAATGTGTCATGGAGCGAACAACCGTCGTTCGGTCCATGATCTTCGACGTTCGCGGCAGCAGCTCGCAGACATCAAGTCCCGGCACAGACGAAGCGATCGGCTCCATCGTCCCGCGAATTTCTGCCGGGGCTTCGGGCTTCATATCGAAGGTCTCAAGCTGACTCGGCGATCCATACAAAAAGAGCAGAATGCAGCGTTTCGCCTTGCCAAACGAACTACCTGTACCTGCCGTTGCTGCTTGAGTTTCTGCCGCCAGCAGATCTGATAAGCCGAGACCGGCAATGCCCAGACTCCCTGCCTGCAGAAAATCACGTCGGCCAAGGCCGTTACAGAGTTTGCGGTTGGAACCAAGAACTCGAAGCATGTGATGCACCGTCAGGAACTTCAGAACGGAAAGAAGGATTGGTCAACCAGCCTAACTGTTCGTCGTTACGGAACAATGCCAGCCTCGAGAAGCCGACAGTAACCAGACTCTGCACATTTCAGCACGCAACGAAAACAGCCCAACGAAAACAGCCCTTCGAGACAAAGTCCCGAAGAGCTGTTTGATAAGTACGGCTAAAAGCGAGGAGGCGGAATAAGCCGCGTCTCCGTCACGGCAGTGGATGGAGAAAAACCTTGCCAGCCTGCGTTCGTCAGTGACTGCGTTTCGGCAGAGCGACGGAATAGAGCATTGTCACCGCGCCCACCGACATTAGACAGAAAGCGGCCCACTCCGGCGGGTTGAACACTTTGCGATCCGAATCAGACTCTTCCATGAAGAGGCCGCGGAATTCCTGAGTCCGTTCCTGAGGTTTGCTGGCGGACGCCGTCAGCACCATCTTGTCGACCATCAGAAACGACACACCGCAAAGGGCGACGAACAGGCCACCGGCGAAAAAGATTGCTCGAATCATGTGCTTTGCCTCGCTGATGTGGACTCAAGTAGCACGCGTTGCACTGACAGGATTCGGTCGGAAAACTGAAACTCGGCGGCGAGGAGATCACCATCCAGAATTGTGATGCGTTGCGCGCAGTTGGTAGGTACTGAAACGTCTCAATCCGAGACAGCAAACCTGCTTGTTCGGGACTGGCACTGCCCGAAGTGTTGAACCCGTCAACGGGTAAACGATTGGGCTACTCGAAATATCGGCTTCAGTTTCAGACCATTTGAGCAACTCTCTGCGAATCTCTTCCGACAGGAGAATCCGCTGTTCAGGGCAGGAATCGCAGTCGTTTTTCGGGCGTTGACGATTCATTCGTTCGCGCGTGTCAGAACGGTGGTCGGTTCAATTTGAGAAAAATGGCACCTTCGAAATGCGAGTCCCAAAGAGCATTACCGTGAAGCGCGCTGACAGATCCGTGAAACCCGGCCAGGTCCTGCCAGAGCCGATGGACTGACAAGGATCTACAGGCTGGCCGTGAGGATGCCGACCAGCACGTCGTACAGCGCGTGACATCCGACCGTGATTCCGAATCCTCGCAGCAGGTACACCGTCGCAAAGAAGCAGCCAGCGGTCGCTCGGAACGTGAAGCTGAACAGCGAGAATGCTTCGCCTGCCGGCCCGACATAATGCGCAACCGAAAACACAAGGCTCGTCAGGAACACCGCCAGCACCGCCGACCAGCCTTTGGGCATCCGAAAGATGAACTGCAATCCGATCAGCACAACAGGCAGCAGCGCGAGCCGAAACATGACCTCTTCGTAGACGCCCGCACCGACATAACTGATCAGACGAGGACCCAGTTCGCTGCCAAACGCCAGCAGCGGTCGTTCGCCGGGAGTCGTCTGTCGGATGTTGACTTCGCCGGGAAACCAGCACTGAAACGCCATGTCCTGCAGCTGAGCGACGAACAGCAGCACCACGGCGAACAACAGGCTTTCAGCAAACATGCCAATCAGCGTCTCGCGGGAAATTCGCCACGGGTACTTCCCCCAGCGATGCCAGGCCAGCAGCACGCCAACCACCAGCACTGGCAGCACAAAGGCGTCGACGCCAGCTCCCTGCAGCCAGGTTCTCATCCAGAAGTCTGCGCCGTTGCGGATGCTGCCCTGCTCGGAACCGTGCCAGACAACGCCGAACTCGTAGAGAGCCAGTAGCGGGGCGAGGAAGATCAGACACGCCAGCGGTTCACGAGCCTGTCTCCAGTACGGCAGCACCGGCTCGACGTCGTCGTCGAACTCGTCCGCGATGTCGTGCAGAGCGACCTCGGGCATGGTGCAGTCTCAAAGTGGATGGCCGGTGATGGGTTGTCCGGGAATAACCGGGAAACTCCTCGTGAATCGTTGTTATCGGCCTCGGAGATGAGCCGCTTTGAGGATTCCGCCAACGTCGCTGCGATGCGTTGCAGCCGCAGAATCGTTCCACTACGGTCGCGACGCTCCAGCCGAACTTCGTCAGTTTCGACAGAATCCTCGTTTTCGTTGAACTCGACTGACCCGGAATCTGTCACTCTGCTGCTTTCGGCGAATCCGACCTCACCATCATGGAACGCACGACGAACAATCACGAACAAAGATTCCTCGAACTAATCGCGGGCCCGCCGAAGTCCGTCGGCAGCCGTTTCATTCGGGCTCTGCTGCGAGTCGCTTCGTTTGGTTACCTGAGTGCCGTGGCCATTCGGAATTTCATGTACGACGTCGGCCTCAAGAAGTCGCACGGCGTCACCGAGCCAGTCATCAGCGTCGGGAATCTGACGACCGGCGGAACGGGTAAGACGCCGACGGTCGCACTGCTGGTTGACCTGCTGAAATCAGCCGGACATCGCCCCGGCATCATCAGCCGCGGCTATCGAGAACTGGCCGAAGGCGGTAACGACGAAGCTCGCGTTCTGGAACTGTTGTGTCCCGGCACGCCGCACGTTCAGAACCGGGACCGCGTTGCCGCCGCACACGAAGTCGCCGGTAAACACGACTGCACGGTGATCATCGCGGACGACGCGTTTCAGCATCGACGGCTTAAACGCGATCTCGACATTGTCCTGGTGGACGCTCTGAATCCCTGGGGCCACGACGCGTTGCTGCCGCGAGGCCTGCTGCGTGAACCGCTGTCAGCACTCCGCCGAGCCCACGTTGTCATCCTCAGCCGCGCCGATCTGGTCGATGACGACTCGCGAGCAGGAATCTGGCAGGTCGTACAGAAGAACAACCCAATGGCCGCAACCGTTGAGCTGTCCTTCACACCGGAGGAACTGATCGACAAAACAGGGTCACGATCGACGATTGCGACGCTTCATGATTCAAGCCACGCGAACATCGGCTCAGAAGATAGACACGGCGTGCTTGCCTTCTGTGGGATCGGAAACCCGGACGGTTTTCGGAAAACACTCGCAGCGGCGAGCATCCCTGTTTGCGAACTCGTCGTTTTTCCGGATCATCACCACTACGACCACGACGATCTTCAAAAACTCTGTGCAATGGCTGAAAAGCGGACGGCAACGGCTTTGGTCACGACCGTCAAAGATCTGGTCAAGATCGACGCGGATTGGATAGGCTCGGTGCCGTTATTGGCTTTGAACATCAAAGCCGAAGTGACGAGCGGCGAAAGCGCACTCGTCGAAGCGATTTCAACGATCACGCGGCAACGGACTCGCTGAGAGTCGCGCTGGCCATCCACGCGACTTCGACCGTGGCTTCTTCATTACAATCCGAAGACCGGCTGACTTCGATCCGAATTCCGTAGGCATGCACCGCCGTCGTACGGAAGCGAAGGTCCGAATCGTCCGCCGGTTCGCACTCGAACTCTGGCGTGTCAGCCAGCGGCGGCGAAAACGGCAGATGCACCGGAGCCAGCCGTTGACCTGCTGCAAACCGTACCCGGAATGCTCCTTCGGCGACGTCCAGCCCGTCAACCTGCGACCGACTCATCCACTGAGTCGTGTCAGGATTGCTCGCGGGATGCGGCATCGACCCGTTCAGTTCGAACGGCAACGCCGTCGCTTCGTCGCTGGCCTCTTCGAGACAGGTCTCAACGACGACGTCGTCGCTCTCTGAATCTTTCGTCTGAAACACGCGTCGCTCGTTGAGTAGCTGTTCCTTGTGGCCCGGCTCGTTCAACTCGTCCGAAAAAGCACCTGTCTCGATGCTCGACCCCGACGACGGTCCGGCCCTCTTCGAAATCACCGGCGAAGCATCCGCTCTCTGATCAGTCGTCAAAGCAACATCGGACTCCAACGCAGACACAGTCAGAACGGCGGCCAGATAAAGTCCCAGGAGACACGCCAGCCCCATTGAACTGCCCGTCGGCATGACAGCCAGACCGAGCATGATGCCGGGAATTCCGCACGCGGAAATCAGCAGCGTTCTCTGCGGACGAGGTAAGCGGTTACTGACCAGCTCCGGCAGCGACGCCGCCAGAATGGCCACCAGACTCGCGGCAATACCAGTCAGACAGGCGGCCAGTTCAGAGGTGAATGCCGCAGCGTCGCCGGAGATCCGACGGGACAGGACAATGGCCGTGACGAGAAACACACCACTCAACAAGCCACACGCCGTGGACCGTCTTTGCGTTTGCCAGAGTGAATTCATCAATCTTCCCTTCACGAACGGCTCTGTTTATTCAGCAGCCGGAGCGGGTGGAAGAAATTCCGCCGGTTGAACAGGCGGCAACGGAGCAACTTCGATGAACTCGGACTCAACGCCCGAAGCGGCAGGAGATTCGAACTCGATCGTTTCGAAGGTGCCGATCGAACTCGATGAATGATTCGGCTCGCCGGTCTTGAACTCAGGACCTTTGTCCCGAGTATTCGCAACTGGAGCCAGGCTTTGAAGAAAGCGCAGATCCGACGCCGCCGGTTCCACAGTGACACGTTCGTTAGGAACGTCCACGCCACCGAGCGGCTGCAGATTCGTTTCCAGTGAGGCCGAATCGGTTGCTGGTTCTACGAGCTCCGGTTTAAACGGTTCCGGTTCGCCGGTTTCAGACTCCATCGGCTCAGCTCGGAACGCTTCCTCTTCCCACTCCGGAGCGTCGCCCGCCATCATGTTCTGATTGTACGTTCCGGCACTCAGGGCTTGCGGACGCGTCACAACTCCGTGCAACAGATCGAGGGGAACCTGGTGTTTCTGACGTCGCATCGCGTCTGAGTAAGCCTGCATGGGCCACAGGTCTTCGGTCAGGAAGACTTCGTTGTAGTCCAGCAGTGAGCCCTTTTCGAAATGCACGTTTCGGACGGCAATGGTGTACTCGACGAGCGAGCGGTGATAGTTGGTTTCAGCATCAAGGAATCGTCGCTGAGCATCCAGCAGCACGTCGAAGTTGACTTTGTCGGCATCAAATGCCGCCTGCACCGAATTCAGCTGCTCGGATGCTGCAATACGCCGATCGTCTGATGTTTCCAGCACTGACCACGTGCGGCTGAGTTCCGCGACGACCTCGCTGAGAGCCATCACGACTTCACGTTCCTGTTCAGACAGGATGGCTCGTTCGCGACTGAGCATCAGCTCGGCGTACTCCATGGCCGCATGCGCCCGGCGATTTCCGATCGGCATGCTGAATTCGAATCCAAGCTGCCATTCCTGGAAGTTTCCGCTGAGGAGATTCTCGGCAGCATTGTTGAACGAGACCGCGGCCAGATCGCCCGCCGTCGCCATTGTCGGAGTCGGTGAGTCGTATTGCTTCAGCAGATCTTTTCCCAGACCTCGCCAGCGATATCGTCCGACCACATCGAGGGTTGGCAGCAGAAAATTCTTCGAAGCAATCAGTTCCTGCTCACGCTGCTTGACCAGCCATTTCTGACGTCGCAGTTCTCCGCGGCGAGTCAGTGCTTCCACCAGAATCGAATCCCAGTCGAACGTCACCTGAGCAAGGATTGGTTCATCCTGAGGCCGCAGCAGTTTGCCATCGTTAATCTTCATGCCCATCAGCTATCGCAATCGTCGCTCGGACGACAGGACGCCGCCGTTCCCTCGGAAGGTGCCGCCAGCCGTGCCGTTGTTCGTTCGTGTACCGCCGTTGAGTCGCCCGCTCAGAGCATTCTGCACCTGTTCCTGAAACCGGAAGTACTGTTCGCGAGCCTGCGCTTCTTTCTCAGCCTCACCACCAACCCGACCGCTTTGATACAGAGCGTTGATGCGATTCCAGGTGGCCAGTGCGTTATCACGAGCGACGATGCGGGCATCGAGATCCCGATAAGCGAAGTACAAATCCCAGTACGCGTTTTCGACATTGCTGACAAAGTCGCGAACCGACATTTCGAAATCAGCCAGCGAGGTGTCGGTTCTCAGACGAGCGATCACGACGCCGTTAATACTGGTCGGCGAGTCGCTTGGTCCGGCAATCCGGTTAAATTCCGTCCCGCTACCCTGCAGCAGCGGATGCCGCGCTTCCATATCGATCCACGAGGTCCACGCACTTCCAAAGAAGTTCCCCGGAGCATTGTTCGCGTCGTATTCGGTGTGGTTGAGCAACGTCAACTCCGTACCCGTGGCTGCTCGTTTTGTCAGTTGAGACTCGACTGTTGCTGTGTCCTGTTTGAGAAGTCGTGTACCGCCGCCGAAGAACTGGTTGTTCAACGCGCGGTCGTTCTTTTCGTGATAGGCGGACGTTGCAAACGAAGCGTCAAATTCACTCAGCGCAGCAGCCACGCCGAATCGAGGGTCAAGTTCCTGCAGCGCGACATCAAAACTCGTATTGGCATCACCGGGACTTCTTAACACCGCTCCGCCAAGATCTCGCAGGACACGGGAATTCATCAGCGATGTGTGGACCGCGTCCTGCAGAGCGACGTACTTGAATTCAATGTCCGATTCATCGGTCACCGTGAGTGGCGCGACGGTTTCCAGAACGTCATTGTTCACCGGATTCATGATGTCCGGATATTCGATGGACGTCGACGAAATCTGGTAGTAGTTAGCGTCGGCATTGGAATCGACGGAATCATCCGGACGATTGAACCCACACCCCGCAACCAGCCCGAGCGCACCGGTCAACAACGAAGAACCGATCACCGCCGATCTGATCCACGCCAGCCCGTGACGCCGCGAAGCGTTTATACGGCGCACCCCGGACATCACGCCGGAGCTGTTACCGTTGCTGCCTCTGACTCCATTCATCGTGCTTTGTCCTGATTCACGAAAGAGGACTCGGCGGACTTCGCTCGTCCATGAGCGAATCACCTGACACTGTCGCTGCCCGACAGAAATCTGTCCCTCAAGCAGCCACCTGCCCGCACGGATGCGCGAATTTTTCCGCGCACTCTGCGAGGGAGGCGTGTCTCCTCATTTCATCGGCCAGGCCGGGTGATCAACACAACCGTTTTATTGATCAGAACCCGGATTATCCGCACAGCTTGACAATTGACTGAGAAAACAGGCAATTCAGGAAACCTAAGAAGACAATTCAGGCGGAGTTGCCGGCGCGGTGCTCGATTCCGTCGGACAATCCACTGGCTCGGTAAATACATCTGGCGATGGCCCCCCGCAGAACAGATTCGCTGCCCGCGATGCCCAGAAATCCGGGCAGCGTCTGTCCGCTGTCCGGATCGCGAGACTCTTTCACCCTGTGTCCTTCGTTGTCCCTTCTTTCTCTTTCCCTCCCTTTCTCCTCCTTCTCTTTCCTCCCCCTCCTCCCCTTCTTAAACTCCTATCCCTGACTCCGATGAATCGTCATCGCGAAGCAGTCATTCACGCCAGGAACCAGCGAAGCCGGAACACGGCGGACCCCCGATTCCTCGCGAGCATCTTCGAAGAGGACGACCCGTCCACGAACGCCAGCACGAATGGATTGCGAGTGGTCATCGGCGTTAGCGACAACGCCGACGTCTCCGTTGAACAGGTCCAGCCGGTAATCGTTTCGAGAAACCATCACCAGCCGACCGAGCGAGTCACTTGCGTACGGACTCAGCAGACCTTCCGATGCCAGCCGGTCGGCGATTCGCTCATTCAGCAGGACCTCGCCGCGCAGGCCAGAGCGGTGAGCACACAGGACTCGAAGTTGCGCCGCCGTGTGCAGAATCTCCAACGATCCGGTCGGCTCGCGTTTGAGCTGCTCGAGGTAGTCACGATAGCCATCTGCCGCTCGATCGATCGCTGTCTCAACGGGAGACGCTTGTTCGCGCCCGTCCTCAAACCACTGGATCTCCTGTGGATTCGCTGCTCGCAGCAGCGAGACCACGTCATCCGCCCGTCCTTCACGAATCGCGGCGGCCAACTGACCGAGCGAACTTTCCGCCGAAAATCGATGACTGTAGTTAAGCGTCGCGACGCTCTCGGCCAACACTCCGGACGGCGGCGTTCGAACTGGCGCAGACACGTCTGCTGCAGCTTCCCAGCCATCTCCCAGCGGCAACGCCATTTGCTTCGGACTCGGCTGCTGCTTTCGTCGAGTTGCCTTCTTCTTTCGTGCGGTTTCCTTATCCGGCGGAGGTGCCAGCTGCGCCGTCGGTCGGTCGTCTCCAGAGCCTGCTGCGAGAATCTCCAATCCAGCCCGCGTCGCGATGGCACGTCGCCGTTCGCCGCTCAGACGATCGAACGTTTCGCCAGTCAGATTGCCGCACAGGTCGCTCAGCACGCCCCCCGCTTCTACAGAAGCCAGCTGATCGCGATCGCCGATCAGAACAACCTGCGTCGACAGAGGAATCGCCTCGAACAGTCGGCACATCAACGCCAGGTCAACCATCGACGCTTCATCAACCAGCACGATGTCAGCTTCCAGCGGCATCTCGGCCCGGTGTCGAAACGGTCCGCCACGCTCGGGCGGCGAAGGCGTCCATCCCAGCAGCCGGTGAATCGTCCCCGCTGAAACCTGCTTCAGTGCTTCATGAACGCGCGGATCCACGCTCAGCTGTTGTGTCGCTCGACTGAGTGATTCGTTCAATCGCTGAGCGGCTTTACCGGTCGGAGCCATCAGCAGAATCCGCAACTTGGCGGGATCATTTCCCGAGGCGAGGTGCTGTGAAAGTCGCAGAGCCAGCAACCGCGCGACCGTCGTTGTCTTGCCGGTTCCGGGACCGCCGGTGATGACGGAAAACCATCGATCAACGGAGTTCGCGACCGCCAGACACTGATCGCGGCTGCCGGCGTTTTCACGATTCGGAAACAGCTGCGCGATCTCACTCTGCAACCGAGCCTCATCGAATCGGGGCAGGTCCTGCTTCAGTCGAGTCGCGATATTGCCCGCCAGCCGCTGCTCGAAGTACCAGTACCGGGCCAGATAAAGCCGACGAAGTTCCACGTCCAGTACCAGCGGCGTCGCGGATGATTCCCGGACCGCACCGGACTCAACGACTGTCACCAGCGGACTGTGCTGCAGATGTTCGATCCACTCGGTCACTTCCGGCCAGTTGTTGTAGTGCCGAATGCGCGAATCCCCATCCGATGTCGGAAACACGATCGTATGAGCCGACGCCAGGTCGAGACAGACGTGCCCTCGCGCTAACTGCTCGCTGCACAGCACGGCGGCCAGCACAACGTCCGGATTCGCAGCAGCATCAAGCCGTTTCAGCGTGTCGCCAAACGCCTGATGGATCGGTGCAAGGACTCCATCGACAACAAGCTGTTGAAAGGTCAGCGAGGTGGTGAGAACACTCATTGGGCAAACCTTCCATCCAGAGCGTCCGAAAGCGACTTCACAAACTTCGCTTCCGGTCGATGATGCCAGACTCCGGTTTCAGGCGGACCATCCGTCGGGAAGCCTCTCAGGAAGAGATAGACCACGCCGCCAAAATCCGTTTCGAGGTTAAATTCCGGCAGTCGCTGTTCGAGCAGACGACCGACCGCCACCGAATACAGACCCGCCTGCAGCAGATAATCGTGTTCGAACATCGCCGCGGTGAGTCGTTCATTCGAATAGTCAGCCACGTGTGGACCAAGGAAGTTCGTTTTGTAGTCAGCGACAAACCACTTTCCGTTCGCCTCAAACACGAGATCGACAAAACCCGCCAGAAAGCCCTGCAGGCCCGCGACAGACATCGCTCGAACCCGCCTGCCGTAATCCTGCAGCAGCGAGTCTGATGACGACTCAAACGCGGCAGCAAGTTTCTGCGGCGAGAACTCAGACTCGCCGCCCAGCCTCAAGAGAAATGGCACTTCCGTGGCCAAACGGTGAGACTCGATTTTCGAGAGACAGCATTCGTCATTGCCGACGGTCAACGTTTCGGCCAGACAGGTGGTCAGCGTGGCGGCCAGAGGTTGCAGCCAGCGAGCTTCAAGTTGCATTCGCTCCATCGCCGGTTCGAGCAGCCCGCTCACCAGCTGCAGGATTTCTTCCCGCGATGCCTCAAAGAGTCCTCTGGATTTCAGAGCGTGCTCCAGCACCGAATGCACAACATCGCCAACCAGTCTCCCGCCTGGCATTGTCGCGAGCGAGACTTCGGCAGGGCTGCTGACGGCTGGCGCTTCCGTGTCGCTCCGAGGTGGCACGTTTAACGAGTCGCGGTCGACCACGTCGTCGACAATTCGTCCATGAGCGGAAGACGCCAGCGCCGTGAAGCTGGTTTGCGAAGTCGCAGAAATCATCTGCCGTCGCACCTGTCGTGCGGCCAGTTCCTGCTCGGCATGCTGTTGCCTTTCGTAGCGGACGTTTGGGCGAAGGCGCGACAATTCTGATCCGCTACGGAACCTGGCTCTGTCGATCGCGAAACTGCCGACCCATTCTCGCAAGTGTCTTTCCAGTTCCATGTCGGATGAGTTCTCCGGAAGGTCGCCGAGCATGATCTGGCCAAGCGCCGAGTTGCCCGAGTTTGTCGCAGCCATCCAGTAAATGTGGCACTGATGCTTCGCTCGTGTCAGAGCCACATAAAGCAGCCGACGTTCTTCCGCTTCGCTTTCTTTCTGAGCCTGGCCCTGACGAACGGGCAGCAACTCCGAACCGACATCGATCTGTGGAACTGGCAATGTCTCGCCTTCAGCCCCGTTCCGCGACATCACAACCGCCGGGTCTTCCCATTTGCGAACAGACCACAAAGCCGGGCAGTAAACGATCGAGTATTCCAGTCCCTTTGATTTGTGAATTGTACAAAGCTGCACAGCGGCACTGTCGGTTTCCAGTCGCAGCAGCGCTTCGTCATCTCCGTTTGCGCCCCCGCTGACTGTTTGCTCGAACCAACGCAGCAGTTCATCGGGACCGGCATGTGCCGATGAAGCCTGCCGATGCAGCAGCTCACCCAGATGCAGATAGTTGGTGATCTGCCGCTCGCCGGTAATCTGACCGGCCAGCCGAATAATTGTGCCTTCGTCCCCCAGCAATCGCCGCCACATGACGATGAAACCGTCGCGCTGCCAGAGCGTGTGCCATTCCTGAAGTCGCTCGACAAAGTACGACAACCGATCGCTGTCGTCTCGCAGCGAATCAAGTTGCCCGGCATTCAACCCGAAGACAGGCGACTGCAATGCGTTAAACAGCCGAGTCAGGCTGGTTGTGTTCTGCACGGCTCGCAGAACATGCAGCATGGCTTCTGCTTCGGCAGACTCAAAAACCGATTCATCCGTCTGTAAAACGGAAGCAACGCCACGATCCGCCAGTGCCTGCTGAATCGTTCGCAACTCTCGACCGGTCTTACACAGCACGGCAATGTCAGAAGGCTCCAGCCGCCGCCACTTGTCCTCACTCGTGCAAATCCCGTCTTCTGACTGCAACTGCGAAACAATGTCTTCAACCAGTCGTTCAACGGCGATGTCCAGCGCGGCCGAGCGAGACATGGCCTTGTCGGGTTCCTGATACTCCGGCCGGGGAATCAACGACACCATCAGTGCTGGCCCCGGTCGAAACCGATCGTCGTAGTGCGCGTCAACTTTCGGCAAGGGAATGCGATCGTTGAGAAACGGGTTCGACACGCTGTCAAAGACAGCCTGCACCGAATTCACCAGCGACCGGTCTGATCTCCAGTTCGTACCCATGTTGTGACGATGCTCGGTCGGAGTCTGCTGTTCTGCTTCCAGGTAAGCGGCCAGGTCCGCTCCACGAAACCGATAGATCGACTGCTTGGGATCACCGATCATGATGAAGGCGCGGTCGACTTCCGGATCGGGAATCTCCGCCGCTTCCCGGAACACGCGACTGAAGATGCGATACTGCACCGGATCCGTATCCTGAAACTCGTCGACCAACGCGACGTGATACTTCTCCCGCAGACTTTCCAGCAGCAGGTCCTTCTGCCGACCTTCCAGGGCTTCATCGACTTTGTGCAGCAGATCTCCAAAGCTCATAATGCCGCGTTCGCCGCGTCGTTTTGCCACGTGTTGCCGCACAAACTGTCCGGCGCGTGCGAGCAGTCGCGTTTCTACTTCCTGCTGCCGCTTGGAAAAATCCTGCGACAGATCGGCGATCTCCTGCAGCAACGTAAACGCCTGATGTTGAGGCGTGCTG
>JABMPE010000426.1 GCA_013203845.1 Rhodopirellula sp. | reverse complement strand
GGACCTGCCCGACTACAACATGGTCATTCAAGTGGCACCCGACGATTGCACCGGCTGCGGCGTGTGCGTCGATGTTTGTCCGGCTCGCAGCAAGGAAGTGGCGAAGCACAAAGCCATTAACATGGAACCGGTGCAATCACACCTCGAACAGGAACGCGAAAACTGGGATTTCTTCCTGACGATTCCGGACCTCGACCGCTCGGCGGTTCGTCACGATCAATTGAAAGGTTCGCAACTCCTGTTGCCCTTGTTTGAGTTCTCCGGAGCGTGTGCTGGCTGTGGGGAAACGCCGTATCTCAAACTGATGACGCAGTTCTTTGGTGATCGAACCATGATCGCCAACGCGACAGGCTGCTCATCAATCTTTGGCGGCAATCTCCCGACGACGCCGTACACCAGGAATCAGGATGGTCGCGGTCCGGCCTGGTCGAATTCGTTGTTTGAAGACAACGCTGAATTCGGACTTGGCATGCGGCTGGCTGTCACAGCTCAAACGGAACTGGCGCAGACACTGCTGCGTGCATCGGCATCGCTCGTTGGCGACGATCTGGTGAAGGCGATGCTCGAAGCCGATCAGTCGGACGAAACCGGCATCGCCGCGCAACGCGAACGTCTGGCAATTCTGAGAGACAGGCTGGCGACCGATTCGTCGGCAACGTCCAAACTGCTGCTTGGAGTGGCAGAAACACTGGTGCGACGCAGTGTGTGGATCGTCGGCGGCGATGGCTGGGCCTACGACATCGGATTCGGCGGGCTGGACCACGTGCTCGCTTCCAACCACGACGTCAACATTCTGGTGCTCGACACTGAGGTCTACTCAAACACGGGCGGGCAGGCATCGAAAGCGACTCCCCGAGCGGCGATCGCCAAATTCGCCGCTGGCGGAAAGCAGGTCCGTCGCAAAGATCTGGGCATGATCGCCGTCGATTACGGACACGTGTATGTCGCTCAGGTTGCCATGGGCGCGAATCCGCAACAGACAATCAAAGCGTTTCAGGAGGCCGAGTCGTATCCGGGGCCGTCGTTGATAATCGCGTTCAGTCCGTGCATCGCGCACGGCATCGACATGTCGAAAATGATGACGCATCAGAAAGCGGCGGTGAACAGTGCCTTCTGGCCGTTGTTCCGATTCGATCCTCGCGAAGCTCATGAAGGCACGCGTCCGTTCCACCTCGACAGTCACAAACCGACGATGACCTTCCGTGACTACGCCATGACCGAAGCACGCTTTGCAGCGCTCACTCGATCGAATCCGGAAGAAGCCAAACGGCTGTTCGATCTCGCTCAACGCGATATCAACGATCAGTGGCACTTTTACGAGCAGATGGCTGGAGTCGAACGCGAGATTCCGGCGGTTGGCGGACTGGAACTCCCTGTAACCAACTGAGTAGGTCGCATGAAATGCGGCGACGCCACCAGCTTTACTGCAGGCACTGAATTATCTGGTCACGAAAGATTTCCATGACAGTCAACCTTGAAACGACCTACCTCGGACTGAAACTCCAGTCGCCCATTGTCGCGGCGGCGTGCCCGACCAATTCGAGTCTGCCGACGCTGAAGCGGCTTGAAGCAGCCGGTTGCGGTGCGGCGGTGCTGCCGTCGCTGTTTGAGGAGCAGATCGAATACGAAGAGGCCGCGTTTGGTTCGCTGCACGAATTCGGCTCGGACTCTTTTGCCGAGGCGGCGAGCTACTTTCCCGAACTCGACTCTTACAACACCGGCCCGGACGACTATCTGAGGCTCGTCGAACTTTCTGCACGGCAGGTGTCGATGCCGATTATTGGTAGCTTGAACGGAGTGACGTCTGGAGGCTGGACGCGGTACGCGAAGAAGATCGAAGAAGCCGGAGCCGCGGCGCTGGAACTCAACATGTACTACCTGCCGACCGATCCGGACATCGACGGGGCGCAGGTCGAGGCGAACTATCTGGAACTGGTCAACGAGGTCAGCTCTTCCCTGTCGATTCCGCTGGCTGTGAAGATTGGTCCGTTCTTCAGTGCGCCGGCCAACTTCGCAAAGAAGCTGGTCGAAGCCGGAGCCAGCGGACTGGTTCTTTTCAATCGGTTCATGCAACCGGATATCGACCTCGACACGATGCAGGTTGATCCACAACTTGTGCTGAGTACCAGCGCCGAAATGCGACTGCCTCTGCGCTGGATTGCCATCCTGCACGGTCGAGTGAACACGTCGCTGGCGGCGACATCGGGCATTCATTCTGGGTCGGATGTGTTGAAGCTGTTACTCGCCGGTGCCGACGTGACGATGCTGGCGGCTGTCCTGCTGAAGAACGGTCCGCAGTACGTCGCCACTTTGCTGGACCAGTTGAAGGAACTGCTTCACGAACACAGTTACACGGCGGTGTCACAACTCAAAGGCAGCATGAGTCACAAACACTGCCCGAATCCTGCCGAGTTCGAACGCTCCAACTACATGAAAGCCCTGACGTCCTACTCCAGCGATCTGATCTGATCTGGTCGGCGATGGCTTTCCTCACGCGCGTTCCTGATTCGGGCAAGTTAGAATCATGAAGACTGTCTGCGTTAACGCAACAGCGCAGCTTCGATCGTAATGCCGGGACCGAAACCCAGCAGGACGCAGGGACCCTGGACGTTTTGTCTGGCCAGTCGTTCGTAGATAAACAACACCGTCGGCGATGACATGTTGCCAAACTCGGCAAGGATGTCGCGTGAAGGTTGCAGCTGTCCGGTCGTGAGGCCGACTGCTTCTTCCACGGCGGAGAGAACTCGCGGACCACCGGGATGGACGGCCCACGCCGTGATCTGTTCGGGCGTCAGATCGAATCGGGAGAGCCATGCGGTCAGCCACGGAGCGAGCGAACGCTGAATCAGGTCCGGCAGTTTTGGTGAGAGTGTCATTTCAAAACCGTGATGCTGAATTCGCCAGCTCATAAAATCCTGCGAATTCGGCAGCACGCACGAACCATTACCAACGAGAATTCTCTCAGGCGAACCATTGCTGCTGGTCGATTGGAATGCAGTTCCGGTCGCAATTACCGCAGCGGCTCCGTCTGCAAACAAGGCGTTCGCGACGACCTGTTCCGGATCCCATCCATACTGCTGATGCAGACTGCACAGTTCGACGGCACACAACAGAACAACCGCCTTGGGATCCGCTTCCACAAAAGCGCGGGCGACTCGCAGACCGTTCAACGCTCCGTGACAGCCCATGAATCCAATGTGCGTGCGTTCGACGCCCGACGGTAGTGGCAGATGCTCGACCAGAAAAATGTCGAAACCCGGCGCGTTGAATCCGCTGCAGGAGACCGTAATCAAATGTGTCACGTCTTCGGGATTGATGTGTGCGCTGTCGATGGCTCGTTGCGATGCTGTCTGTGCCAGCGGCCCCGCTTCCGACTGATAGCGATCCATGCGTGATGACGTTGCCGGTCCCGAGTCATGCTCGTTCTGCGCATCCGGATAGAAAGTCTGGCGAGCGGCGGTTCCGTTTGTGGATGCATCCAGAATGACGCTGTGGCGAGTCTGGACTCCGGTGCGTCGATACAGCGCTGGCAACAGTTTCGTTTGTTGAGCGGTGCTGCAACAGAATCCGGTCGCCAGTTCCGCCGCGTCCGACTGCGAGATCGAATGTTCGGGAGTTGCTGTTCCCAGTCCGCGTATTGATAGAGCCATCGTGGCACTCCTTAACCCGCCTTCCTGGCGGTCGTTGAAGAACGAAGTGCCAATGCGGCCGGCTCCGGTACGCGGTTCAAACTTCTGACGACTGGCCCCGCCAGCCACGGGCATGTTGACACAATGCTCGTGATTGTCGAGACCGCTGCCGGGTAACGCAGCAGAGTCGCCAGACGTCGGCACCATACCTGATGATGTCCGACGGCCTGCATCCAGTCGCTTTGCCAGGTTCTTTTCAGTAGATCATCCCATTGCAGACTCGCGCATTGGACGAGTGGAACCACCGACTTCGCCGACGCCAGAGCCCACGCGATCCCTTCTCCGGTAAAGGGTTCGACGTAACCAGCGGCATCGCCAACAACAAAGAGTCGATGCGCTGCCAGCGGCATTGTCGAGCGAGTCAAAGCCGGCGTACCGTGCCACTCGCAGGTTGATTCCGCAGAGAGGGCATCCAGAACCGGAAAACCAGCTGCCGCCACGATCCGCCTCGCGGCTTCGACAAGGCTTCCGCAATCGCGAACGTATCCCGAGTCCAGCGCCGCCGCGATGTTCAATCGCTGATCCTCAAGTCGCACCAGGCCCGCATAGCCACCACGACCCACCGCCATGTAGATTCTGCCGGCCTGATAGAAAGATGGAGCGTCGGGTATGACGACTCCGGCTCCGATGCGCGACGTTTCCTTTACCGATGAGGAAAACTCGTCCAGGCCGGCGAGGCAGCTATGCGTCAACCCGTCGGCTGCGATGACAATCGAAGCGCGGAGCACTCGCGATGCCGCACCGTCAGGTTTGACGTCGACGTCACGAAACGGCGGATGAGACAAGTTCAACTCGTCAGCTGTCCGAGCCGGAAGGACTTTGGCAATGCACTCGCTGAGGAACTGAACTCCAGCATTGATCGCTGCTCGAACCAGCTCTGCGTCGAATCGCTCGCGTGAGATCGACAGACTTCCTGGTAAATCCAGCTTCAGGGCTCGACCACGCGACTGAAGGTGAAACCCATTCAACGCAACGCCAGACGTGAACGTGTGCTCTAACTGGACGCTTCGCAGAATCGCCAGACTGACGGGGTTCAGGCAGGCTCCGCAGACCTTGTATCTTGGAAACTTCTTTCGTTCGATCAGCAGCGTCCGAACCCCGTGACGAGCCAGCAGTGTCGCTGCCAGCGCTCCCGCCGGTCCCGCTCCGATAACGATAACATCCCACTCTTTGGTCGCCGCCGCGTCCGGGTTGATTGTTCTGTCTAACGGCGAGTGTGCAATGTTCGTCATGACGGCTTCCAGTTCAAAAGAAACCGTTGCGGCCAGTGTGTCGTCAGTGTCGCGCCGGAAAGTCCGCACTCGTCAGCGAGCTCTCGCACTTCATCGAGCGAGAACGCCGCCCTCACAGACAGCGGCCCATCGGTGTGGACGATCGGCGATCGAGTCAGCAATCGACAACCAGCCCATGCCAGCACGTATCCCAGACGAGTGCGACGCAGATCGTTAATCAGCACTCGGTGTGTCGCCAGTACTTTCATTCGTTTGAGCAGGCAGCGAGCTTCTTCTTCCGGCAGGTGATGCAGGAACAGTGAGCACATCACGATGTCATACGGTCCGTCGAGCGTTCCGTGAATCGCGTCGGTCTGTAGAAACTGCACGTTGTCGAGTCGACGTTGTGTAGCCAGCTCCGTGGCGAGTTGAACCGCGAAGGCACTGATGTCACATCCGTGAATCCTGACGTCGATGCCGCTTTGCCTGGCGCGTGAGGCCAGAGCGACGGCCAGGTCACCTCCGCCACTGGCAATGTCGAGAATTCTCAACGGTCGCCCTGAATGCCACTGTGCAACTTCACAGATCGCTGGCCACAGAATCGCCGGACTGCGACTGAACGCGTTGACTCGTCGCAGTCCGCGTAGCGCGTGCCGATGCTGAACTTCATCCAGCTCCGGATCATCCATCATCTCCGGTTGCCGGTCACGGCGTTTAAGGTTGAAACTCATTCGCCCACTTTCTCGATTCGCACGGCCCGCATGCAGACGTTCTACGCGGTAACATGGGGCAACGAAACCTCGACCGGCAGACGATCCGGTCGAGGTTCGCTCTCAGAAACTCAAGTTCTGAGACGATCTCTTATTAAAACACTCGTTCAACAACGCAAAACTCTCGGGACAGGAAGGCAGCCGCAGCGTCCAGAGTCGGGCAAACCTGATCACCGCGCCGCCCCCTGTCCCGATTTCGAAAGTCGATCAGCGAAACTGATCGAACAGAAAGGCATCGCTCAAGCCTGAAAACCAGAACTGATGGACCAGAACTGATGGGGTTGAGCGATTTTTCATACGACGTACTCCTCACCGGCTAACGGATCACTGATCTGCAGACCGCGAGCAAAGAACGGATAGATCGCCGGGACGACAAACGAAGTCAGCAGTGTGGATGTCACCAGACCGCCGATCACGACGCTTGCCAGTGGGCGCTGCATCTCTGCTCCGTCGCCGCTGGAGAGTGCCATCGGTAGAAAGCCGAGGCTGGCGACCATTGCGGTCATCAGGATCGGTCGCAGGCGTGTAACGGCTGTTTCCAACGTGGCCAACTCAAGTGGCTCGCCCTGGTTACGACGGTTCTCCGCAGCACTGACCCAGACCAGCCCGTTGAGCACCGCTACTCCGAACAGAGCGATGAAGCCGACGCCAGCTGAAATACTGAACGGCATTCCTCGCAGTGCGAGGGCGAAAATGCCCCCGGAAGCCGCCATCGGCACGGCGAGAAAAATGAGCAACGCCAGTCGCGACGATTTGAAAGTCGAGTGCAGCAGCAGAAATATCAGCAGCAGCACAACCGGAGTGATTAACGCCAGTCGTCGACTCGCCGACTGAAGGTTTTCGAAATCGCCGCCCCAGCGGATTTCGTAGCCAGGCGGAATGGCGATCTTCTCGTCGATTGTGCGCTGTGCTTCACCCACAAAGCTGGCGACGTCACGACCACGAACGTTGCACTGAATAAACGTGCGACGCCAGTTCGCTTCGTGTTCGACCGCTGGCGGCGTTTCTTCCAGAACAATATCGGCCAGTTCTTTAAGGGGTACTGGCTGGCCACCGGAACGGCTGACCGGCAGTTGTTCGAGCAGATTGCGTTGCGTGCGCCACTCACCCGGTATGCGAACCATGATCGGGTATCTCGCTCGACCTTCGAAGATCAGCCCGCACTGGCGACCGCCCATTGATTCCACGACGGCCAGTACGTCTTCGGCATCAATGCCGTAACGGGCGAGCGCTTCCCGTCGCGGTTCAATGCGAAGTGTCGACAGGTTTGCCTGATAGTCAGCCTTGACGTCGGCAGACCCGGGGATGGTTCGCAGCACGCGCTCGATTTCTTTGGCCTTCTCGCCGAGCACGGACAGTTCGGGTCCGTAGAGAAGCACGGCGACGTCTGCTTTGACACCAGCGACCAGTTCGTCGACACGCATTTCGATGGGCTGCGTAAAGCCGAAAGCCACACCAGCGACCTGCGATGTCAGAGCTTCGTCGAGTTCTTCGATCAGGTCGTCGCGTGTGATGTCCGGTCGCCACTGGTCCTTCGGATTGAGCATCACCCAGACGTCCGTCTGATGCACGCCCATGATGTCGTTGGCGATTTCCGGACGACCGGTTTTGCAGAACACAGTCTTCACTTCGGGAAATTTGCCAACGATGTTTTCAATCTGCGTCCCCATTTCGATCGCGCCTTCGATCGTCGCACTGGGAAGACGCACCGCTTCGATCCGCAGGTCGCCTTCGACCAGCCGCGGCATGAACTCAGCCCCCAGACTCATTGCAACGCGAATACTGACACCAAACACCGCCAGCGCGATTCCGACCGTGATAAAGCGGTGATGAATGGCCCGCGAAACGATCGGGCGATACACCCACTTGATCCACCGAATCAGAAAGATGTCTTTCTCGTCCATCTTTTTCGGCAGCGCAATCGCCGCCAACGCTGGCATCAGTGTCATCGACAGCACCAGCGAACCAGCCAGAGCAAATAGCACGGTGAGAGCCATCGGCCTGAACAGTTTGCCCTCGGTGCCTTCCAACGCGAGGATTGGCACATACACGATCGCGATGATCAGCTCACCGTACATCGTCGGTTTGCGGACTTCGATGGCCGCTTCGCGAATAATCTCCAGGTGGCTGCGTCGGCCATTGTCATGCGACAACCGCATGATGCAGTTTTCGACCATGATCACGGAACTGTCGACAATCAGCCCGAAGTCGATCGCCCCGAGGC
>JABMPE010000425.1 GCA_013203845.1 Rhodopirellula sp. | reverse complement strand
TTCCGGGTCGGTCAGCTCGGTCATGTAAACGAGGTTGCCCTCGTTACGTTGAATTCGCATGAATGTGTGTTCGAGCGAGTGCCCTTCTTCCTGCTTGAAGACCGGAACATTCAGCACCGTACGTGTGCCCATCTTGCCGACGATATAGCACTGGTACATATACGAGTCGACGCAACGCAGCGCACACAGGGCGGTTGTTGTGACACCCGACTCGGGAGCCCCGACGACCAGAATGATTCCAGAGTTCGACTTGCCGTAGTGACGCACTTTCGACTTGATCTCTTCCGGAATTCCAATGTCTTCCGGAGTCGCACGTTTGTTCTTTGTATTTCGAAAAACGACAGTGAGGTGTTCGGCAGGAGCCTTCTGACCTTTGGCAGGTGGAGCTGGACGAGTCTTTACCGACAGCTCAAAGGGCAGATCGCGATATTCGGCGTTCAGTTCGGCACGCTGTGGTTTGTCGCGAACTTTGATATCGCTGCCGCTGAGCAATTTAAGAATCTGAACGAGAGCGTTGGCTCGCTGAATCGGCAACCGAGGCCCGGGGCGTTTCATGCCGTCCACGAAGAACGTGACGAGTGCTTTTTCGCCCTGTGGTTCAACTTTGAACATCTCCGCACGCAGCGACAGCGCATCCGTCACAATTTCCTTGGCAAGCGGCAATCCGGCGGTAGCCAGTTTCGCATTCTCTTCGAGATTCGCTTCCTGTCCATTGGCAGCACCACGAAACAGGACGTACTCAATTTCCTCTTCTTCGTCGTCATCGTCATTCTTATTTCTGCTGAATAAACCCACGCTGTTGCTCCCCACGAATCAAATAATCAAATACACCGATCGAAATAGCGTCGCCCCTGACGACAGAACAGCGTTGATTCAGGTGACGCTGCGATGCCAGCCTGTACCAGGTTAATCCGTCGACCAGCACAGGCAAAGTTCGACTGCGACTATAGCAGACCGTAGTTCTTCAAGGTTTGCCGCAGTGTTTCGCGTTGAGTCTCGTCCAGCGGAGTCATCGGAAGTCGAACTTCTCCGGTGTCCCGACCCAGTTCACGCATGGCTTCTTTGATCGGGATCGGATTTGTGGCGATTCCCAACAGGTCGCGGCACAGTGGAAACAACTTGTGATGCAGTTCCTGCGCTTTGGCAATTTCGCCAGCGTTCCACGCAGCAATCATAGCTAGCACGTCCTGTGGAACGATGTTGCCGACAACAGAAACGACTCCGCTTCCGCCCAGCGCAAGCAGTGGCAGAGTCAGACTGTCGTCACCCGACAGCACAGTCAGATCCGACAGCGACAGAGTCTGCGACGCCTGATCCATCGAACCTGTCGACTCTTTCACCGCCACGACGTTCGGGCAGGCTTCAGCGATCCGGGCCACGGTTTCGGCTTCGACATTTTTCGCCGTTCGTCCTGGGATGTTGTAAAGCACGATGGGGATGTCGACGGCTTCGGAGATTGCTTTGAAGTGCTGAAAGAAGCCTTCCTGCGTCGGCTTGTTGTAGTATGGGGCGACCAGTAACGCAGCGTCGGCCCCCGCACTTTTTGCGAATTTTGTCAGGCGAATTGCTTCAGCCGTGCTGTTAGAACCGGTTCCGGCCATGACGTTGACGCGTCCAGCGGCCTGCTCGCAGACGATGCTGATGACTCGCTCGTGTTCTTCATGAGTCAGCGTCGGGCTTTCACCGGTTGTGCCGACAGGACTGACACTTTCGGTGCCCGCTTCGACCTGAAAGTCGACCAGCTTTCGCAGGGCATCTTCGTCAATCTGACCATCTTTCAGGGGAGTCACCAGAGCAACGGTAAGTCCTGCAAACTGTTCGCCTCGTCTTGCCATCGGATTGCCTCGTGTTCGTGAAAGTCAGGCTGGACCTGACGGTGTGAGCCGCTGTTGTGAGAATCTCTTGCCGACAGAGTGTCGGTCAATTTATCGAGCGTTCCAGTCGATGCCGGACAGGCTGGCCAGTGCCAGTTCCAGAGCGTGCGTGCCGTCTCGACCGTGTCCCTGAGCCTGCAGTGCCAGATAAAGCTGATGAGCCAGCGCCAGGCCCGGCAGACACAAACCCATGTTCTTCGCTTCGGACAGCGCGATGCCCATGTCTTTGATGAAGTGTTCAACAAAAAAGCCGGGGTCGAAATTGTTATCCATGATCCGCGGTCCCAGATTGGACAGCGACCAGCTTCCGGCTGCTCCGGAGCCGACTGACTGCAGCACCGTTGGCAGGTCAAGGCCCGCCTTGTAGCCGTAAAGCAAAGCTTCACAGACTCCGATCATGTTCGTGGCGATCAGCGTTTGATTCACCATTTTTGTGTGTTGACCGGCTCCGGCCCCGCCCTGATGCACGACCGTTTTCCCCATCGCATTCCAGCATGACTGGAGAGCCTCAACGGTTTCTTTGTCGCCACCAATCATGATCGAAAGCGCGGCATTTTTGGCTCCGACGTCTCCGCCGGAAACGGGAGCATCGACACTCGCCACGCCCCTGGCTTTGGCGGCTTCGTAGATTTCAACGGCCAGCGATGGCTCGCTGGTCGTCATATCAACGAGAACGTTACCTTGTTTGGAACCAGCCAGTGCTCCGGCCTCGCCCAGAAAGACTTCGCGAACGTCCGTGGGGAAACCGACGATTCCGAAGATCACGTCCGACGCCTCGGCGACCGCTTTGGGAGAATCGACCCATGTGGCGCCTTTGGCGACCAGTGCGTCTGCTTTGGATTTCGTCCGTGAGTAGACTGTTGCCGAAAATCCGGCGTCAATCAGGTGTCCGCACATGCTGGAGCCCATCACTCCGGTGCCGATCCAGCCGATTTGGGTCGTTCCAGGTGTAATCGTCAGTGCCATCTCAGTTCGTTCCTTCCTTATCTGTCCACAAAGCATCGTTATACAAAGCGTCGAACCAGAAGCTGCGGGATCATGTCTCTCGCAGCGTTACTATCCTGAGCCTGCAAACTGACTCAGCGTTCGGTGTGTGATCATCGCTCTCGTTCTGCCTGAATGGCGAGTGCTGACCCGACCGCCACGTTATGGCCTACGGAAAGTCCATCCTTGTCGTGATTCGCAAGGTGCGGGAGTATATCGGCGTGGATTTTCGAAGTCACTCGACCACTCTGTCGCGACGTTTGTCGATCCTGACGCATCTTCACGAATTCAAACCACAGTTCGCCTGCGAGAACCGATGACTGAACCGATTGCATTTCTGAACGGTCAACTGGTTCCATTTTCTCAGGCGGCCATTCCGGTGACAGATCTTGCCATCGTTGCCGGAGCGTCTGTGACCGAGATGATCCGCACGTTCCAGCACGAGCCGTTTCGCCTGAGCGATCATCTGGACCGACTGGTTCGTTCCGTGGAGTTGTGTGGATTCCCGACAGGATTGAATCGGCTGGATTTAGAAGACGCGGTTTCAGCCATCGTCAAGCACAACACAACCCTGGTACCTGCGAACCACGACCTGGGCATCATCATCTTCGTGTCCGCTGGTCAGAATCTGACTTACCTGGGGGCCACTGGTCGCAATGCGGCTTCTCAGGGCACCGTCTGTGTTCACAGTTTTCCATTGCCTTTTGAACTGTGGACCGAAAAGCACACGACTGGTCAGCATCTGGCGTCGGTCGATGTACTTCCTCTGCCGAATAAGTCGGTGCCCCCGCAGGCCAAGCATCGCAACCGGCTGCACTGGTTCCGAGCCGACCAGGAAGCACGACACCGATTTTCCACCGCGACCGCTCTGCTGGCGACAGCAGAGGGACATGTCACTGAAACCAGCGCCGGCAACTTTTTTATTGTGAACGATCGAACTATCCGCACGCCGCCAGCGGACTTCGTGCTGGGCGGTATCAGCCAGCTGGTTCTGCGCGAGCTGGCTGCGGACCTCGGCTTCAACTGGCAGGAGTCAGTGCTCACCTTTGAAGACCTTGAAAAAGCTGACGAAGCGATGACGTCCTCCACAACCTATTGCCTGCTTCCGGTCACGAAGTTCAACGACCGCCCAATTGGCATTGGCCGGCCCGGCTCCGTGTTTCAGGAATTGATCACTGCCTGGAGTGACCTGGTGGGAGTCGATATTGTGCGGCAGGCTGCTGACGCAGCTCGGGAACGCTGCGGGTGACCGGCCAGCGTCTGTTTGATCGCTTCCCCGCCCTGCCCTCTTGAGTTTCTGCCTGGTTCATGACTTCACTCAAAGAGTACGCCACGTTCTTCGGCCAGTTTCGCCAGCGCTTCGAAACGACAGGAGCGATTGCTCCCAGCAGCCGCTTTCTCGCCCGGTCGATGACTCGCTACTTACGAGCCCGACCGGCTGATGCCCCGCCTGTCCGAGTTCTGGAAATCGGACCTGGCACCGGCGCAGTGACCGGCACGATTGTGAAATACATTCGTGAAGGCGACCGCTTCGATCTCGTCGAACTCAACGAAGCCTTCGCCGAACATCTGCAGCAGCGTTTCGAGCGTGACTCCACCTGGAACCGAGTTGCAAAGCAGTCAACTGTCCACGTCGCGCCGCTTCAGGAATTCTCGACTGATGGCCCGTACGATTTTGTCATCTCGGGTCTGCCGCTGAATAACTTTCCCGCCGACCTGGTCGACGACATCTTCGAGCATTACTTCAAACATCTGCTGCCTGGCGGAATACTTTCTTACTTCGAGTATCAGTTTGTGAGATCACTCAGAACACGCGTTGGTGTCAGGTCAGAACGAGCAAGGCTGAAATCAATCGACAAAACAATGGGTGACTACTGTTCGAAACACAGGATCCGTCGAGACTGGATCTTCCCGAACCTTCCCCCCGCCTGGGTTCAACATCTTCAAAAGCCTGAGAATTAATCAACCACGAAAGACACTGAATTACATGGAAATCAATTCACACAAATCTTCCGTGTAATTCCGTGCCTTCCGTGGTCCTTCGTGATTAGAAGTGTAAATTGTCCATGCTTCAGTATGCGAAACATCGCTGGTTTCTGATTGCTCTGCTGACGATGATCACGTCAGGCTTGGTGATCGGCTCGCAAAGCTCTCCTGAAACTGTTGCGAGCTTCAAGTCGCTCGTCCCGACAAAGCCTCTGACTGCCTTCGTACTTGTGTTGATGGCGTTCAGCCTGAACAGTCAGCAGTTGAAATCGTCGTTCCGGGCGCCAGCTCCCGTGGTCTGGGCGTGTCTGGTCAACTTCGGTCTGCTTCCGATGCTTGGCCTGTTTCTGATTCGATTTCAGATGACGCCTGACTTTCGTATCGGTCTGATGATTGCGGTTTCAACTCCCTGCACACTGGCCGCGGCTTCAGTGTGGACGCGGAAGGCTGGCGGCAACGACGCCGTTTCGCTGCTTACCACACTGGTGACAAACGCGGCGTGCTTTGCGCTGACTCCGTTCTGGCTGAACCTGGGAACATCGCAGTCCGCCAGTCTGGATGCTGGCGACCTGACGGAACGACTGGTGCTGGTGGTCCTGCTGCCAACACTGCTCGGACAGGCTCTACGGATTCCACGAAAGGCTGCCGACTTTGCAACGAGAAATAAAACGCCCATCGGAGTCGTCGCACAGTCGTGCATTCTGTCGCTCGTCTTTTTGAGTGCGCTCGGCGGCGGAGTTCAGTTTCAGAAGGCGAACATTGGCACCCAACTGACCGCAGTCGTTCTGGTCTGGGCCTGTTGCATCGCGTTGCATCTTGTGGCGCTGGCTGTGGCATGGTTTGGCGGCGGCCTGCTGGGTTTCGCCAGGCCCGAACGTATCGGAGCGGCGTTCTCCGGGAGTCAGAAGACCCTTCCCATTGGCGTGTACCTGGCCACAGACCCGGAAATCTTCGGCGGCTCCAGCGTCGTCGACGGTTTGCCTGTTCCGTTTGCCGTCTTTCCGATGCTGATGTTCCATGCGAGCCAGCTATTCCTCGACACAATCGTGGCTGATCGGTTGGCGCGGAAGGGTTCGGAAGCAGAAACTTCAGCCGGACAAACCACCAGCAATTCCGAGGGTTCCTGACATGACTCGACTGATCACTGCTTTGACAATTGGAACATTGATGACCGCTTCATTTCCCAGTGGTCGAGCGGCCGACCTGACGGTTTCAGGCGATTCGCGCATCGTTTCTGCGGGAGCGACGCTGGAGACTTTGTGGGAAGACGGAGGCTTCACCGAGGGCGCGGCTGCCGGGCCGGACGGCTGCATTTACTTCAGTGATTTCGCACAGCCATTCGATTCAGGCCCGGCTCGCGTCATGAAGTTTGATCCGAAGACAAAGAAGATCACGGTTCACTGTCCCGACAGCGGGATGGGCAACGGGCTGATGTTTACTCGTGACGGAAAACTGATCGGCTGCTGCGCGTCGCCACTGGGCGGACATCGAGCACTCGTTGAATTTCTGCCGGATGGCTCTGTCACGCCGATCGTTTCGAAGTTCGAAGGCAAGCGGTTCAACTCGCCTAACGATCTGGTCATTGACCGCAAAGGGCGAGTCTACTTCAGCGATCCGAAATACGTCGGCCCCGAGAAACGGGAACTCGACCGCTTCAACCTGTTCCGCCTCGATCCGGATGGCACACTTCAAATTGCCACTCAAGCCGTTGACAAGCCCAACGGAGTCATGCTGTCTCCCGACCAGAAAACGCTCTACGTCGCGGAAACGGACAACGGCAGTGCAACGGCGGACCTCGACAAAGAACCGGCCACTCCGGGCCGCATGACGCTCAACGCGTTCGTCGTGAACGATGACGGCTCGCTCGGAGCGAAAACCGTCCTGCACAACTTCGGCAGCGAAACCGGTGTGGACGGCATGACCGTCGACCGGGAAGGCCACATCTACGCCGCGGTCCGTTCAAGCAGCCGCTTTGGCATCGTTGTGTTCGACAGGTTCGGCCACGAACTGGCCTACATCCAGACGCCGGTGCCGCCGACAAATTGCGTCTTCGGTCGCAACGACCAGCAGAAGACTCTCTACATCACCGCCGGCAGCGGCCTGTACCGAATCGCCTTGGGTATCCCCGGCCATCACGCGGCATTAGCAGAATAGGTGCCGAGTGTTGCACCAGAGCGAACAGCTTTCACACACGGGACCTTATCGGAATGAGTGATCGCGACGCGCGGCTTGCCGAACTGCTTGAGCAGCTTGCGAATGAGTCGCGAGACGGCAAACAGCCGGATCTGGAAGCAGTGATTCGTGAGAACTCAGACCTTGAACTGGAGTTGCGGGAACTCTGGGCAACGATGATTCTCGCTGAAGACTTTGCGAGTTTCTCCGGACTTGAGGATGAGTTGGCGAACGGTGCCGGGCGCACGACTTCCGGACCGCAGACAGCAACGCGCGGCGATGTTCCTCTGCCTGAACCGTTTGACGATTACGAGCCGTCTGCCGAGATCGGTCGCGGTGGGATGGGAGTCGTCTATCGAGCTCGGCAGTTGAGTCTTGATCGGCAGGTCGCTCTCAAAATGATCCTGCGTGGGACGCTGGCGTCTCCGGAAGACTTCGCTCGCTTTCGTGCGGAAGCTGAAGCTGCGGCAAGGCTCAATCATCCGAACATTGTTCAGGTTTATGAAGTCGGGGAATATCGCGGGCAGCCCTACTTCAGCATGCAGTATGTCGAAGGGACAACGCTCAGCCGAATGATTGCTGACGGCCCCCTGCCCTCTCGTAAAGCCGCCCAACTGTTGATTCCCGTTTGTCGAGCCATCGCCGAAGCTCACCGTAACGGGGTGCTGCATCGAGACCTCAAGCCATCGAACATTCTCACTGATGAAGACGGTCGACCATTCGTCACCGACTTTGGACTGGCCAAAAGAATCCAGCCGATCGGCCAGACTCAAAGTGCTGAAGGAACCGCGGCGGCAGACTTCGAAACGCTGACGAATTCCGGAGCGATCATCGGCACGCCGAGTTACATGGCTCCCGAACAGGCGGCAGGACAACGAGGCCAGATCGGCGAAGCATCCGACGTCTACAGTCTGGGAGCGATTCTGTACGCGATGCTGACGGGGCGTCCGCCGTTTCAGGCGGCCAGTCCGGTTGACACGATTCTGATGGTGCTGGAACAGGATCCTGTCCCGCCGCGAATGCTCAATCCCGGAGCCGATGCCGACCTTGAGATGATCGCGATGAAGTGTCTGCAGAAGCCGACAGATCTGCGATATCGAGACGCGACAGCTCTGGCGGATGATCTCGAAGCATGGCTCAACCACGAGCCGATTTCTGCGAGGTCGTCGCAGTTCACGGACGTGCTCAGCCGAGCATTTCGGGAAACGCATCATGCGGCATTGCTTGAGAACTGGGGCATTCTCTGGATGCTGCACAGCGTGGTCGTCCTGGTACTCTGTCTGCTGACGAATTTCCTGCAGTGGCGAGACACAGCGGCGGGCACGTCATCACGCTGGCCATACATGAGCATCTGGTGTGTGGGCCTCGGGATCTGGGCGGCCATTTTTTACAACCTGCGTCGTCGAGCCGGGCCGGTAACTTTTGTCGAACGGCAGATCGTTCACGTCTGGGCCGGCAGCATGATCGTCAGCACGCTGCTGTACTTCGTCGAGTGGCAGATGGGACTCCGCGTACTGCAACTCTCGCCAGTCATCGGCCTGGTCAGCGGGATGGTGTTTCTGGTTAAAGCGAGCCTGCTCAATGGACGTTTCTATATTCAGGCCGCAGCTCTGTTTGTAACGGGCGGGCTGATGGCCGTGATTCCTCAAACCAGCCTGCCCGACTTCAGCATCTCGCTGTATGGAGTCGTCGCCGGGCTGAGCTTCTTTCTGCCCGGCTTGAAATATTATCGCCAGCGAAACGCAAGGTAGGTTGGCAGCAAGGTAGGTTGGTATTGAGGTAGGTTGTGACAAGTGGAGCGCAGGCACAACATTCTGCGTTGGCGTTCTGTTGTGCCTGCGCGGTGCTTGTCACAACCTACGTGCTCTTTCGAAACTTCCTGACGCCGACTCTCAAACATTTACAAGGAATCATCCATGTTGTCGCTCCGTTCCCTGCTGACTCTGCCTCTGTTGATGACGGCTTTCTCTACGTTGTTCACCTCAGCGACGGCGGAAGCCAATGACGGCTTTCACTGGAAGAATGATGAGCAAGCCGGGACGGCAGATTTGTATATCGGAGACCAGCCGGTCATTCGGTACATGTACGCGTACGACACGTCCACGGAGACGCGAGCTCACGAAACCTACAAGGTCTATCACCACGTTTATGGTCCAGGTTCGAAGACGATCATCACGAAGGGACCGCATGGGAAGTACACGCACCATCGAGGCCTTTACGTTGGCTGGAACAAGACCGGCTTCGAAGGGACGTCGCTCGACTTCTGGCACTGCACGAAGGGAGCCCATCTTCGCCATGTGAAGTTCGTGGATATGTCTGCCGATGCAGATCACGGCAGCATGACCGCCGAGATTCACTGGAATGATGCCGCAGGCAAACCTGTCATCGTCGAGTGGCGAACCGTGTCCGTCAGCAAAGAAGCAACAACTGGCGGATGGCAGATCGACTGGTCCACAAAACTGGAAAGTCGCCGCGGCGACATCACGCTGGACGGCGATCGTCAGCACGCGGGTTTTCAGTTCCGAGCGGATCAGCCGGTGGCCGACTCGAACGGCGGAACGTTTCTCCGACCGGCCGCATTTCCTCAGGGAGAGGCAGCCATTCAGGTGGGCGACAAAGGCGACCCACCCGCTCACATCAATCTCGGATGGTTCTCGCTGTCTTACGAACTCGACAAGCAACGATACACCGTCGAGTACTTCGACAATCCAAATCTGCCAAAGCCATCGTTGTTCTCCGAGCGTCCTTACGGTCGCTTTGGAACGTTCTTCAAGACGACGCTGAAACCCGACACGCCACTTGAAATGAAGTACCGGGTGATCGTTGAAAAAGGCAAACCGTCGGTCGCTGACGTCCAATCTCGCTATGACGCGTTTCTGAAGTCATTGACGAAGTAGTGCGATTCGTGCCCTGATTCCGTCGACATCCAGACACGGTGGGCTTTGCATTGTCTCGATATCTCTTGAACTCACTTGTATGCGTGGTGGCCATCGTCGCCGTTTCCGGTGATGACACATGCCTGGCCCAGACCGCTAACCAATCAGCACAGAACCGCGATGAGGCGGTCTACGACGAATATTCAGAATACTAGACGCCGCAAGGGCTGGCGACGGCCCTGATGTTGTACGATCGTGACTTTCCCGAACTACCCCAGCTCATCGAACTGCTGGGCGGCGATGAAGAAGACCGTCATCAGGCGGAAGCTCTCTGCCGCGAAATTCTGACTCAGCGTGAGTCAGTCGACGTTGAGACAATTCTGGCGGCGATTCTCAGCGATCAGGGACACGCCGACGAAGCCGTGAGCATGCTGACTGCTGTTTGCGAACGGCATCCTGCCTACTGGCAGGCTCTGTATGTTCGCGGTCGGATTCGTGTAAAAACTGGCGACATCGAAGCGGGCCTCGCCGACTCAGAAGCTGCATCACAAATGATGCTGTCGGTGATGTCTGAGGAATGGATTGAAGTTTTTCCCTTTGGCGACCTTGACCTGGATTTCTTCGCGGAAGGAGTCGATCTCTCTCACGAGCCCGGAATTCTTGCTGGGCTCGTGGCGTTTTTCATCGTCGTGTGTTTCGTGCTTTGCATTCGCTGGGGACTTCGGCAGAAGCGCGAAGCCAATGGAACGTGGCGGCGATTGCTGGCCGTCGCTGCGTTTGTGACCTCGCTGTGGTCCATCCCGGTGATTGCCGCTGCGGCTATGATTCGGTTCGAAGTTGGCAATCCACCTGGGCTGTTCTGGTGGGTCTTTATCGGGTTCTTCATGTTCTTCGTTATTCGAGGAACCATGAGGCCTCCGAATCTTACCTATGTCGGAGAGGATGCCCTGCCAGAATGTGACAGCCCGGAAATGCTTGCTCGCATCGATCGTCTGGCAAAACGGATTGGAGTTGCTACACCGACCGTTCGTACCCAGCGGGCCATGCACCATGCCGGAGACTCGTCGGCAGCGTTTGTCGGTGGTCTGGCTCCTCACTCAATCGTGCTGTACGACACGATCCTTTCTCAACTGCGCGAAGACGAACAGGACGGCGTCATTGGACACGAACTGGGCCACATCGCCAATCGATCGATCTGGATATACGTTGCGGTCTATCCACTGATGATGGTTACTGTCGTGGTGTTGTCATTTCTCAGTGGCGGAGCTTTTGGAATCGTGGCTGGCTCAGCAGTTAGAGCCGGAAGTTTCCGACTGATCAGCCGCTGGTTCGAATACGACTGCGATCGTCGCGCGGCTCTTGCTGCTTCGCCGGATGCCGTGGCGCGAGGGTTACGCCGAATCCACGCCAGACATGTGCTCGGCAAATCCGGATTATTGACGGCCATCGTCCACAGCACCGCGACACATCCGTCGCTTGATGAGAGAATTCACGCACTGGCAAAAATGGCCGGCGGCGACGCGACAGATGCGAATCAGACGGTCAGCGTGCCGTACGATGCTGGCCGCGTTGCCCTGTGCCGGAAACTGGTTGTCCTCTTCGCAGCTCTCTGGCTCTGCCTGACGAGCTACGGGATTGCAGCGATACTGATAAACGGTGAATCATTGTCTCCAATGCTTGCCCTTTCCGCCGCAGTATTCGGACCGACATTCTTCATGGTGTTGGCAATACGGAAGCCGATACGGATCGAGGCTGTTCGACATAAAGGAAAATTCAAATGGACGAGTCTGACATTTCGGCGAAAAGTCGGCGTGGTTTCGTGTGCTGGTGTTTTTGTAATGGCGATGTAC
>JABMPE010000424.1 GCA_013203845.1 Rhodopirellula sp. | reverse complement strand
GCTGACGCTGGCTCTGCACAACTACGCCGACACGTACAACGAAATGCTGATGCCCTACGTCATCGAGGACACGGCGCGGCTGAACTACCTCAAGACTTTCGGCGGAGCGCAGGGAGCGGCGCAATTCTGGTTCGGGAAGGTCAACTACGACGAACCGAATCCCGATCTGCAGCTCGACTACGCCCTCGGGCCGCTGGCTCCTTACATGGAGGCAAGCTACACGGCGTTTCAATGTCCGAACTTCGGACCTTCCCAGATGGAGAACATCAAGTACGGGAAACCCGCATCCGGATTTGCGTTCAACGGCTATTACCTGTCTCGTGAAGCCGGTGTTCAGTACCTGCCACCAACGTACGCGGCAACAGATCACAGCCAGCCAGCGACTCGGCGACTGGCCGACGTCCAGCAGTTGACGCAGACGGTTGTCTTTGCCGACAGCGCTCAGGTCCGACTGACTTCGTTTTCACCGCCAGCCTTCAGCTTTGAAGAGACGTGGCTGCTTTCTCCTCCCAGCAGCAATTTCCCGGATGTCCATTTTCGACATAGTGAATCGGCAAACGTGGCGTTTCTGGATGGGCATGTGGAATCACGACCGAGACATTTTCAGGTCCAGATCCCTGGCGTGAGTTACCTGTCGCAACAACAGGTCGATCTGATGGAACAGCACCGACTGGGCGTTATCAGCAACGGAAACCTCAGCGATCCGACGCTCCAGGACGAACTTTACGATCGCGAGTAACGACGATCAGTTTGCGCGACGCATTCTCCAAAGATGAAACCTTGCTTGCGCCGTTATTCCTCTCGTGAGCAAAGCGGAGGCATTGACGCCCCTGCGACTCTCTCCAGACGAGTGGTAGCGGGCAGGCTCGTCATGACCGAGCATTGTGAAAGATAAAAATGCCTACTCACATTTTGATAATTGCTGGCGTCCTTGCAGTCATTGGTCTGGCCGGATGCGGCGCGGACAACGCCGAACAGCAATCAGTGAACCGAATGGTCTACGTCGATACAAAAACGAAACAGCCGGTCGTTCATGAAATCATCACGCCGGTTCCCGCGGTGAATCCTGCAACTGGTGAGCGAACACTCATGCCGGGCCTGTACTGCTCGACATGTCAAACCTGGTACCCCGTGCCGCCGCCGGATCAGATCAACTCGCGTCCCAATGCCGGGCAATGCCCGAAAGACAAAACGCCGCTGACGACCGACGGACCGTGGCCTGACGGAGAATCGCCGACCGGTTCATCATTAGTCGGTGGAGCCGAAAACTGATGACGATTCCGATTATTCTTGGCTGGAGCGGCGGCAAGGACAGCGCATTGGCGCTCAACTCGCTGCTCGCCGACAGTCGCTATGAAGTGGTGTGCCTCCTCACAACATTGACTCGCGATTTTGACCGAATCTCGATGCACGGCGTGCGTCGAAATTTACTGTTACGACAGGCTGAGGTCGTCGAACTGCCGTTGGAAGAAGTCTGGATTCACCAGGGAGCCGGCAACGCCGAATACGAGGCAGCCATGCTGAAATCGATCGGGCCGTTTCGAGAATGCGGCGTCACAACAATGGCGTTTGGAGACCTCTTCCTGGAAGACATTCGCGACTACCGGGAAAAGATGCTTCGCCAGCTCGACATGAAATGCCTGTTCCCGATCTGGGGCCTGGACACCACAGAACTCGCCGCTGAGTTTGTCACCAAAGGCTTCAAGGCGAAGACCTGCTGCATCGATACCCGGAAGCTGCCGGAGTCATTCTGCGGTCGAGACCTGACAAGCGATTTCTTTAACGACCTGCCCGCCGGTGTCGATCCGTGCGGAGAGAACGGCGAGTTTCACACGTTCGTCTTTGACTCTCCGGATTTTCGCGAGCCAATCGAAATCACCGCTGGCGAACAGCGTCGCGATGATCCATTTCTGTTCTGCGACCTGGCATCGCGGTCCTGAAAAAACTCGCTGCTTGAACTCAGCCAACACCCTGGTGCAAGGATCCGTCCTGAGTTCTGTTTTAACTCGGCACTTTCTTTCGGCGGCGACTCGATGCTTTGGGACGCGGAGGCCCTTCCGGCTCAAGCAGAGATTGCTGAAGTATTCCGCCGCTGCGTTCGACTGCTTCCCGCGCTTCGATGGCCGCTTCGGCGTCGGCGATTCGCTGAGCATCTTTTCTAGCTCGTAAAAAACGTTCGAGTCCCGCCAGACTCAAGAGGACGACGCCCACGACAATGCCAAGTTTCCACTCCAGGCCGGTGACGCCGATCAGATCCTGGTAATTTAACTCGAAGGGAATTGACTCGACATTCGCAAATCTCCGGGCGAGTTCCTCACGCGGAGCAGGCGGAGGCGGCACAAGCTTCGCCTTGAAATCGCAGCTGTCGATAATTTGTTGAATGGTCGTCCTGAACGCTACCGACATCTTCCGGTTGTCAACGAATCGAAATCGGTACAGCCGATTCTTCACAATACTGACTGTGACAGACGTGGCATATTCAGACGCATCGAAACTCCATGCCAGCTTCCGGTCCGGGTCGAAGTACTCACGGCCCGGCCCGGCATGTTCCAGCAAGCGAATCGGTTTCAGACTCGACTTCCACGAACTCTGGAGGGCGTCCAGGTCAGCACTCTCATCGATATCCAGGATGATCGTTGGGCTTCGCCCTTTAACTGGTTCAAAAATGAACCGGTATTTCAGGTCCGACTCGCCCGATATCGCTTCTGGAAACCAGCCGGCGGGCACAAGTATCGAGCACACTGGCTCGCCGTCGTCGGGTGGGCCGAGTAGAAAGCGCTCAGCACCATTCGTTGACCGATTCGCCATCATGACCAGACCAAGAATTAACGTCAGCTTCAACGCTTCGTTGCGAGTCACTTCCGGTCGCCTTCCATGCAGCCTGGCGGTCAATCGCTGGCCTGAGATGAGAATTCGTCAGGCGGGAAGCTCTTCTGTATTTGTGTGGAAAGCGTTAATCCGATGCAAAGAAGTATCGCGCCGGGCGAATGCCAGCTTCGACGAGAAACCATGCATCTGCCGGAATCAGTGCGTCGCGAATCAGACGACAGGAGCCTGGTAGCGAACTTCGCCGTTGACCAGAACAGCGTCCGCTCGGCCTGTAACCTTTCGGCCAGCGAATGGTGTATTGCGACTTTTTGATCTGAACTGCGTCGGATCGATCGTCCATTCGACATCGGGATCGATGATCGTGATGTCCGCATCAGCGCCGTCAGCAAGCGTACCTTTTTCAATCCTGAGCAGTTTGGCCGGACCGGTCGTCAGTTTTGAAAGCAACTGCGACCAGGTGAGATGCCCTGGTTCGATCAGCGACTGAATACAGATCGGCAGCAGCGTCTCCAGCCCGACGATTCCAAACGGAACGAGGTCAATCTCGCGGGCCTTCTTTTCGGCGGCCCAGGGCTGATGATCGGAACTGATCACCTCGATCGTTCCGTCCTGCAGGCCCGCGATGAGTGCATCAATGTGCGACTGTGGACGCAGCGGCGGGTTCACTTTGTAGCACGAACCGAACGACTGCAGCTCCGCGTCGGTCAGCGTAAGATGATGCGGCGTGACATCGCATGAAACCTGAACACCACGGTCTCTCGCGCGGCGGATCAGGTCGACACTGACCGAAGTCGAGACACAGTTCAGGTGCAGTTTTCCGTTGGTGCGAGCCGCCAGGGCGATGTCGCGGCTGACCATGATGTTTTCCGCAGCCGACGGAATTCCCGGCAGACCGAGCAGTGTCGAGTAGTAACCTTCGTGCATGACGCCGCTGGCGACCAGCTCGGGAACCTGAGGCGTGTTGAAGACCGCACAGTCGAACATGCGAGCGTACTCGAGTGCTCGCCACATGATCTCGGCATTGGCAATCGGTCGCTTTCCGTCTGACAGAGCAACCGCTCCCCCTTCGACGAGCTGCCCGATTTCGGCCAGCTCGGCGCCCTGATTCCCTTTAGTGATCGCTCCGAGAGGAAAGACATTGCAGTTTCCAGCGCGGGCCGCCATCAAAAACACAAACTCGGCCGCGCCGCGATTATCGAGAGCCGGCTGCGTATCCGGAGCGCAGGCGATACTGGTGAAGCCTCCGGCCAGCGCGGCCGCGGTTCCGGATGCGGTTGTCTCGTCTTCTTCGTTGCCAGGCTCGCGCAGAGCAACTCGAATATCGATCAGCCCTGGGCAGACGATCTTTCCCGCAGCTTCAATGACCTTATCGGCAACCGCCGCTCCCTTATCGATACCGACAATCCGGCGTTCCCGAATCAGCAGATTGCCGACGCGGTCAATGTCCTGGCTCGGATCGATAATTCTTCCACCGCGAATCAGAGTGGTCGTCACTGGCTCACCTCCCCGCTGGCTTCCTGCTCACGTCGTTTCTGAAGTAGATACAGCACAGCCATCCTCACAAGCAGCCCGTTTGTTACCTGGTCGAGAATCACTGAGTGTGGGCCGTCGGCAACATCCGGCGTTAACTCAACTCCACGGTTGATCGGTCCCGGAGCGAGAATCAGCACGTCCTTCTTTGCCTTTTTGATTCGTTCGCCATTCATTCCGAAGAAGTGAGCGTACTCGCGCAACGACGGAAAGTACGAACTACGC
>JABMPE010000423.1 GCA_013203845.1 Rhodopirellula sp. | reverse complement strand
TGCGACGAAGGCTAACCATCAGCTCTTCCAGACGAGCCAGGCCAAACAGGTCAAATGCCCGCTATCGGGTGGTGACCTGGACTCAACCAAGACGGTCAAGGTCAGTGGCGTCTCTGTGGCCTTCTGCTGCGGTAAGTGCCAAGGCAAAGTCGAAGCTGCGAAGGGTGACGATCAACTCGCACTTGTGTTTGCTGACACTGCCTTTGACAAAGGCTTTGAAGTCAAGAAGAAGGCCAAGAAGTAACTGATGATCGACAGGCAGTCGTGAAATCGAAACGGGCATCCGGGATATTCGGGTGCCCGTTTTTTGTTTGAGAGCTGAGAGTCGTGATGCTTCGTTCGGGACGTTTCAGCTCAGCCGATGGTACCTGGCGTCAGCATGCCCGTCTGTTACCCGTGCCGCATTAACTGATCGAGCGGATCATCACCATCCAAGTAAGGTTTGATCTCATTCATCGCTGCGATTCGATGTGTCTTACCTTTTCCTATCCGTTCAAGTGTTAAATTTTGCGGCTTATACCGGTTAAGTTCAGTGTAGGGATTCTAAAGGCTACGTCGTCCGGGATGGTCAATCTGCCCACAGTCGATTTTCAGTTTCGATTGTGACGATAAATCCGGTAGTGTCGCTTATTCAGTCCCGCCGCCTGCCTGAGTTAAGTCGGCAGCGTTTGTGACCTCTCGAAAAACTGGAACTCATAACTGGTGACTGATCGAAGAGCGGAAACCAAACCCGCTTTGAGTGTCCACCTCACAACGGTTTGCTCGCAATTATCTTGCAAGTTCATTTCTTTGTTACAGGTACTCATCCTGTCTTCACAAGCAACTGCACTCCGACAGGCATCCCTGATCCAAATCATTTTTCGCCGACCGGTCCCTGGAGAATCTTACATTGCGTAAATTTACCGGATTCTTCATTGCCGCTGCTGTTGCAGGCACTGTTTGGTGGCAGTTCCCCTATGTCACAGGCAAGTCAGTGACTGCTCAGACAGGGCGGACCACTTCCAGCTCTTCCACTGCGTATCAGCAAACGGCTCGCCGTCTGATGCAGCAGGCAAAGGCGGAATCTCGCCAGGGCAATACTGCCTCAGCGAAGCGACTGGCTTTGCAGGCCAACCGCTTCCCGGTTCAGTGGGCAACGAACGAGCTGAATCCGACTCAGTTGCTCTCAGAGCTTGATAAGGGGTCGACTCAGCCGCCACGTCAACTGAACCTCGCGGCCGTTGCTGGAAGACAGCCGGCATCTCCAGCTCAGCCAAAACCATCCAACGAACTCGTCACACGAGCAGCCGCCACGACGAGCAACTCATTAAAACCGACAATCGCTCAGACGGGATTCAACGATTCGAAGCCTCGGCCAACCGCCGCGGGCTCGACCGGTGAAGCAAGCCAACTTTGCAAACGCGTCGAACAGCACATGGATCGAGCACGTGCCGGCTGGCAGGAAGAAGAGCCCGTCAATCTTCACTTGGCCCCGGCCGCCACTCTGGCTGCTGCAAAAGAAGATGTGGAATCCAACCGTCTGGAGTCTGCTAATGAAAAGGCACTGCCCGCCAGCCAGGTAGACAATGTCCGGAGCCTGTTTGACGAAACGCCAGTTCAAGTTCTTTCCACAAGTCGCCGTCTCCAGCAGCAGTCTCCGCGACCGATAGAGACGCTGATTCAGTCAGGCGACAGCGGTCAGTCAAAGGCTCCAGCTAGTCCATTTTCGTATCCCACAGACTTCTCGGCGACACCGGAACAAGCCACTGCTTCGGCAGCATCTCTTGGCCGAGTCTTGGAAATCCTCGACCAGCCACAGTCCGCACCAACAGATCAGACTACCAATATCTCCGACGATGAACTCGCTAAACAGCTTCTTGCTGAATGCCGTCAACTGATGCGAGACGGTCGTTTTGATGATGCGAGAGCCGCCGCAATTCGAGCGAAAAATCTGAATGTCACATTCGACGTGTTTTCAGATACACCGCAGGTGGTCCTTCGAGACATCGACTTCATTTCCGGAACAATGACGCTGACAGAAAGCTCTCAGGCGAAATTGGACACTCTGCCGGGTATCAATCCTTTCCAGGCACCTGCCGATCCAACAACCGCAGCTCTGGCCTCGCAAAACGAGAAACACGCGAAGACGCAACAGCTGCTTGGTTCCGCAAAGCAGCTTGTCGAAGAGGCTCACGATCTTAATGCAACGTATTCGCTCTTCGCCGAACGCCCTGAAATTGTCATGGAGGATATCGAACGCCTGCAAATTCAGTTCACCCCGCCGAGTCCACCGGCATCAGGCAAGTCATCAAATCCGTTTGCTGAACCAGCCGAGCTGATCTCAAGCAATAACAATGCCAACTCGCTTCGCAAACGCGTCGATCAGCACATGGAACGAGCACGTGCCGCCGGGCAGGAAGAAGATCGCGACGGAGCGGTCCGCCAGGCAACAGTCGCTGGCCTGCTCCCTAATACCGTGAAGTTTCAGCCGGGTGAAGAGACGCCGGCCACGTTCCTGAACCGGCCCAGGAATGCAGTGGCCATCCCATTCCAGGGATCATTCGAAGAGATGCCTCCATTCGAAGCGAACCCTGAAGAATTACTCGCGGAAGCCCATGAAGTATTGCAGCTCACCCCAGAAAACGATGATTCGCAATCAGTTGAACACGTGACTAACTGGAGTTCCTCAATCACCAAGGACACTCCGGTAGAATCGTCCGATCCCAGTCACATACAACCCGCGGCCAACGCACACGAAACTCGGAGAAGTTTCCTCCCCCTGCCTTCAGCCCGACGTGTGGGAGTGTGGCTCAAGAACGATGCCCCTTTCGATCTGTCGACCGCCGCATCGAATTAACCCCACTCTTGTAGTGTGACTGAGCGGCTGGTGACTGGCCCACATGGCTGTAGTCAGTCGACCTTGAGGGGAAGTAGAGCGTCAGGGTGATGCTGGCTTCGCTCAGGTTTCAGTCCAGCCAATGTCAAAGCTATCCTGTTGAGAACGAACCTTCGGAGAAGTGATTCTGATTGCAGAGCAATGGCGTGTCGGTTGGATGACGATTCGATTGGTCACAGAGTTACAGCCGGATCAATGAAAGCTGACCAATGCCCTACTGGGTCAAAGTGAAGACCGGAGTTAAAGGTCCGTATTCAAGGGCACAATTGGACGTGCTGAGGGAGTCTGGAAAGATTTCCGATCGATCTCTGATTTCTCAGGCAGAGGATGGTCCCTGGCAACGTCTCGCCGTCATAAGTCTGGACGACGTTCCGAGTCCCGCCCCACTCATGGACTACGAGGATACGTCTGCCAAAATCCACATGGGCGATCTCTGGTCCCGACTTGGAGATCAGATGCAGTCCGATGACCCGGCAAAAGCCATCGAAGTCATTGAGCAGCTTGAACAATGTGACCTGACTGCGGATGAACGTGAAGATCTGGCGTCCATGCGTGTGTCGTTGACGAATCAGGATGCCGCCGTTCCTGGTGCAGATGAAAACACTCAGCAGGAAACAGATGAAACCCCGCTGCCCGATCTCAAGGATGACGACTTGTTGCCTGATGGTGATCAGGAAACTTTCACTGAACCTGATACGGGTTCTGAGATTCCGCAGGAGTTGCTCGAACTACTGAACGACGCCGAGGAAGTTCTCTTCAACAGCCGCTCGGAACCACTTGTCCTGTACGCCAGCTTGGCAATTACTGGAATGATCGGAGCAGTGTTGAGCACCGTGGTTTTCATGCAGGCGGGGTTGCCTGGCATTCTGCTCTCCCTTGGATTCGTTTTCGCTGGGTTCTGCAAATACCTTAGTTGGAAGAACACCGTATTCATGATTACAACGAGTCGCATCTTTGCCCGGACTGGTATCTTCAGCCGCAGCATTGATGTTCTGCCGATTCGGAACGTCCAGGCTGTGAAGATCAACACCGGGACCATCGATCGTTGGCTGGGCTTGAATAAAGTTGTCTTCCTGACGGGAGCATCGTTTCCTGTTCCTTATCTTGGGATGATTGGGACGGTTTGCTTTCGACATGTCGACTGCAAAGAAGTGATGAGGGCATTTGAGAGCGGGTTATGAAAGACGAAGAGTGATTCAGCCATGACCGATCAGCGTGAAGACCTCGCCGAAAGACTCGGTCGTACCGTCAACGAACTCGATATCGACTTCAGCAGCTTCTCAATAGCTGGCTGGATGGTGAGTGCGACTTCCCTGGTCCTGGGCGGTGGAGTTGCCTGGGGCGTCTATCAGTCGATGCCGAAGCTCAAGGGACCAAATGATGGTCCAGCACTGGTACTTGGACTGACCATGATTGGCGTGACTGTCGCTTCGTTTCTTGCTTTACGATGGCTGAGCAATCGGATCGGATTTCCGATCACCAGAAGCAAAGTTCGGGAAACAGAAGAGTCTCGCGAACGGATTGGTTCAAGCTCTGACCAGAATTTTAATTCGTAATGGCGAAAGGGGAAACAAACGGGACGGTTCCAAGTCAGCAGCGGTTGCGGATTTCATGAAAACGGAATCCGAAGCTGTGAACCTCAAGGCAACATCACGCGTCCGCCGCTGACGACGATTGTTTGCCCAGTGATGAATCGTGATTGCTCAGACAGAAGAAATCGTGCGAGTTCGGCGACGTCTTCCGGAGTTCCAATGCGTCCCAGCGGCGTGTCCTCGACGATGCGGCTGAGCGTTGATTGTTCAACGCCGTCGAGAATGTCAGTGTCAATCAACCCTGGGGCGATCGCATTGATCCGAATGTTGTGGCCGGCTAACGCTTGTGCCACGCTCTTTGTGAAACCAGTAACTCCGGCTTTGCTGGCAGCATATGCGATCGAATTTGGTCGGGCACGCAGGGCAGAAATCGACGACATGTTGACGATCCGTCCGAATCCTCGTTCGATCATCTTCTGCTTGACCGCCCAGGTCACGAGAAAAACGCCCGTCAGGTTGCAGGCCATTGTTTGATTCCAGATGGCGAGGTCAGTCGCTTCGTGATCCACAAAATGAAACACGCCTGCATTATTGACGAGCAGGTCGACCGGCCCGAGTTCCTGTTCGACAGTCTCAATCATGGATTGGACCTGACGTTCGTCAGCCACGTCGGCCTGCACGGCAATTGCTCGCTGCCCAGCCGCGGTCACAGCTCGAACAGCATCCTGAGCAGCGTCGACATTCGCCCGATAGTTAACAGCGACACTCGCTCCGTGCCGGGCCAGAATCTCGACGCAGGCTCGCCCGATGCCTCGCGAACCACCTGTGACCAAGGCGGTCCTGCCTGAAAACTCCTGGTCAGCCATTGAGGTGACTCCGTGAATTCACTGTTTACAACGCTGAGCGAATCTCAGCACCGGCGAGGTTCTCCAACGATCAACGCCAGTTCGTAGAATTGCAGACCGAGCGGACGCCACGCAACAGGGTTCAATTATTCTCGTGGGTCAGGTTTCCGCCGGACAAGATGCAGAACCAGAATCACCACACCAGCCAGCACTGAGGCACAGAGGTGTGGGCACGTTGTCGCTCAGATCGTGTTTAACACTTCCCAGAACAAGAACAGCTGTCTGTGAGGCTCTCGGCGACGTCGAGCCGAGAGTTAGGCATTCATGCAGCATGCTCCGATGCAAACTGAGCGGCTAGCTGTTCTGTGTATTCGATTCGCTTTCGAAGTGGACCATCAGCATCGCGTTTGTAAAGTGCAAGCACATCAGTCACTTGGGCAAGATCACGGTGGGTAAGAAGCCGCCTTTCAATAAGGTGCCCAAATGCCAGTACGATACGATATTTGACATGAAGTTTGTTTGCTTCGTCTGCGACGCGAAAGAGGCGACCAATATCGCCCTCGCGAGGCAAAGCGTGGATAGTTGAAGCTAACCCAATGATGAGCCCTTCATGCAACTGGCCCGTTAGCGCGGATTATTCATGCGTTTGTGGGAATGGCGTTT
>JABMPE010000422.1 GCA_013203845.1 Rhodopirellula sp. | reverse complement strand
GTGCCGGTGCCCGTCAGTTCCGCCTGAGTGCCGACGTCGGCCGAGTCGCTGAACCGTGCCAGTCCCATGTCCAGAATCTTGACGGTGCCTTTGGCATCCAGCAGCAGATTGGCCGGCTTGATGTCGCGATGAATCACGCCCTGCTGATGCGCGAACTCCAGACCTCGCGCCGCTTGAATGACACATGCCAGAGCCTGGTCGACCGGCATCGGGCCGCTGCTCTTGACGATCGACGACAGATCGCGACCGTCGACGTACTGCATGACCAGAATGTATTGCCCATCCACTTCGTCAGCGTCGTAGGCACTGACGATATTGGTGTGTTCCAGTTGCGATGCGGCGACGACTTCTCTTTGGAACCGAGCAATGGCATCGGCATCCTTCGTCATTTTTGACGGCAGGACCTTGATCGCCACGTAACGCTGCATCCGCTTATGGCGAGCCTTCAGCACGACGCCCATCCCGCCGCGGCCCAGTTCGGCTTCAATGACGTAATTGCCGAACGACAGCTTGTGGCCTTTATCCTTCCAGATGGCCTGCGCCTGATACGCCGTCAGCCGCTCATTCTTCACCAGCAACCGGACAAACTTTTGAGCATCACCATCGGCTGCGGCCGCATCACTGCGCACCACCGCCAGGTCAGCATCATCCAGAATGCCACTGGCCTCAATCCGTTGAATTACATCGTCAACGCTGACCGCCACAAACACGCTCCCACCGACGTTACACGATTCCCGGAACACAACGGGAATACCTGTCAGATCAGGTCAAGGATCGCCGAAACCGTTCGTTTTGAAGACTGTCCAGAATAGGTATCCCGTCTGAAAACGACCAGCGACCGGAACTTGCTGCGCATCATCGCGTTAATGTGACTCTTCAACCCAGCAAGGCTGGTTTGTCACGCGGGGAATGGTCCCAGAACAACTTGCCGACAACCGGATCCCCGGCTCTGAAACTCGGCGGACAGACATAGACTCACGCCGAGACTGCCCTGGCGAGGCAGAAAACCACAAGGATCAAAAGTAAACCACGAAATACACGGAACACACGAAAACAACTTCAAACGACGAACAGAGATTCCGTGTCTTTTCGTTTCTTTCGTGGTTCAAGTTCTGTTTCATCAGATCGGGAAGTTATTGCGGACCTGTTCCCTGGGATGCCTTGACGCCGTCTCATTCGATTTCACAGTCCGGCAGGGCTTTCTGGAGTTCGGCGATGCCAGCGGCAGTGACCTTTGTGCCGTCCAGCATGATGCGTTTCAGGTTTGTCAGCCCGCTGAGGTGCTGGAGCCCGTCGTCGGTCACCTGCGTGCCCATGAGCTGAAGTTCTACGAGTTGCGTCATGCTCTTCAGATGCTGCAGACCTGCATCGGTGATGCTCGATTGGTTGCAGTGCAGCACCGTCACATTCGATTCCGCCAGGTGTTGGAAGCCAGTCCCGCTTAGCTGGCGATTTGCGATCAATTCGAGTTGATTGAGGTTCGAGAGCCCCTTGAGATGCACAAGGCCCGCATCGCTCATGTTGCTGGAAATGACGATGAGCTTCTCCAGGTTCTTCAGTTGTTCAACGTGCGTCAGCCACTCGTCGGTGATCTGTTGGCCCTTGACGTTCAGGCTGGTCAGAGAAGTCAAACCGTTGAGACATTCGAGATCGTGATCGGTCACCGTGTTGTTGTTACCCGAAGTCAGTCTTACCACGACGAAATCCCGTTCGGGCAAGGGATCAGCATCCTTGAACTCGCCCAGGCTCGTCGTGACGCTTCCACCCGTCTGCAGAGCCCACTCGGCGGCGGCGCGATTGGGATCGTCGGGTGGCGCCCACGACGGCTTCACCTGTGCCGTGTCGATCGTCATCGCCAGGCGGAAGCCATAGAACCCGCCTCGATGGTCGCTCTGTAGTCTGCTGGCGGCAGCCGCAGCCGCACGCGCGGACGAAGCGTCGATTGGCCGATGTCCGCCGCGATAATGACCGGGCCTGGCGCACTGTTCCGCCACATTGCCGTGCATGTCGAACAGGTTCCAGGCATTCGGTTTCAGTTTGCCGACCGGTGCCGGATTCTTGTTTTGCGCCACCCACGCAAACTCGCTGAGTGTCGATTCCTCGTTTCCGCTGGACCAGTACGTTGTCGTGCCCGCCCGGCAGGCGTATTCCCACTGCTCCTCGGTCGGCAGCACGAATGTCATATTTGCTGGAGAAGTCTGCTCGTTCATCCTTGTCAGCAGTTCCTGGATGTCTTCCCAACTCACGTGATTGATCGGATTTGCAGATTCCTTCTCCCCGTCCGGCAGTCCTGCAGGAAGGCTTCCCGTAAGCACCTCCCATTGCGCCTGCGTCACTTCGTACCTGCCCAGGTAGAACGGCTGGCGGATGACCGTTCGAGCTGAATCAAGTTCGTCTTCGATAAGACCACGTCGTCCACCCAGATCGATGAAGTGCTTCTTCTCTTCCGGCGACGATCCCATCAGGAACTCGCCGGGCGGGATCAGCATGAAGGTGATCTTCGCACCACCGGGCAGTTCGACTTCCTTCTCAACCGGCAGACCGAGGTAGTCCGCCCACGCCTGCTGATGGGCCTTGGCCTGTGCTGCGTCGAACGGCGCGACGGCGGGTGGTGGGGCCGCGGCCGGAGCGCGCGGTTTTGTTGCGGGGTAGGTCTTGTCATCGACCCGCAATTCGACATCGGGACGCAACTGGCGGAATTTCTCGATACCGGCGGAAGTGTAACGCCGAGGTTTATACTGGTCGGAACACCTGAGCACGAATGTCTTGAGTTTCGGCAGGTGCGTCAGTTGCTCCAGGCTGCTGTCATCAGGCGATCCACCCGTCGCCGCATAAGTGAACGATTCCAGGCCGGACCAGGTGGAAACCGTCCGGATTCCGGCCTCGGACAAGACGGGTGAGTCGGCGAGCGGTGAGAACACTTCCAGCACTTTCAGTTGAGGCAGATCTAACAGGGCCACGGCAGCATCCGTCGGAAACATCATGTGCAGATGTCGGAGTTTCGGAAGTTGACTCAGCGCCTGATTCGCTTCGGGAGTAACGTGATGTCCGCTGAAATTGATCTTTTCGAGGTTCTTTCCTTCCGCCAGCGGAGCCAGTGTTTTGATCGCGGAACCCACGCATGCGATGGACAACTCACGAAGATTCGGATGTTGTCTCAGGACTTGGCGGACCCCGTCGTCCGTGATCTTTTCGCAGGTGATCAGATTGAGTGTCTGCAACTGGTCGAGTGTCTGGAAATGGTCGATGCAGGCATCGGTAATCGCCCCATTGTTGGTGAGAATCAGATCCCGCAACTGCGTCAGCCGGACAATGGAAGCGAGCCCTTGATCCGTGAGTGTTTTGAATTGAGGACCGCCTTGAAAACCGAGATCAAGATGCGTCAGTGATGCGGCCGATGGCAGCAGGTGCTGTAGCCCGGTGCCATTCAGAGAAGTGCCGTGGAACTGGACAGACTGCAACCGCTGACAGCGGCTCAGACAGGCGAGGTCATCGTCACGGATGCTCTGTTTGCTGAGGATCGAAATGGTCGCGACCGTGAACGGTTCCTGCGGCAGTTTCCCCTCAGAGAGTCGAATCCCCGTTCCGTCCGGCTTGACCAGATTCAACGTCCCGCCCACGGAAAGAACCCACTCCGCAGCGGCGCGTTCACCGACCAGGTCGAGCGCATTCGAAGCGACGTTCAGCTGTGCCGTGTCGATCGTCAGCGCCAGCCGGAAGCCCGTCGTGAAGTGCCCGACATCTGGCTTTTCAGGATGTCTGGCTGCGGACCTCAGAGAAACCGAGGGAACGGCAGGCTGGCCACCCCGTAATGCTCGATGTCTGGATTCCGTTGAACCCACGGGATCGACGGTTGCTGTGCTCGAGTACCGGCCCAGGTCATCGTGACACCACTCCGACAGGCCCGCGTGCATGTCGTACAGACCCCACGGATTGGGCTTTTTCGTCCCGACGGGAAACTGCCTGTTGACGTTGACGTTGGCGTACGCCTCCAGGTCTGCTTCGATCTCCCCACTGAACCAGCGCGTTGCTGTTCCAGCCCGGCAGGAATATTCCCACTGGGCTTCGGTAGGAAGTACAAGCTCAAAATCCCGGTGCCCGGGTGACTCATTGACCTTCGTCAGAAACGTCTGCACGTCGTGCCAACTGACATCATGAACTGGATAATCGGAGCCTGACTTATACTTCGACGGATTCGCATTCATTACGGACTGCCACTGGCCTTGAGTTGTTTCATACTTTGCCAGATAGAACGGTCGCGTGATCCGAACGGCGTGCTGCGGTCCTTCAGACTCAATCCATTTGAGAGTGAACTCGGCGAGATTCTTCGACTTTGATTCTTCAGCCGCCCACGCTCGTTCTTCTTCAGTCGACCCCATCAGAAACTCGCCAGGCGGGATGAGCATGAAGGCGACCTTCGCGCCGCCGGGGAGTTCGACTTCCTTCTCAACCGGCACACCGAGGTAATCCGCCCACGCCTGTTGATGCTGCTTCGCCGTGGCCGCATCGAACGGAGCAACGGCTGGCGGTGGAGCACTGGCGGAGCCAGTGGCACCCGGGACGCGCCCGCTGCCGGGTGATCCAGCGTTTGTTTTTGCGGTACTCGCCAATTTCGCCCACTTCGCCCCGACGATCTTGCCGTCGTGGTTGTTGCCGGATGAGTCTTTCAGGACATCTCCCTGACCTTCGTCGAAGTGGTACAGGGCGAGCGTGTCCTTGTCGGTCTTGAAGTTGAATTCGGGCGTGAAGTCCTGGTCGTAGCGGGCCACGGTGGAGACGCGAGTTTCACCCATCATTCCAGAGGCCTGTGCCATGAGTTGAAACGGATCGACAGAACCCGCCCAGCCCCACTCGGCAGCTTTCTTGTCGACAAGTTTCCCATCAATGAACAGTCGGTTTTCCGTGGGATTAATCAGCACCGCAGCAACGTGCGTCCAGACCGCCTCGTTTTTGAGTGTTCGCGTCGGTGCAGTTGCATTGTAAAACTGCACCGGCGGCGCGCCGCGCCCGCCCCATTCACCACCCTCGACGTAGGCGCTTCCGGCGGCGCTGCGGACAAAGAGATAGGAATCGCTCCAGCCGGCATAGTGGTCGTGCGGACTTATCTTTTGCCTGTCACGCTTCAGCCAGAATTCAATGGTCAAATCCAACTTCTTGTCGCGTAGTAACTCGCCCATCAATTTCGAAGCGAGGCCAGGCACTTCAACGTAACTTTCCTTCCGCTCGGGGAACGAGAGCGCAGACTTGCCGGGGTAGGCACCTCCTTCGTCGAGCGGGGTGATCGCGGGGGATGGGGCACTGGCCGGGCCAGTGGCAACCGGCGAGCTTGATACCCCAGGCTTCATGTCGGCGATTTTGGGAGATATTTCCCTCTTCGGCTTCTCATTATTCAACAGTCCGTCCAGCTTGCCGTTCACTACAACTGCAGTCAGTGCGGTTTTTCCGTCTTTGGTGACGGTGAACTCTTCAACGTGGGTTTTGAGGCCGTCCTTCTCCAATTGAAGTTTGTGTTCTCCAGCGGATAGTTTGATCACTTCGCCATCATTGTTGATGTTGAGTGTTTCGCCGTCGACGCTCAGCGTAATAGCTGGATCGTCGAGCTTGATCTGCACATCGTATTTGCCGACGCGGACGAAGAAGATGATTCCCGCCAGTAGAATCGCCAAACCGCCCAGGCCTCCCCACAGCAGCCGTTTCTGATTCTTCGGCGGTCCGCCACGGAAAATGCTCGCTCGTGGGTGCTGCGTCGTGACTGACATGTCGACGGCTGATGGAAACTCTTCTGCAATCGGTTCAGATCGAGCCAGACCGGGCACTGTCATCGGATCGGTGGCTTCGACCGCCTGGCCCTTTTTCCGTTTCTGACCGGGCACGCGGGAAGTTTCCAGCACGCCGCTTTCGTCCGTCGGCGCGTGTCGCCCCTGCAGCCAGTCGGAGAGTTCCTTCGCGACCTGCTCCATCGACTCAGGACGATCTTTGGCTTCCTTGGCCAGCATCTTCAGACACAGATTCTGAAGCGTCGCGTCGATGTCGCTGTGCAGTTCGACCGGCGGACGCGGATCCTTCAGGGCGATCTGCTTCAGGATCGACATCAGATTGCCCTGGAATGGCAACTCACCAGCCAGCAGTTCGTAGAAGATTACTCCCAGGCTGTAGATATCAGACTGCGGGCCGACATTTTCGTTATCGCCATCCACCTGCTCGGGCGACATATACGCCGGCGTGCCGATGACCGTGCCCGTGTGTGTCAGACGCTCTTCGGCTTCGGTGGCGCGGCGAGCCAGACCGAAGTCCATCACGACCGGCTCGTTCTTTTTGTCGATCATCACGTTGGCGGGTTTCAGATCGCGATGCACGACGTTGTGCTCGTGCGCTTCCGCCATCGCCATGGCAATCTTGCGGACGACTCGCGCGACCTGCTTGCCTTCCTGACGCTTTGAACTCTTCGTGAAGTCGCGCAGCGGACGGCCTTCGATGTAGGCCATCGTGATGTAGTGCTGACCGTCAAGTTCACCGACGTCGTAGACCGGACAGATGCCTGGATGACGCAGGTTTCCAGCAGCGCGTGCCTCGCGATAGAAACGCTCCAGCAGATCGGCACTCATGGCGCCGCCGAATTGCGGAATCTTCAACGCGACTTTGCGATCAAGCTGTTCATCCTGAGCCAGATAGACTGCCCCCATCGCACCGCGGCCCAGCTCCTGCAGAATTTTGTAGCGTCCAAACCTGGTCGGCGGCGCGTCCGAGGCAACGCGTGCATTCTCCACCTGGGAGACACTGTCGGTGATCAACGTCTGATCGAAACCAACAGCCTGCGTCTCGTTGGGGATGAATGTCTGTTCGAGCGGTGCCGGATCCGACATGGCGTCAACAGCCGCCACGCTCTGGAAGTAGCTCCGCAGTGCCTCGGCATGTTCCGAATGCTGTGCAATGAAGTCTGCCGAACTGATCGGGTTCCCCTGGTCCTCGCGGCGATGAAAATCCGCCACGAGTTCGTGAACCTTCTCTTCTGATGAAGTGACAGGGCCGTCATTTTCCTGATTCATGACTGTTCTTTTTCTTTTGACTCTTCGGCGAGCACTTTTCGAAGGTTCGTCATTCCTCGGTACAGCAGCCCTGCAACCGCCCGCTCTGACCGATCCAGTTGCCTCGCAATCTTCTCCAGCGACTGCCCATCCAGATGTCTTAACCGCACCGCTTCCGCCTGCTCTTCCGGCAAGTACGACAACGCTGCCGCCAGCCGGACAGCTCGCTCCCCTCGAATGAGCCGTTGACTGGGGCTGGTCAACTCAATCGGAAGAACTTCTTCCTCAATAAACGTCTCCTCGCGATCGACTGAACGCTTCTGAGCAACCACATGCCGTCTGACTGCATCCTGCAGATTCCGCTCATGAATCTGCTGCAACCATGCCGCCAGTTCGTCGGCCGTGCTTCCGTTAAACTCGCTGAAACCCCGAACTGCCGACAGAAACGTCTGCTGAGCCACGTCTGACTCGTCAATCCGACCGCTGAATCTGTCACTGAGGCCACGCTTTCCCAGCAGCCGCAGCCAGGGCCGATGCTGATTGAGCAGTTCGCCAAGGGCCGTCTCGTCGCCATTCCGAGCGTTCCTGATCAACTTTTCAAAGCTATGTTCGAATTCCGACATGCGGAGTGTGACCCTAAATATTCAGGCGTCGAAACATCGCCAGCGACTCGGACGAATTCTGAATTTCTGAAAAATCCTGACCGAAATCCTACGCGACGGTTCCTCTTCTGTCCTGGGATGTGCACGTCGGTTCGTCAAAATACGACCAATGAGCACACAAACACTTTCTGACCTCGTGGCACAGCGTCCTCAATCTGTCGGATTCGTCGCGCTGTTGAAACACTCACAAACTGCCGCCCCGGAGTGCTCTCCTGCCTCCCAACGGTCGCCCTGGGCTGGTTCTCTGACGAAGGGTTCCTCGTCTGAATATTGCACGACCTCATCCTTTCGCCTCAGCCGCAGAACGTGCAATCTTTCGAGGACCGCTCACAGACGGGCAGTCTTTCAGAAAGAAACGCAGCTCCAGACGGTGTCCTGACGTCACGCCAATCCGCGGAGTGACGGCTATCTGTTGCTCACTACCCATAGCTTCGTCAGGTTGTTCAATCCAGATGCGAGCTTCTCGTGTAAGATCCCATCCATCCAGGCGACGATCAACGGCGAAGGCTTCGCAGAGTCGCGCGGGGCCGCGAGTCAGATCCATCATGGGACACTGGCGACGCTGCTGCATCAGATCGATCCCCTGCAGCGGCATGACCGCTCGAATGAGCACAGCACTGGCGACGCCTCGCGATTCCGTGACGGCGTTCAGGCAATACCGACCGTGAATCGGATACACATACAGCAACCCCGCACGACCAAACATCGTGGCGTTCTTTCGCGTCTTTCCGCGATACGAATGTGACGCCGGGTCATCCGTCGCGAGATAGGCTTCTGTTTCGACAATGACTCCGGAACTCAATCCCTGTGACGTACGCCGAACAAGGATCTTCCCGATCAGCTGACGTGCTGTTTCCACGGGATGCTGTTCGTAGAAGTCTCGCGTCAGCAGCGCCATGATCAGCCTCTTCTGTCACCGTTGATCTCTCGAATGCCGACGGATTGGCCATGCAATGTTTCCTGAAACCCGATTGTCGACTGTTCCCTCAACAAGCATTCGGGGGCGTGCTGGGCGCATACCGCCTCAGAATGATCAAAGCTTCAAGACCTGATCCATTTGAGCGGCGATTTCGGCAAGTCGCGTACGGTCGCCGCCGCGAACTTCGGCGGTCGCCCACCCTTTGTAGTCAATGGCGGCCAGCGATTTTCGAACGGCTGCCCAATCGATGCTGCCTTCTCCCAGCGGGACGTCGAACGCTTTACGCATGCCATCATTCATCGCGATCTTCAAGTCGTACTCTTTGACATCGAGTTTCTTCGAACGCGGGCCGAGCACCTCGATCCAGTGCTCCGGCCATCCCCAGCGGACGACATTGCCGATATCAAAATAGCACTGTACGAACGGGCTATTTAACTCGTCGATATACCTGGCCATCCCCAGCGGTTCAATCAGGAACGTCGCCCAGACATTTTCCAGCAGGATGGAAACCTGCTTCTTCTCGGCGTGGTCAATCGCTCTGCGGATGATGTCCTGGGTCTCGCGATAGTTCTGCAGATACGGAATGTCCCGCTGATAACGTACGACGTGCAGAACCGAATTCGCTCCGTACTGCACTGCCTGATCAATCGCACCGATGATGTCCGGGTTGCTTGAGTTGACGACGCCGTGAATCGGGAAGTCCGCTTTCTCGCTCGCACGGGCCAGCTCTTTGACTTCGGCAGCCTGCTCGGGCTTCAACATGGCTCGCGGTTCGACGCCGT
>JABMPE010000421.1 GCA_013203845.1 Rhodopirellula sp. | reverse complement strand
GTCCAGTGGAGCTCGTTGCCAGAGTAAAAGCCGTAATTCGCCGCCGTTCTTCGAAAGACGGCCCCGGACAAGGCGTGATCAGAGACGGTGATCTCATAATCTCACCAGAAAATCGTTCTGTGACACGTAGTGGTGATGAAGTCGAATTGACTTCCACCGAGTTCGATCTTTTGTATTACCTCGCATCAAACCCGGGTCAGGTTTTCTCGCGTGATCAGTTGCTACTGAGTGTTTGGAACTACAGCCATGTAGGTGATTCGAGCACAGTAACGGTTCATGTGAGGCGCCTCCGATCGAAAATTGAGCAGGACCCAACAAGACCGCGGTACATCAAGACTGTATGGGGCGTGGGTTACAAGTTCCAGCCAGGCGATTCTGCATCTGGCGGTACGAAGTGAGTTCAAGCGCCGTCAAACGAATCATCGCCCTGTTTGGGCTGGAATTTCTGGCGGTTTCTGTCGGACTCGGCCTGACTCTTCTGCTGCTTTCCCCAAGCGGATCCGTAATCCTAGAATTGATCGCATATTTGGCCGGCAGCGCACTCGTATCGTTTATAGCCGTCGAAATTCTAATTCGCTCCGGGCTTTTGGCTTCGAAAACGCGTCTAAAGCTCCGAATCGCGCTGGCAACGAGTCTCGGCGCGGGACTCGGCTTTCTGAACGCATTTGCGATGTCGGCTCTGATGTTTGTAAACACCGGCCATGACTTGCCGATGCTGCTCGCAATCCTGGTGTTTGCCGCCGTTGTTGCTGGTTATGCCGCAATGCGGATGGCCTCAAGCGTTTCAACCTCCATGACGGCTCTGGCCGACACCGCAAAGCAACTCTCGGCCGGTGATCTTTCTGTGCGTATGCCATCGGTTCAGTCCGACGCTGATGTCAGTGAAGTTGTCGCTGCATTCAACGACATGGCTGAGAGTCTTGAGAAGGCCGCCAGACAACAAAATCAACTCGACGAAAGTCGCCGGGAACTCTCCGCGGCGATATCACACGACCTGCGAACTCCAATTGCTTCAGCAAGAGTCATGCTCGAGGCGATCAAGGACGATCTGACGGACAGTGCGGCCGAGAGGGACGAGTATCTTGATCGAGTTCTGGTGCAGATCAAAAGTCTCGGGAGCATGGTTGACGATCTCTTCGCGCTCTCGCTGATCGACGCTGGCGAACTGCGACTCGAACTGCAAAGCACGGTTGTCGATGATCTTGTAGAGGAAACTCTCCGCTCCATGCAGCCGACAGCTGCCCAGAAGGGACTAACGCTTTCCGGGCAGGTCACAGGAGCGCTCGGTGAAGCCGTGATCGACTCGAAGCAGGTGAAACGGGTTCTACTCAATCTTGTCCAAAACGCCATTCGACACACCCCGCCGGATGGAAGCGTGATCGTTGTGGCCAACCGTCACAACGATAGAATCGAGTTTGAGGTTCGAGACACGGGTGAAGGGTTCGACCCCGTAGATTCTGATCGAATTTGGACGAGATTCTTCCGATCTGACCCCGCTCGATCAAGAATTGCGGATGAAACGACCCAGGGTGGCCTGGGACTCGCAATCGCAAGAGGGATCGTTGAACTGCACGGCGGGTCAATCAGCGCTCAAACAGAGCCGAACAAAGGAGCCACGTTCCGGTTCTGGATTCCTGACGGCGGAATGGCTCCGATTACGGGCTAACAGACGAAAGCTTCAGGTTTCGGATGACTACAGGTCACGGACTACCGGCTCCTAATCAGCTGCTGACATTGCGCAGAGCTTTTGAAGTGAATCCCAATCTGCGTCGACCATCCGCTGGATTTCGTCAACTACTGAAGAGTTGGGATTCTTGGTGATGTGACTGAATCGCTTCTGAGATAGCAGTGCATCGATAACTGGGCGCCGTTTGCGTGCACCACCAGTCATCTTCCATTTGCCTTCCACGACTTCGTAGAGCGGCCACAGTCCGGCCTCGACCATCAGTTTGCTGACTTCCATTGTCTGATCGGGTTCGAATCGCCAACCCCTGTCACAAGGCGTCAGCACATTGATAAACGCCGGGCCGTCGGCCTGTTCTGCCTTCCGTACTTTCGTCATCAAGTCTTTCCAGTTGTGTGATGCAGCCTGCGCAACGTACGGAATACCGTGGGCGGCGATGATGCGGGTCATATCCTTGTGCCACTCTGCTTTGCCCGGTCGGACATCGCCAGTGGGGGTAGTAGTCGTCCAGGCACCCAGTAGCGTTGCGCTGCTCCGTTGAATTCCGGTGTTCATATACCCCTCGTTGTTGAGGCAGATGTATATGAACTTGTGACCTCGCTCAAGTGCGCCGCTCAACCACTGGAATCCAATGTCGTATGTGGCACCGTCACCGGCGAACACGATGAACGTAATAGGCCGTGCCTCCATACGCCCCTTACGAACCAGAGCCTTGTACGCCGCCTCAACCCCAGAGATAGTGGTGGCCGAGTTCTCAAATGCACTGTGGATTACCGGTACCTTCCACGATGTATCTGGGAATCGCGTCGTTGAGACCTCAAGGCAGCCTGTCGCCAGAGCGACCACCGGAGGATTCTCAAGGGCGGCCAGTATCTGTCGCACAGAGGTCGGCTCGGCACATCCGGCGCAAAGACCGTGTCCTGATCCGAATAGATCAGGTTTAAGGGATAGTTCACGGAGTTTGAGAGTCATTGAATATGAGTTCCTTGTTTCTGCGGCGTCCGAATCTATCGATTAGGCCTTATTTCAGCCCGAGATATGCCGGTGTTTCCGGCTCAACACGGGTTTCGTTTACCTCAACTACTCGATCTATCGCTTCCCTGAACAATTTTCTTGGAGTTGTACGACCACCGAGTCCATAGACAAAGTCCATCAATAAAGGTCGATCAGGCATTGTCCGAGTCGAGGTCGCAATGTCCTGCAGCAGTGCGTTGCCTGGAGTGCCGAACGCTATCGCTCGGTCGAGCACTCCTACAGCGCCTATTCCCGAAAGAGCCTCGCGTAT
>JABMPE010000420.1 GCA_013203845.1 Rhodopirellula sp. | reverse complement strand
GTTCGATACTTTCGATCTCGTCAGTCCCGAGTCCGGTCAACGTCGTCGCAGTCAGCACGAAGTCAGTGTCAGCCGTTTCGAAAATCGTATCGACACCGGGACCGCCATTCAGACGATCATTGCCACTTCCCCCCGTGATAACATCCCCGCTGCCCCCCTGCCCTGACACCGTGTCATCGCCGTTGCCGCCGTCAAGCAGATCTCTCCCCGAACCGCCGTTTATGGTGTCGTTGCCAGCGTTCCCGATTGCCGTATCGTCGCCGCCCTCGCCGTTGATGAAGTCAGCGGCGGTTCCGCCAATCAACAGGTCATCTCCCAGGCCACCACTCAGGCTGGTCGACAAGCTGATTGCTGAGACGTCGATCGTGTCGTTGCCACCATTTCCATTCACGACGATGCCGCCGCTAAAGGCACTGTCGAAACTCGTTATCGAAATCGTGTCGGCATGGTCACCCCCATTGATGATGAGCATTTCCAGGGGTACGGAGAATGTGGACATCACACCGTCGATAATGGCCTGGCTTACACCGTTTCCAGGCACTCCGTCATCCTGAATCGTGACCACGTGCGGAACACCATCAGTGAGGTCAATCGTGTGGTTTGACATGACGATGGAGTCGGAAGCTTCGAAGTCAACTTTGACATTGCTGCCGCCCACCATGACATCGAACTTGCGAATGGTCCCCCCCAGACTGCCGCCTGTTGCCGTCACAGTGTAAGTCCCACTGGGTACTTTGGCCTGATATCCACCAGCGGTCAGCGACATCGTTGTGAAAGTGCCGTTCGTTCCGGAAAGCTCGACCGAAACTCCCGAGAGTCCTTCTCCAGCGTTATAGAAACCGTCGCCATTCAGATCGTCGTAGACCACCCCCAGGACAGCCGGGTCTCCGTAATTACCTCGCCGACCGAACTCCTGCGAAATGACCAGCGGTCCAACCATCGTCGACGGGTCGGTCTCTTCAACGATCGCCATCCCAACTTCCTGAAACCCCTGATCGAGCATGTTGATCCGGTGTCCGGCGGGATCCTGAATTCCGTTCGGACCGTAGCCCCAGTCAATCACAAACGCGGCGTGGCCGTAAATCACCGACTGCGAGAATGCGAAAATGTTTTCACCGACCCGGACCGAAAACTGCCAGTCGTATCCCGCTGACACGTCGCGGTCCAGCAGTCCAGATTCGCCAGGCAGCTGATGCGACTGCTGATCGAACTGGATCATCAGCGAGTTGTGAGCTGCGGCTGCGTTGTGGAGAGCCTCGTTCCAGGCCAGCGGGGGTGCTGCACTGAAATTCGCAAACTGAGCGTCCAGAGTGGCACCATCAACGCTGAAGAAATCAAGCGCCGCCTGGACATCGGCATCTCGCGCGGTCAGTGGGCTGGGATGGCTCGAAAGCAGCTTGTCGAGTTCAGCCTGAGGGTTATCTCGAAACTGATTCAGCAGTTCGAGCATTTCCTGTTCGAACGGACTTGGATCAAATGTCAACAGGAGTCGGCGTTCGAGAGTTTCCGTTGATGTCGACGAACCGCAAGGTAAGACGGCACCTGCTGGCGAGCGTCGTCGAACTCGACGACGCCTCGAAATTTGCGCCAGCATCCCACTCAACGATCGCATAAGAGATCTTCCGTGATCCAGTAATGCGGAATCTGGTTCAGTTGTCATCCATGACAAACTGTCGGTGACCTGGCCGGTGTGATCCGACCAGCAACGCCGAAAGTGCGTGCCTGAAACGGCACGGGCGATTCCGGTATTGTCAGATCGACCGAAGCGACAACTGGTTGAAGTCGACTCGTGCCAAATCTCCGAGAGTTCGCCGGATCGGTCGGATCAGTAAAACCGGAGAAACCGTTCGGGCGCGACCTTACCGGTTATGTCGATTGCTCCGGCAACGAACGCGGGCTCAACAATGGCCTCGCACTTCGTCGGGACTTTAATGCTTAGTGCAAAACCAGAAGTCAACCTGTGGTCAGGTTGGAACTGCCCAGACGCTCGCGAGAGGTCCGCTCCAGAAAGTCGACAACCTGCTCGATCGTTTGCCCGGAAGTGTCGACTTCAACTGCGTCTTCAGCCATGACCAGAGGTCCAATCTCCCGCGACCGATCCCGCTCGTCGCGATCCACGATCTGATTAAGTACGTCTTCGATGGCCCCTGACTGCCCGCGACTCTGGAGTTCCTGAAGGCGACGTCTGGCCCGTTCTCCAGGGTCAGCAGTCAGAAAGAACTTGCACTCCGAGTCGGGAAAGACTTCGCTGCCCTGGTCTCGGCCCTCAGTGACGTAGTTGTGGCCAGCAGCCGACTCTCGTTGCAGACGGACCATTTCAAGTCGCACGGCTGGCACGGCAGCCACGATCGAGGCGGCATGGCTGGCTTCGGCTGAACGGATTTCCGTCGTCACATCCTGACCGTTACACAGGATCCGTTCGTCTTCGAACTGGATCGAGATACTCGCTACTGTTTCGGACACAGCCGCGGAATCATGCGGATCCACGTGACGGTCCACGCAGGCCCAGGCGACAGCTCTGTACATCGCACCGGTGTCGAGAAATTCGAAGCCAAGCCGTTCAGCAAGCAGTCTGGCAGCGGTGCTCTTCCCGGCTCCAGCCGGCCCGTCGATCGTAATAATCATTGCTTTCCGCTTCTTCGTTTGAGCAGCAGGGCGAACACGCACATCTCAAAACGGAAGGTCACGACCGTCCGCCATCAATTAATTCGCCCGAATTCTACCGGCATTCGACGACAAATTCCTGTCGCCCGCCGTCGTCGGCGCGATGGTTACAGCCGGAATCTACTGCCGGTCAATGATAGATTTCTCAGCTTCACCAGGCTGTCCATCCCGACCAACGATTCAATTCGGGATATACTCCAATCGTGCAGACGCAAGGTAGCTTCTCCAGAGTTCGATTCCGGAAGCCTCGACTCTGTCTCCTGTGTCCGCCACTGGTGCTGTCAGCATAGAGCTGACAGGATCAGGCAACTGCCAGGCAGTTGCTCCAACCCCTAACCTTCCCGTCACGCTGCCCCCATCGGGTGTGCAACTTCCGTGGCGGTTTCCCACCTGCAGCTTCCCGGAGTGAATTCGCATGAACTCATCTGCAGTTTCAATGGAACTGAGTGTTTCTTTCGTTTCGTGGATCAACGATCAAATGCGTGATCAGGTCGAACTCCGAAACGCCAGCACCAGAAGTCGTCAACAAGTGAGCGTCGTCCGCAGCTTTGTCGTTGCCGGAATCGCCTGCATCTCGTTCGTGCTGGCGACAATCATTGCCACATAACGGTGGATCGCGAGCGACAGGAAAATCAAACAGCCTTCTGGTCTCCCGATTGACGCCAGAGGGCTGTTCTCATTTCTCCCGGTCTAATCGGCAGCGTCGTTCACTGTCGACTCCATGCTGTCGATAATCGCACACCCGCAGGAATCACTCCAGACGTTGACCGAGGTTCGGCACATATCCAGAACTCGATCGACGGCGATAATGATGCCCTGAGCCTCCAGCGGCAGATTCACAGCCTGCAGCACGATCGCCATCATGACCAGCCCGGCGTGAGGTATTCCAGCCGCGCCGACACTGGCCAGCAGCGCGGTAACGGCCACGAGAATCTGGTCGGCCAGCAGCAGATCTCCGCGGTAAGCCTGCGCGATAAACAGCACCGCGACGGCTTCGTACAACGCGGTTCCGTCCATATTGACGGTTGCTCCCAGAGGGAGCACAAACGAACTGACTTTGTTCGACACTTTGGCGCGATCTTCAACGCACGTCATCGTCAACGGGAGCGTGCCGTTGGAAGAAGCTGTCGAGAAGGCTGTCATCAAGGCCGGACTCATCGCCCGGGCATACTCCAGCGGCGAGCGTTTAGCCACCAGCTTCACGATCAGCGGCAGCGTGATGCAGGCGTGAATCACCAGCGCGAGAAATACCGCCAGCATGTACCAGGCCAGCGTTGCAAAAATCGCCAGCCCCTGCGAAGCCGTTGCGTAGACCATAAAGCAGAAGACCCCGTACGGAGCCAGCGAAATAATCGCCATCGTCAGTCGCATCATCACGTCAAATGCTGCCTGAAAGAACTCCCTGAGAATGCGAGCCGTTTCACCGCCGGTCCGAACGATGAAAACGGCAAAGATAATGCTGAACGTAATAATCGACAGAAAGTTGCTCGCAGCCAGGGACTCAATCGGGTTGGTCGGAATCATATTGTCGACCAGGCCCAGCAGAATTCCCGTCAGCGATTGATCACCGCCCGCGAGCACTGCTTCCGTGCCGCCGGGCAGTTCCGCACCAATTCCCGGCCTGATCATGTTGACAACGATCAGGCCCGTCGTGATGGCCAGCATGCTCGTGATGGCGTAATAAGCCAGCGTCCGACCGAACATCGCGCCAAAGCGACTGGTGTTATCGAGACCCGCGACACCGGTAATCAGCGATGTGACGATCAGCGGAATCGTGATCATCTTAAGCAAACGCAGAAACAGATCGCCGCCGTACTTGGCGGCAGCCGTCCATGTTCGTCGCCAGCCACCGCCGTACTGTGTGTGAAACTCGCGCCAGTGCAGAGGTAATTCTTCCGGCGAGCCGGCTTTCACCGTCGTCGACACCGGCTGACCGTTGTGCTTTCTGGTGTAGTCAATCGTGATCCGGCCAGCCGCCTCGACAATGTGAACCGCTCGATCACTGACAGCGATCATCGTGGCGGGTAATCCCGATTCCGTGGTGCCTGCGTCGTCCTGCGGCAAGGCGGCATTAAGCTTTTCCCGTGACTGGAAACGACGACGAACGCTTTCAAAACCACTTGATTCCTGGATGTCGACGGTCTGTTCGGTGCCGGATTCATCGACCTGAATCTTCAGTTCCGCGGCAATCTGCTCATCCGGCAGTTTGATCGCCCCCGGATTAATGGCAACACCGACCAACGTTCCAACAACCAGAGCGATCAGGATTCGAAAATGCAGCGGCATGCCGGTTTGCTGGTCGTCACTCATGATTCATTCCTGCTGATTGTAGAGTGTGCCTTTGCAGGGTCTGACAAACCCTACGTACTGGTTGACTCGTTGCCGTCACCTGCTTTTGGCTTGCCGAACTGGAATTGCCGTTCCTCGCCGCGTATCAGTCGTCCGATGTTACTTCGGTGCTGAATAACAATCAGTGCCGGAACGGCCAGGCTGAAGACGGACAGTGGTAACTTTTCAACAGCAAACGGGTTCGGCTGAAGAATAAACATCTGCCCCACAGCAAAGACCAGTGCCGCGACGATCGAACTCAGTGCCACGATCCTCGACGCCAGCATGCACAGCGCGAACCCGCCAAACGCGGCCAGGGAGCCAAAGGGGGTCAACACAAGGACGACGCCGAGCGACGTCGCAACCCCCTTCCCTCCGTGAAACTTCAGCCACACTGGAAACATGTGGCCGACGACTGTGGAAACTCCTGCCACAACCTGCAACAGCACAAACCAGCCGGTGCCAATTTCAGCAAAACAGCGAGGAATCAAAAGAACGGGAAGCAGTCCCTTCAGAGCGTCCAGCAGCAGCGCGACGATTCCCCACTTTGCACCGAGAACGCGTCCGACATTGGTCGCTCCGATATTACCGCTGCCCTGTTTGCGAATATCGATTCCGGCCACGACTCGCGCGATCAACAAACCGAACGGCAGTGAGCCGCAAAGGTAGGCCAGCAGAACAGTCACCACTTCGGCGACAGGCGTATTCATAGTCAGAAGCCATTCGATCAATACAGACACCCGGAAATACAAAAAAGCAGGGCAGCCAGACAAGCTGACAGCCCTGCTCGAAACACCAGATTCAGGCTCAGCGGACCGTAGCGACCTTAGGCCTCAGCAATCGAAGCGGCTTCCGGAGACAGAGATTCTCCGTCTCCACCTTCGTTCGGTTCAGCAACGACAACGGCCTTGTAGCCACCGCGGGCTTTGAAGTACAGAATCAGCAACAGGTAACAGACGGCCATCACCGCCGGCACATACGACGTCAGTTTCAGTGCCATACGACCACCGTGCAGTGTTGCAGCGGTGACTGCCGGTTTATCTTTGGCGGCGGTTGTCGATGCATCACTCCACCAGCTCATCAGGCTCGCGTTGTTTTCGTCAGTAGTACCAGCTTCCTTGAGCAACTCTGCGGCACGATTGAGTTCCTTACCACCGTCATCCAGCACGCCGACCTTCTCGCCATCAAGCCCGACGACGGAATAACCCAGGAAACTGTTCTCTGCCGGAGCCTTGTATCGCTCGTAAACCGCGGGAGCTTTTTCCTGCAGAGAGTGCGACGCGTTGAAATCCTGTTTGAACCCGATGCCTGGACCACCGAGTAGTCCGGCTGACAACATGCCAGCGCCGCCGATGGCACCGATTGTGATCGCGCCACCTTTCGGGAACTGTTCCGAAACCACTGCCAGCATTGTTGGCCAGAGGAACGTTTTTCCGCAGGCGTAAACGGTCGCCGCGACGACACACAGGACGCCCGTCGTGGCTGCACCCAGCAGCTGCAGCCCGACAAACCCCAGGACACCACTGACGCACAGCAGACCCAGCGGAGAAATGCGATGCACGATTGGTCCGGCGAAAAACCGCAGAGCGAACATCAGGCCCGACGTGTATACAAAGAGAAGCAATCCCTTCTGCGGAGACTCCATGATGGAACCGGTAATCTTCGCGATCCACGAATCCGTGCCGAGTTCCACATAGCCAACCATCGCTTGAATCACCAGCAGGGCAATCATCAGCGGAGCAAATAACTGAGCGAACATCTGACCGGTGCTGACACCCGCTTCGCCCGCTTCGGATTTCGGAAACTTCTGACCGAGAATCATGACTCCGTACAGAACGACGGGAACCATGAACAGCGACATCTGGACCTGCCAGGCGACGGCCTTCGCTCCGTCCGGGTTCATGAAATAAGAAGCCAGACCTCCAACGATCAACCCACCAGGCCAGCCCGCGTGCAGAATATTGAGATAGTGCGTCTTCTCTTTGGGGAACAGTGAGGCGACCAGAGGATTAACGACGGCTTCACAGATGCCGTTGCCAATCGCAAACAGGAACATCCCCCAGTACAGACACTGGAAGGCAGCGTCTTTTCCGCCAGCGGCAAAGGCGGCGCCGGCGGCCAGCGTCAGGACTGCGGACACCACGTGCGTCAGGAACGCGAGCCACATCAGTTTTCCATAGCCAACCGTGTCCGCGATAAACGAACCAGCCAGAATAATGATGCCGAAACCAGTGAGGCCGCCACCGGTGATGGCACCGAGTTCTGTCATGGTGAAACCGTATTGCTCAGCCCACTGGCCGAGAATACCGGCGCGGATGCTGAAGCCGACTCCAGCGGCGAGAATCGCCATAAAGCCTGCATAGAGCAGTCGTTTCGCATTTGGTGCCGCGGCATCACTCATGTTGTTGTTCCTCTGTAACTATGGTGTATTCTCACTGAGATCAAGACCCGGGTGGGGCACGAACAAGCCAGAGATGCTATCGCGATGTGCATATCGTATCGAGCGACCCTCCCTGGAAATTTCCCGGCCGCCAGCGGAAACGCATCATGCCGTGAGTATCGCGCGACATCTCGGTAGACTCGACGCTGGCAAATTGACACGTAAGTATTGTGCTTTCGTGTCTGGTGTTTCTTCTCACAGGTTGGAGGTGTTCCATGAGTCTCGTACGGTCCCTGTTACTTGGAATAGGAGTAGCTTTGATGCTTAGCTCGTCGGCAGATGCTGCCGAACTCAAAGTCGGAGACAAAGCTCCCGAATTTGAAATGAAGGGCAGCGACGGAAAGACCTACAAACTGTCGCAGTTCAAGGATAAGCAGGCAGTCGTCGTCGCCTGGTATCCCAAAGCCTTTACCGGTGGCTGAACGGCTGAATGCAAATCGCTCCGTGCGAGCGGTAAGGCCCTGCGTGAGTACAACGTCGCTTACTTCACAGCCAGCTGCGACTCTGTCGAGAAAAACACAGACTTCGCCAAATCACTGGAACTCGACTACCCCATTCTGAGCGATCCAGACACGAAGGTTGCCAAAGCCTATGGCATTCTGAATGCCAAAGGATTCTCTAACCGAGTCACTTTCATCGTGGGCAAGGATGGAAAGATCCTGCACATTGAGACGAAAGTGAAATCCGGAGAGCACGCCAGCCAGATCCTGGAAGAACTCGCCAAACTGAAGATTGAAAAAGCTCCAAAGAAAAAAGACTGAGCGGCTCAGCCGTTGAGTTGCTTCGCTCGTTGAAATAACGTCGACGTCCAACAGGACGTCGGCGTTTTTCAGTTTAATCAGTCAGGTACTTCGTCATACCCGCGTACGCGGGCGCCCCGATTCAGAAGGATGCCGACCCGTGAACGTTCTGGTTTCCTGCCGTCGAGGGAACTGCTCATCTGGATGGAACGAGAATCGCAAGGTGCGGGTCCGTCCGCCGAGCAGCTTTCGCAGACGATATCTTCACCTGATCGCGATTGTGTTTGTCGGTGCCGTTCTATCGGAATTCGGCATCCCGACATCTGCCGTTGCTCAGGTGAAAGTTCGTGTCGAGACGGTTTCCGGTAAACCTGTTTTCGGTGCTCTCAGCAGACTCACCGGTTCTCAACTTGAGCTGCAACAGGAATCGGGCGACAAGCAATCTGTCGAGATCAGGAACGTTCTGGCCATCTCGGCGACTGACTTCGACGATGTCCGGGGACCGCCGATTTCGAAAACGCCCTGGCTCTTTCTTTCAACCGGCGACCGGCTGCGAATGACGTCGCTGGTGATTGATGATGACAGTATTGTCGCGAAATGGAGTTCCTTCACGGCTCTGCCGGCGATCTCGCTGCCGCTTGAGCTGTGTCGCGGATTTGTCATGGCCGTGCCTTCGTCGGCGATCCAGCAGGGACGAAGTTTTGACAAAGTTCTGAGTCATCAACAGCAGGTCGACCTGATTACGCTCAGCAATGGAGACCGAGTCGAGGGAGAATTCATCAGCCTTGAGGACGAACAATTCACACTGAAAACGAGCATTGGCGCGGTAAGAACAAAGATCGATCAGACACAATCGCTGGTCTTCAACCCGGACCTCGTCAGCGAGCCCGAGACAGTGGAAAGAGTAGCCATCCTGTCGCTCAGCGATGGCTCTACGCTGCACGTCAGCTCGATAATCTCAGACGGCGACCTGATGATCGGCGAATCAATCGGCGGATTTGAAATCAGTATTCCCGTTACGACTCTACATACGATCCGATTTTACGACTCGAACCACGTGGACCTGACGCGACTGAAACCTGAACAGACAACCGTCACGCCATATCTCTCAATGCATCGCGAGCCGAAACTGAACCGCAACGTCATCGGCGGATTTCTCAGCTTGAGGGGACGCCTTGTACCGACAGGTTTCGGAGTGACAAGCGGCACGACTCAGACATGGAAACTCGACCGCGAGTACCAACAGTTTCGAGCGACCGTCGGAATCGACGATGCCGCTCAGGGAGCTGGCAGTGTTATTTTTCAGGTTCACGTTGATGGAACCGTGGCGTGGCAAAGCGATCGAATGACTGGCGCGTCCGCTCCCGTCGAGATCCCGCCGGTCGATCTGACCAAGGCCGATGAGCTGTCGCTTGTGGTTGAGTTCTCCGATCGAGGCAACGTGCTCGACTACGCCAACTGGTGCGAGCCGGTGCTGATCCGCAAGCCGGTGGATGTTGCCCGGTAGCAAGGACTTGACGCTTCGAGAACGGTTTGGAACGCCGCCGCTGAAGCAGCGGAAGATTTGCGTGGCTGAAAATCCTGACCGGAAAGTCGTGTACTGCTTCTCCAGCCATTCAACGCGCCCGATGATTCCGGTACGACAGATTCGCGTCCTGCTGGCGATGACGGTAGCATGGAAATTCGATACGGTTCTGCTGGCTGATCACGCCGCAGATGGTTCTTCAGACAAACTCCCGCCGACGCGTCATCGTCACGTGGCGGCTGCAGAATATTGCTGGCAATGAAAATCCTTTTGCTTGCAGACATCCACTCCAACTGGCAGGCGCTGCAGGCGATCGACGAGTCCTTTGACGCGTGCCTGTTTGCTGGGGATCTCGTCGACTACGCCACCGATCCGATTCCGTGCATTGAATGGGTTCGCAAAAACGTACACGCGGCGATTCGAGGCAACCATGACCACGCCGTCGCGCAGCGGATTCCTGTGAAGAAGAAGACGGGACTTTCAAGTCTGGCTGGCCTGGCTCGACCAATCCATTGGGAAAAACTCAGCGATTCGCACCTCAAGTTTCTTGGTCGGTTGCCTGTCACGCGACGAGTGGAACTCGACGGTAAGGTCTTCTACCTCGTACATGCGACGCCGCGAGATCCGTTCGACGAGTATCTGAAAGACGACCCGGATGGCTGGAAAGCTCGGCTGCAGGGGATCGATGCCGACTACGTGATCGTCGGGCATTCACACACGCAGTTCTGTATCGACGTTGGCGACACGAAAGTCATCAACCCCGGCAGTGTCGGCCAGCCTCGCGACGGAGATCCCCGTGCCGCCTACTGCGTGATCGAGAATGGCGAGATTTCCTTCCGTCGAGTTGAATACGACATTGCCGCCACCGTTCGCAACATGGCAGAAAACGGGATTGATGGAGCGGTACTGGAACTGGCCGAGCACTTCATGACAACCGGCGGTCGCATGCTGCCAGGTTAAAAGCCGCTCGTATTCGCAATCAGCGAGACGGGTTTTCGTACCAGAAGACGCCGAGGTTCGCTCGCTCTTCGCAGGTGATCACATCCAGATCGCCGTCCGCGTCGAGATCGACCAACTGAATGAGGTCGTACTTGACGCCTTCCGGGCCGCTGATCGGTCGAATGTTCATGCCATCAGAAGTCATGTCGAGCCAGACAACACCGTGTTTGGCTCCATTGGCCTGCTCGCATGAATAGACCAGATCCTCGTGGCCATCGAGATTGATGTCGGCGCTTCGAATCGATTTCCCGGTTCCGATTTTTTCTCCCGGAATTTCAATCGTATCGCTGCCCCAGCCGGGGCCTTCAGCAACCGTACCGGGACGCGGTGAACCACCATTTTGCAGGCGATGAAAGCGGACCAGCCCGGCCGGCTTCACTGCTGACAGAATGACGGGAGAATTGCCACGACGACTGAACACGTCGAGAAACATGTTCTCACGACTGGTGCCACCGATCGAATGATCTTTCCAGCCAGCTCCTTCAGACGATGCCTGTGAACCAGGATTCTCCAGCCAGAGGACTCCGCGTTTTGCACCTTTTCGATCCGAAGCCACGACGTCCAGATCACCGTCGTTGTCCATGTCGAACCCGACCAGCGACATCACCCAGCCAGCATCGCGCAATCGATGATACTTCCACGCCGAAACGTCACGCGGATCAGCTGGCGACTCCAGCCACCCGATGGAAGCGTTTTCACCTTTCGAGCTGACAATCAGATCGATTCCGTTTCGCCCATCGACATCCATTGGCAGCGCGAACATCCACATCTGCTGGTTGGCCGTGCAGGGCACCGCTTCCGTCTTCCACAATTCCGAATTGAGATACTGATCCGACGACTTTGGAGCCCAGTGAAAGAACATGGTGCGAGTCCTGCCTTCGCACGAACTGACAACGTCCATCGTCCCGTCGCCATCGAGGTCCGCGAAGACCGCGTCTTCCGGAGACTTCACCGCACCGACCGTTACGGCTGGCCATTTCTCCGCCACCTGCTGCGGCCCCGGATTCAGGTACACCCGAATCACGCCGCCCTCTTCCCAACCGGTCGTGATGTCGAGATGCCCGTCGCCGTTGACATCCGCCAGTCGAACTCCGTCAGCACCGCGCGATGAATCATCAATCGTGTGTCGCGGCCACGGTTCTGCAGCTCGGCAGTGTTCACCAGCCAGCGTAAGACACAAGATGATTGCTGCACCGACGAGAGCAACTCTGACGACTGCTGGTCTCAATGTGAGTTCTGAAATCATGAGCCACTTTCCTGTCCTGATCAGATTAGACTTCCTGGTCCGGAAGTTCGAACCGGTCACCTGTCCTGATGGACTTACCGTTGAGAAATTCACTCGGACTCATCGGACGTTTGCCTTCCGGCTGGACAGACAACAGCTCGACGCTGCCGTCTGCGGTTTTGACAAACAGCCGCTTCTTATCGACCACGTCGACGGTGCCGGGTTCTCCCGCGACGGAATGATCCGACGTGTCGACATCCAGGACGAGCATCCGGATAGAAGCGTCGCCTGAGTGCAGCACGGTCGACGGTTTCGGCCAGGGTTGCACACCTCGGATGTGGCAGCCAACGAGCCTTGACGACTTCTGCCACGGAATTGTGCCATCAGTTTTCTGCAGACGCGGAGCCTTCGTGACCAGACTCGCATCCTGAACGGATTCCGTGGCGGTTCCAGTCGCCAGGTCGTTCACCACCTGGCAGGTCAACGGAACCGCCAGTTCCGCCAGACGGTCCTGCAGTGCTCCGTACGTTTCTTTTTCACCGATGTCTGTCTTCACAACACCGAGCACCGGACCGGCGTCGAGTTTCGGTTCAATGCGGAAGATCGTGATTCCGGTTTCAGTCTCACCATTGATAATCGCAAACTGAATTGGAGCAGCACCTCGGTATTTCGGCAGCAGCGAAGCATGCACGTTGATGGCACCCAGACGTGGAATGCTCAACAGTTCCGCCGACAGAATCTGACCGTACGCCGCCGTCACAAACAAATCCGCGTTGAACTCTCGTAGCCGGGCCAGCGATTCGGGCTCGTTAGCTTTGGCGGGTTGAAACACGGGAGTCCCGTGCTCAGTCGCCAGCTCTTTCATCGGATTGACGTGGTTGTGGTGTCCTCGACCAGTGCGATCCGGTTGAGTGACCAGACCAACAACCTCGTGCGAAGTTTCGTACAACCCCTGGAACGTCGACAGCGCAAACGATCCCGTTCCCAGCATGACCAGACGCAACGACACGCGACGCTCCCTTAGCAAAACAATAATCGGACTGCTGAACAGCAAACGGTTGGACGATGATCGCGGCAGTTAGAATCGGGCTTGAAATCGCTTCCCGAATGATGGGTTCTCAAAGACGGAAACTGGTCGAGCCGGCAGATTGACGCAGTGCTGATCCCCTGAGAACGCAAAGTACGACATGAATCAGAATTAAACCACGAAATACACGGGACACACAAAAAAACGGCACAGACGACGAGCATGGATTCCGTGTATTTTCGCTTCTTCCGTGGTTCAATTTCTGTTTCATGAGAGCAGGAAACTATTTCACGACGGATTCTTAATACAGGTCTTCCGGCGCGCCTTCCTTCCGGCGAATGCGGACGTCATCCAGTTGTGTATAAGTCAGGAGCAGTGCTCCTTCGGCGGCGCAGTAGTCGAACAGCCGCCCGGTTGCTTCTTCTTCGCTGGGCCACGGGTAACAGAACACGACGTCAAATTCGTCCGGTCCGATCTGCAATTCGTCATAGGCGTCGTTGGCTTCGTCGTCCTGCACGAATCCATCCCGGTCGAAATCGCCGCCGGAAGCTTCGTCAGCTCCTTCGGGAATGTAGCTGCCCAGAGCGAATTCGACCGGCAGGTAATGCGCGTCTGCCAGGTCACGCGCGGCATCAACCAGTGATTCTTCAATCTCGATTCCACACGCATCGAATCCGAGTTGCGAGGCCAGTGACGCGACCACTCCAAAGCCGCTGCCCCATTCGCAGAACAGTCGCCCCGGAGCAAGGTTCCGCTGAATCACCGCGTTCAGCGCGTAGTAGGCCGCGACGAAATCCGACGGAACAAAACCGCCCGGACGGACGCGGCTATGATTGAGGTAATCTTCGGTCCGAAGATTGGCTTCATGCAGGAAGCGGTCGATCGATTTGGGTATTCGTCCTCGTTTGATCGTGATGTCCAGATCAATCAATGCCATTGAAAATGCTCCACCATCGCGTTGAAATCGTGCATTCTAAGCGACGGCCAGCATGGCGAGAAACCAGTGCCGAAACGGCGTGTGACTATCTCCGAGTCGCCAGACAGCTCCAGCCGAGCGGCCCCTGCTTTCCGCCTGCGTCTTCGAAATGGAACGGTCGCAGTTGCGTGATCTCGAACAAGCGACCGAGGTCCGACCGAAGTTCTTCTTCGAACAGTCCCGGAGGGCCGTGGTCGCGTACTTCGTTGGCGTTTCCTGTGAACACGAGATACCGCGAACCAGAGGCGGTGACACGTTCAAGAGTTTGCAGAATCTCGTCGACACTGACATCGCGACGGATGCAGTGAAAGCAGCCGCGATCAAAAACCAGCGGGAACGGTTCCGTCGGCGTTTCAATGGAGCAAACGTCGCCGCAAATCCATGTGACGTCGACACTCGCCTGAATCGCCTTCGCCTGGGCTTTTTCGATCGCCAGCGGCGACAGATCGATGGCTGTGACATCGAAGCCACATTGAGCGAGCAGAATCGCGTTTGTCCCCGTGCCGCAGCCGAGTTCCAGGACGCGGCACGGCTGAATGTTCGCCTCGTCAATCACGCGTCGGAGTTCTGCTGACGGCAGGCCGCTGTCCCACGGCGTGCTGCTGGTTTCGTAACGCTGATTCCAATGTTGTGTGCGGTCCATCGGGCTTCGTCGCTTTCGTCAGTGCCCATCGTTTTTTCGCGGGACGATTCGGCGCGGTGGCGATGGTTCACAGTCAGAGCAGAATCTGTTCTGATCCACCGGATGTCGAACATTCTCCGCCGATTGAGTGTCCGCGGCTTGCTGTTATCTCCCAGCATCTCGTCACTCACCTTTTCACCGCGAACCTTACCGAACAATCTACGCCGGATCAGCCTGAATGTCTGACGACAGGATCATCAATCAGAGTGCTGACTCTGTGGCGCGACTTGTCGACTTGGAATCCTCACTGGCAGACGACCGCTCACGCGCCGTAAAACTGAAACCACCGGCGGATACGCCGAGCCGACGGATTGATGACGAACTGGGAATGGGCATCTTTCTGGGAATATGCGCCGCCGTTGGATACTCGGGAGCGAATCTTGCGCTGCGGCAACTGGCGATCCCGAACGATTCGGGCTGGGCCGTCTGGGTCACCGCCAACAAGGCCATCCCTGCGGCGTTGATTGCCTGGTTCATGATTTTTCGGCAATGGTGCCGAGGTGAACCCGGATTGCCGCCTGGGCGAATGATCGGACGGCTGATCCTGGTCGGGCTGGTCATGCAGTACGCCGGCAACTTCATGTTCCAGTGGTCATTGAGTCTCGGCGGTCTGGCCATCACCGTGCCAGTCTGCTTCTCGATGCTGATTATTGCCGGAGCCTGGATGTCGCGCCTTGTCTGCGGCGAAATGATCTCTGCAAAGACGATGGGAGCCATCGGTATTCTGATTGTGGCGGTTGTTGTGTTGAGCAGCGGTGCCGGTTCCGCCACCAGATCAATGGGGCATGACAATTCATTGCTGATCATGTCGCTGGCCATCGTGTCGGCAGCGGTGTCGGGGATTGCCTATGGTGCGACCGGAGTCGTGGTACGAAGGCTGGTGACCGGGACCTTGACCATTCCGTCATCGCTGGTTGTGCTCAGTACGACCGGCGCCGTGACGATGACCGCCCACGCCTTCCTGCTGGATGGGCCGGAAAAACTGTTTGCTCTGTCAGTCGGACTCTGGCCCGCAATCGTCGGAGCTGGCGTGATGAATGCGGCGGCTTTCTTTGCCGTGGCCGGAGCGTTGAAAAGGATCCCGGTCACGTTTCTTGACATCCTGAACGCTTCGCAGAACGCGATGTGTGCCATCGGCGGCGTCCTGTTGTTTGCCGAACCGTTGACGTGGCCACTGGTTGTGGGCTGCGCATTAACAATGTTCGGAATCCTGCTGGTTGATCGCGGCCAGCCTGCAGAGTGATCGCCATCGCTGCGTTCCGAAAGTGTCAGCTTTCTGCTTCGGGTGCCGCTTCCGACGATGCCGCGTCTGACTCTGCTGACGTTTCCGGCTTTGCTTTCTCCGGCCAGTCCACCACCGAATCCAGCGG
>JABMPE010000419.1 GCA_013203845.1 Rhodopirellula sp. | reverse complement strand
TTGGACCCAATGTCGACGGTCTCCAGAGTCTCGGTGGCTTCGTCGGTTTTCCCCTGCTTTTCGAGGATGTTCGTTCGCAGCAACGCCGCACGCGTCGCCTGCGCGTCCGTGATTCGCCCCCGCGTCGGCAGTTCATCACTGAGCGTAATCGCTCGTTCAAGGCTGTCTCTCGTCTGCTGGTCGAGGTAATTCTCCATCAGCAGAATTGACGCTTCGACGCTTCCGTCGGGATAAACGTCGAGCGATTCTTCCAGAAATTCCCTCGCCTTTGTCGGAAGACTGACCGTCTGCAAAGCCACGCCAAGCGCCCAGATTAATTCACCACGACGCTCACTGGGCATTGCACGCCGAAAAGCATGCTCAAAGTTTTCGATCGCTTCCAGATAGCGTTTCTGCTGCTCCTCACCCGTAAATTCACGCCCCGTGTAAAACGCTCCCAAGCCACGGATGTAGTGCTGAGCGGACGGAAAATCCGGATCTACATAATTCAGCTCATCCAGTTCCCTGACGATCTCCATCGCCTCCCGAATCTGCCAGTTCGTCTCACGGTTGTCGATCAGTTCGAGAGCCTGGCCAAGCTTCTGAGCCGGTGTCTCCTGATCGCGTGACAGTACAAAGTAGGCGCTTCCACCACCGATCACCGCCAACAGGGCGAGAATGATCGTGAGATTCTTCTTCGATCCGCCGGGAGCTTCTTCAGTTGCCTCGGCGTCTTTGACAGGATCATCAGCCACGAAACGATCTCGCGCAGAATACATCCAGGATCCGCCTTACACAGACGCATCAGCATTCTGACTGGGTTTGAATTTGATGAAGGGGAGTTGAGTTGGCCAGGAGCGGCCAGAGAGGCGGCTGTCGTTACCACGATCGTTGTTTGAACAATTCGCGAGGCGAAACTTGAGCCAAAGTTTGAGGTGACGCCGGACTTCTTACTTGTGATTCAAGTTTTCTGTCAACATGGCTTCCTGGAGCGAGGCGTCTGCCTCCTCACACAATCGACGGAAATCCGGGTAACAATCGCCTTCAAACTCGCTGGAGATATCCGCAAACTCAAAGACTTTCTTGACCAGTCGCCCAACCACGGAGAAGATTCCAGCGTCGATTCTTCAATGCGTTTCCCGGCGTGGCTGATTTGCCACAACCAGAGAAGTCCGGCAGACCACACGGAATGATGCACGCATGCTGCGAGAATCTTTCACTGTAAGACTCTAAGGACACCTGACCATGAGACAACTTATCTTGACGCTCCTGACCTGTGCAGCCGCTGGCCTGAATCAGTTTGCCGAGGCGGCTCAAATCACCGGCGAATATCTCGAAGCCCGAACATGCAACGTCTACACCGGCCCCTGTTTTGCGAACGCCGAAATGAGCCTCACCGGCAAGGAAGCCCTGATGGCGTGGAAAGTCGACAAAGGAACCTGGAACGACGTCCAGCTCGACGGACTGGGCGCCGCTCTGATCCTGCATGCTCAGGGGACGCTCGGCTACGACGGCGTTTTTCCAATGCAGGCCGGCAAGGTGAAGTCGATCCTGCTGGTTGACGAAAAGGCGTCAAAGGAGCAACACGACGCACTGGTCGCTTTCGTGAAGAACTCGACCAAGGACCTGTCCGGAAATGTGATCAACGTCGAGCGGGTGCCGTTCGAACTGAAGAACGACCACATCGACAACGTGGGCGTTTTCAAAGCGGGCAACCTGGCGGAAATCAAAACCCGCAAGCTGGAGAAAGGTGACTGTGTCTGCACCAACGAAACCGTCTTCTACCAACCGCTGACAAAGATCGACAACGCCAGCCCGGCCTACTCGCTGAAGCTGTCCTGGCAGGGCGAAAAACTCGGCACACGATTCATCAATCGAGGCATCCGCAGCGCCTTTCTGGGGACGTTCCGTAAGTAGTCAGCCGGTTTTGTCATATTGATAAAGAACAAATCGCGAAGAATGCGGAGGTTCCGCAGAGGACGTGGAGAGTTTACTGACACTCTCCACGTCCTCTGCGTTTTTGGTCTCAGAGTCCTCTGCGATTTTTTCTTCCGCGGACTTTATGGAATCATCGTTGAAAATTATCCGGGATCTCAAGGTTGAACATTTCCAGAACGGCCGAGTTGAGTGGATCGGTCTGTGTACGGCTCGTCGAGGTGTTGTGGAGATCGTCACGGAAGCGCGCGTCGAGGTCGGTACGGGTCTGACCGGAGACCACCATGCGACTAGCGGAAAGTCTGAACGCCAGGTGACGATGATTCAGCAGGAACACCTGGCCGCGGCCGCAGCGATACTCGGTCGAGACGAAGTTCGCCCCGAAGATGTGCGAAGAAATCTCGTCGTCTCCGGAATCAGCCTGATCGCTTTGAAAGATCAGACGTTCCAGATCGGCGACGCGGTTCTGCAAGGGACTGGTCCCTGCGTGCCGTGTTCAAGAATGAGCGAGATTCTGGGGCCGGGTGGTTACAACGCGATGCGAGGCCACGGCGGTATCACCGTGCGAGTTCTCGAAGCCGGGACCATTCGCCTCGGTGACGAAGTCGTGCCGGTACCAACGCCAGCTGACAACGCCGAGGAAGCGACTCGACAGAAAAAACTGTTTTCCTGAGAAGCCGGGAAGCACGACTTTGAGCAACTCGTCGTCGCCGAAGAAACAGTCTTACATCGCCGCGTACTGCAAAGTCTGCAATACGCGAGTGACTCCGAAAGCAAAGTTTGCCGGTCGACGGATCAAATGCCCGGATTGCTTCACTTCAATTCAGCTGCCCACGCTGGAGCAGTATCAGCAGAAGCTGGCCGAGGCCAAGCGACGCGAGCCCAATCAACCCGAAGAGCACGAGCCTTACAAACTGAATGCTCCGATCGAAAGTCCGGAACTTCCACCGGTGCGAGTCTTCGAAGAACAGGCCAGAATACGGAACGTCCGCAAGAGCCCCAAACCACCGAAGCGTCCGTTCCTTTCGAACGTCTTTGAGTTTCCCTGGAGCGATTCGGGAACGCTGGCGCGGTGGGGCATGATTTCCGGCGGCCTCACCGTGACAGGCCTCTTTGCATCGCTCATCTTCATGCTTGTTGACAAAGGCGGACTTTTTGGAGCGATTCCAGGCCTGTTTCTGGTGACGGCGCAAATGGTCGTCGCCACATGGTCATTGTCTTACGCGTCGTCGTGCGCGTTCACAATCATTCAAGACACCGGCGCGGGGCTCAACAAAGTCGAAGGCTGGCCGGAAGGTGGCATTCGTGAATGGCTGGTCGACCTGATGACAGTTATCTACGTCTTCTTCGCGTCTGGCTTTGTCAGCCTCCTGATCGCTTATCCGCTGCAACCGATCCTCGGAATGATCGGCCCACCCGTTCTAATCATCCAGGGCTTTCTGTTTCCGACGGTGATGCTTTCGGCTCTCGATGCCGATTCTGTGCTGCTGCCCTATTCGGAGATGACGCTTCGCAGCCTCGTCAGAATTCCGCGGCAGTGGCTGCAAATGCTCGGCCTGCTGTTTGGCGTCTGGCTGACGGCGGCAGGAATTCTAACTCCGGTTGCTGTGTTCATTCCTGAACTGGCCGGAGTCGCGTCTGGCCCGATTATCGCCGCAGCCATCTTTATCTCGGCGAGGCTCATCGGTCGGCAGGCATGGCTGATCGGAGAAGACGCTTCAAAGGCCGACCCACTGGACGACGACGACAATTGATCGACGACCGCCCCACCACCCGAAGTCACTCACCTCTGGTCCAAGTCGTCGAGTACTACCAGCTTCCGTTTCCATAAAAATGCGGGCCAGCTTTCGAAGTGCTGACCCGCGTTAATCGGTTACCTCAGTGGTTCAGTGACTCTACCGCAAACGTCATGAAGATAAGAGGAAGGCGGAAGCGGGCCGGTCAGCTTTCCGGGGAGACCGAGACCACTCACTTTCGCGAGTGGCCATACCGATCCCGCCTTCCCACAAGGGTCTGGAACAGACAACAGGTGCTTAGTGCGTGTAAGCCTGCATGCCGTGTTCGCCAATATCCAGTCCTTCGATTTCTTCCTGTTCGCTGACTCGCAGTCCCATTGTTGCTTTCAACGCCAGACCAACGATCAGGCAGAAAGCAACCGTGAAGACGCCAATCGCTGCGATACCTTTGATCTGAGTCAGAAGCTGCTCGGTTCCCGCCATGGCTCCAAAGAGTCCCACACAAAGCGTTCCGAAGATTCCGCAGACCAGATGGACGCTGATCGCTCCCACCGGATCGTCAATCTTCAACTTCGTGTCGACGAAGATCACCGTGAAGTAAACAATGATTCCGGCGATCAGTCCGATGATGATCGCATCGAGGCAGCTCATCTGATCAGCTCCCGCAGTAATCCCCACCAGCCCGGCCAGAATTCCATTCAGGGCCATACTCAAATCCGGTTTGCCGGCAGCGAACCATGAAGTCAGTGCAGCAGACAGGCCACCCGCAGCAGCGGCCATTGATGTTGTGACGAGTGTCAGCGACACCAGGCCGGGATCAGCACTCAGCACCGAACCGCCGTTGAATCCGAACCAGCCGAACCACAGCAGAAACACGCCGATAGCAGCCAGAGGCATGTTGCTGGCCGGAATCGGAACGGATCGGCCATCGATGTACTTGCCCTTACGAGGCCCAAGCAGGGTGGCCATCACCAGTGCTCCCCAGCCGCCCACCGAATGCACCAGCGTCGATCCTGCAAAATCGTAGAAGCCAGCATCGTGGAGCCAGCCATAGCCCCACTTCCAGGACCCAGTGATCGGATAGCTGATCGAAACGAATAGCGTCGCAAAGACCAGAAACGTCGAGAGCTTAATTCGTCCGGCGACGGCTCCGGAAACGATCGTGCAGCACGTGGCAGCGAACATTCCCTGAAAGAAGAAATCTGTGAAAGCCGTGTAGGACGGGTTGTAGGCAGGACCAGCGAAACTCGGATCAGCCAACTGTGCACGACCATTCAGCAGAAACCCGAAGCCAGCAAAACCGAAGAACTCGTCACCGGTCCCGTCGGCGAAACCTGGATACATCAGGTTGAAGCCAACGATTCCATACGTCAGCAGTCCAATGCACACGATCATCGTATTCTTGAACAGAATGTTGACCGTATTCTTCGAACGCGTCAGCCCACTTTCCAGCGTGGCGAATCCCAGATGCATGATGAAGACCAGCATCCCGGCCAGCATGATCCACAGGTTGTGAACCAGAAACTCGACTGCCGCTAATGATTCGGCAGTCACTGGTGCGGATGCGTCTTCGGCAGAAGCGGCTTCTTCGACCGGTGCCTCTTCAGTGGCTTGCTTCTCTGCGGCTGCACCTGCGTCGGTCTCAACGGCGGTCGCTTCTCCACCACCCGCATCGTCCTGAGCAACTAATGAAGTCATGGGAATTGCCATGACCGTGACCATCAAGATTGCTGGCAGCAGCCAGTTCCGTACGAGCGTCGACATCCTTTGATACCCCACATCAATTGTCAGAATTAGAGAAGAGAAACCATCACCGGAACCGCGATGTTCATTTTCTGCCCGAGCAGATTCGGAGATTTCTTCGCGATTCGCCGATGCTCACGTTTGAAGCAACACTGCCTGGATGAGATTCGCCACCAACAAAACTGAATGCGGAGAATTCATATTTTTGCGTTCGCAGACGCAAACTCAGCGACTGCAGGCGATGTGAGAAACCGGCAACGCAACTGATGTGCCAGGTGCTGAAGAACGCAGCATCTCACTTTGGCGCTGAGGCCAGAGATCGCAAAGCCGAATGCAATATTGGACGTGTAAATCCCGGCCAGACTTCAATCGGCTGCGGCGGTTCTGAGGCAGCACCACAACAAATACAGCCATTTCGACAGCTTGCCGACGAACGGTCAGCCGCAGAAACCATGTGTCTCAAAAAGGCGACTCGCGGGATTCAGGCTTTGAAAATGTGCCTCAACATGCAGCACGCAGTTTCCCGTCCTGCCGTAGGAGTGCCTGCCCCTGAGGCATTCATGTCGATATTCAGCGCACCGGGATTTCATTTTGAGCAATAAAACTTTCGATCCAAGTCCTGCTGGTGACTCGCCAGCCAGGCGGTCAAGTCACTCCTTCGGCAACACGGTCAGGTGGATCGGATTCGAGGCGTAGTTCGTTGTGATCGAGAATGTGATCGAAACCCAAGCCAGGACGGCAATTGGTAGTTTCTCGACGGCCAGCGCCTTGTCACTGGCTTCCAGAATGACTTTGCCTTCAAGCACCTTTCCGGCCAGACGCAGCGTGCTGGCCTTTCCGACCGTCACTCCCGGTGGAAGCTGCTCGCCAAACTTAGACGTGAAATAGTCAAAGCTCATTGCCAGCGTGACCGGATCGGTGAAGCCGTCCTGCCGCTCGATACGCACCGTAATCTCCTGCTTCTCGCCCGGCTTCAACGTGACTGAGTTCGGTGAGGCTTCAACCTTAAGCAGGTCCAGCGGCTTTGTGACTCCCACAATCTGAGTGCTGATGGGCCATCGAGCCTGACCGCCGCCGCTGCTTTGCTGCTCACACGTAACCAGACCACGATGCACAACTTCCCTGGTCGTTCCGTCAGCGTCGGTGATGGTGGCTCGACCGGAAACCCGGACCAGCGAAGCGTTGATCTTCGCGTCGGGCGCACACTTCAGAATGATCGCTCCGTGAACCATTCCCTTGGGAATCGTGAGTGGTTCGGCTTCAACTCCCGCTGGCAGACCTTCAACGATGATTTCAACCGGTCCGTCAAACGCGTTGATTCGGTTCAGCTTCGCAAACCAGATCATATTGGTCCCCGGCGCGAGCTGAGCGTAGTAGTACTCGCCGCTGAGTTCGAAATCCTGTCCGGAACGTTCTGCCGACAGGTGATACAGAAACCGCTCTCCGCCGCGACCGTGCAAATCTCTCACCGAGAGAAAGAACTGTCCGTCAGCCGCAGCATTCCAGTAGAACTTCGAATCCTTGCTCTGCAGATAATCGTCCGACTCTTTCTGCAGCTTTCCGTTTGAATCGTAAACCTCAAGCACACAGTCAAGCGGCAAGCCAAGCCGCTGAGCGGTCACCTCGAACAGGAAAGCGTCACCCTTCTTCGCGTCGAATGAGTAATAGTGAACACCGTCGTCAGCGGGAAATCGACCGTTGATACCAATAGGAAACGTCAGTGAGTGTGCCGTTTCAAGGGAGACGTTTTTTCCATCAGCCACGATTTGCGGATGCTCGCTGACGATGATTGAAACGGGATTCGTTTCTCCCACGCCGGTTTGAAGTCGCTGCCGAACGATTCCTGGCCCCGCATCCGTGGTCCCGCGAAGTTCAACGTCGGTCGATTCACCGAGTCCCTGCCCGATCGCGACCGCTGTCGTCGTTGTTCCACGTTGAACACTCAACGGAAACGTTGCGTAAGCGTAAGGTCGACTCGCCAGTTCGACACAGTAAACGTATCGCCCCGATCCCGCGTAACGGGCATCTCGAACTTCCAGACAATACGTTCCGTCTTCCGGCAACGTGACGCCAATCAACGAATCGCCGCCGTAGAAGTTGTCGTTCTGAGCCACAACCTGGCCATTGGGACCGTAAAGCGTCATCAGCCCGTCCATGAGATAAATCAGCGGACCTCGCACCACCATGCCATGAATGCTGGCGGTTGCTCGTTGAGCGAAAAGTTCCGCGGTGATCTCCTGCCCGGCCTTCCCTTCGAATGAGTAGAAGTCAACATCTTCCGCGCGTTCAACTCGCCCACAGATTGCAACGGGGAGCGTCACTGCCGCCGCCTGATCGCGCGTGCCATTAACTTTCTTTTCATCCTCACGGAACACGGGATAGTCGGTCACCATTAAATGCGAAACGCTCGACACGGCCTGATCAGTCGCAACGCGAAGTTCTCGAACACCGGGCTGAGCGTCAGCAGAAACGACAACATCGAACGCGAACGGAGTCCCGTCGGAACCTCGCCCGCTGCGAGTCGCCTCTTTCGGTTCTTTCTCGGCAAACGTCATCGTCACGCCGGGCTGATCGAAAAACACCGAGTGAGTTCCGTTGAGCGTAAAGTTTGAACGCAGAGTGACCTGCTGACTGACTCCGCGCTGAACGGCGACCGGCTCGACGATCGTCAGTTGCCGAAATCCAATCTTCGTCTCAGCCTGAATCTGCGGTGGCACAGAATGCGAAACAGCGGCGAGAACCAGTACGACAACGATCGAAGACGATAATTTCATGACTTACTCACGGCAGGGTCGGAGTGTGGGCGCGACATCGAGTCAGCACCGCGGAGAACCCGTAAACGATGCGCTGATCTGCTGTTTCGAGCAAGTGATCAACCCGTCATTCCCGCGAAGGCGGGAAACCAGTGACGTAGGTCAGTGTGAAACTGGGCACCCGCCTTCGCGGGTATGACGGCTTAAAACGCCGTCCTTCAAACGTTCCTCAACAAACACAAAAACGCCGCAGGAAACCGATGAGATTTCGTGCGGCGTTTGATTGGAAATGACGTTCGAATTTATCAACGTTACTCGGTAATCAGGATCGGCATGCTGAGCGAAATCCGCTCCTGACTGACGATGCCGAGTTGCTGAATCGCCTGCCGAACTGCCGTAACCCGATTGGGATCGAGCCCCTGCATCAGCGGCAAGGCTGCCTTCCAGAGACTGTCTTCTGAAACCGAAGCCTCGAGCGACAGCGTCTTCGACTTCTTGTTCGAGTCGCCGCCCAAATCGCCCATCAGAATTTCTGCAAAGTTCTTTGGACGAGGCAGTACTCGAACTTCGTAGTCGTCATTGAGTTTCGCTTCGTCAGCAATAAATTCAATCGCGTCGTGGAGACCGCCGATCCTGTCGACCAGGCCGTGTTCCAACGCCTGCTGACCAGTCCAGACTCGCCCTGCGGCGAGTTCATCGATGGGCTTCTTCAGACGATCGCCTCGAATCGCCGTCACATGGCCTTTGAACTGTCCGTAAACTTCTTCCATCCAGCCCGTCATGCGCGCCCGTTCCTTTTCGGTAAATGCAGCCGCCGATCCCAGCATCCCGGCCTTCTTACCACGGGCAATCGGCGAGAAGTTAATCCCGACGCTCTTCCACATGTCCGTCGTAACGAACTTACCGGAGAGCACGCCGATCGAACCGGTAATCGTGCCAGTTTCGGCGAAGATCGTGTCCGAGGCGCAACTGACATAGTAGCCGCCACTAGCCGCCGTGTTGCCCATCGAGATAACGATTGGCTTCTTTGCCTTCACTCGGCGAGTGGCGTCGAGAATGATTTCGCTGGCCACGACGGAACCGCCGGGCGAGTCGACTCGCAGCACGACCGCTTTGACGGTGTCGTCTTCCGCCGCTTCATCAAGAGCCTTGCGGATCGGCGTGCTGTAAGCACCGCTGGACATTCCAAATAGCGACCCGTCCGCGCTGCCGGGCAGGATTGAGCCTTCAACATAAATGACCGCGATACTGTCTTTGTCCGATTTCTTTTTCGATGGCCCGGACAGAATCTGAGCCCACAACTGCAACGCGGCAAACGGATTGGAAAGGTCAATCTGCTGCTGAGATTTTTTGCCGTACCGCTTGTCGAAGGAGACGCCTGCGCCGTGCTTTGCTTTGATCTGCGTCACCAGATCCTGACGATAGGTGACCGAATCAATGATGCCAATCTTTGCCGCTTCCTCAGCGGAGTAAATTCCATCGTCGATCCAGGACAAAACCTGAGCAGGCTTGACGCCTCGTCCGGCAGCGATCGCGTTGACAGTGGAATCGAACATCCCGTCGAACAGCCACGTCGACATTTCAGCCGCCGCCGGAGAAGCCGATTCCAGCATGAAGGTTTCAGCCGCGCTTTTGTAGGCGCCCATCGTGATGAAGTCAGGCTTAATTCGCAGCCGATCCAGCAGCCCTCGCAAATGAACCTGCTCGCCGTACAGGCCGTTCAGAAAAATGTAACCGGATGGCGACATGCAGAACTCGGAGGCTCCGCTGAACATCATGACCTGCCGGGTCATCAACGCGTCGGCATGAACATAGACCGGCTTTCCGGCTTTCTTGATGTCCGTCAGGATGCCGTGAATCTCTTCCGCCTGAGCCAGTCCGGGAGCGGTATTGCCCGCCAGAATGACGACCGCTTTGACGTCCTCGTCGCCAATGGTCTTTTTCATCCGCGTGGTGAGCGACAGAAAAGAATCCGGCGAGGATCCCATCAGAAACGAAAGTTCTTCGTCGACAGGTTTCTCGGCGATTCCCCCGCCAATCGTGAAAACCGCGACGGTTCCGCCAGTCGCCTTGTCGTCCGCCGCTTTCAAAAAGTTCTGAGTCGACAGCAGCGTCACCGTCAGAACAAGAATGGTCCATCGCCAGGTGAGTTGTCTCATAATCGCATCCTCTTGAATTCCGTCTGAAGAGTCGAGTGCGGCAGCCGATTGGGTCTTGTCGTGACGTTATAGGGAGTTGTTGTAACAGCTTCGCCGGGCAACGAAACGTCAGATGGCTTCGTCGAACCGGCTTACCCGTTAAGCGGCGTGACGGTTTCTCGAAATGGCCAACGGTGCGAAAGCAATCGGACTGACGCTGAGAATCAGAATTCCGATCACGAACAGTCGGTGAAGCGGCGGTGCCGGAAAGTAGAACCAGCAGAGCAGCGACTCGACCACCCAGAAACTCAGGAGAACCGCTGCGGATCCCGGCTCAACCATTTTTCTTTGAAACGCTGTCCAGAAGCCGACCAGCGAGCCAGCCACAATCACAGCCGCTGCGGCGATCATCGCGGCTTCGCGTAGCAGAGTGATCATTTCTTTGTCGACGAAAAAACTCAGCAGCGACAGCCCGGCGCCCACGGCCAGAACGCCGACAATCGCAGATAATGGAAGAAGATGATTCCCCGTCCAGTGCAGAACGGCGGACGTCGCGGTCAGCGTCCAGGCCAGCACTCCAGAAGCGAGCAGCGCCAGCGGCAGAATCATCACTCCGAATGACTGATGTGAAGATCGGGTTAACTGGTCGATCTGGACCTGTAATGAACTGCCGCCTTCCCGAAAAATCGCCGCGCCAAGTGCCAGTAATCCCAAAAGGATCACCAGCCCCCACGCGATCAACGTGGTTCGCCAGGCATTCCACAGCAGGCCGCGTGCAAGTCTCGCGTCTGAAACCGGAGAAGTCGCCAGAAACATGGTGATCCGTTCGCGGGCGGTTGATGGTGCAAGAATCCCGAGCACCGATCCTGTCAGAAATCCAACAACGCCCGGAATGATAAACAGCAACACAACAATTCCCTCAAGGCCTCGCCGCGAGTCGAAACTGCTGAAGAGAAAAATTGCCGGGAGCGTTCCGAATCCGATCCCTGCTGCCAGTGCAGCATCGCGTCCGCAATGCCGCCATTGATTCCAGGCGATGGCAGCTTCTGGCGAGGCATGATCCCGGACTCCGTCGGGGAAAATGATCGCCTTGATCCAGTTCGTAACGTCTTCGACTCGTTTTTCGAGTGAGTATCCAATGTTGTCGCCGCAGCGGTCGCGCACGATACCTCGATACGTGACCACCCACGAGGCGGCGATGATCGACAGGCAGATGACGCCTTCGGTCACGCTGAGCGTCATCCAGGCTTCAGGTTCCCGACTTAATCTGTTCGGGAAATGGAATCCGTGCGGGAAGTAGCGGCTGAAGATCCAGGAAATGTACAGAAACCAGACAAGGACGCAGACCAGCAGTTTTCGAAATCTGAAAAACTTCATGTTCCAGAACATCGCCGTCATGATGCAGACGGTGGTCGCGAAGACCGGCTGACACGTACTCAGGACGCCTCGGTGCTCTCCGAAAATCGTGACGTAACTCCAGTCTGAAAGCGTAAAGCCGTAGACCCAATGGATCAGCACTTCCTGACCAACGACCGTGACGATTGCGGAAATCATCATCCAGCTGGCAATCAACGTGCTCGAAATCGGTAAGACGTACATTCGTTGATAGACGCCCTTGTACGCTTCGACCAGCGGTATGGCCATGACCATGAAGCCAATCGAGAGGTAAACGCCATGCCCCACCAGGGGGGCGAAGACGATGATCTCCATGTTCAGGCCGGCGATCCAGAACAGCCCTTCGAGCGCCATCGGTCCGATGATCAGAAACGGGATGAGAAACGGCACGGTCACAGAGACCCGTCGCATGAATTCCCAGGTGAGCGCTTTGATTGGGCCGGTCATGGCACGTTTCCACAGGAGGGAACAGAGTCGTTTGAGAGAATGCAGTGAAACTTTTCGAGGCGGCGGACCACTCGCAGCCCGCTGAAAGACGCCCCGTCACAAACGGCAGGAAACTTGATTACTCGTGTGCCACTGGCTCTGCCAGTGCGGAATTACCTGCAGACGCCGGTTGCAAAAGACACTGGCAAAGCCAGTGGCACACTTCTCCGACAGGCCATTATTTGTTCATCCTTGCCACAAATATTTCATCCAGCGTGGGAGCAGCTCGTTCGACGATCTCGCCACTGAGTTGTGCAATGCAATGTTCGACGCTGGCCCGGTCTCCGTTGCAAAGGACCGTCCATTCCCGTCCTTCGCCTTCGCAGCGCAGAACACCGTCAATCTTCAACGGAGAATCAAGCGGCTGTTCGAATCGCACAGTCAGTCGATGATGTGAACTCAGCACATCGTCCATCGGCAAGGTCAGCAGCATCCTCCCCAGATGCAGCATCGCCACGTGGTCGGACACTCGCTGCACTTCATCGAGCAGATGCGACGAAAACAGAACCGTTCGGCCTTCGTCAGCGACCGTGCGGATGATTGCTGACAGGATGTCGCGCCGGACAACCGGATCGAGCCCCGACGATGGCTCATCAAGCACCAGCAATTGTGGCCGATGAGCGATGGCGGCAATCAGCCCGGCTCGCGCACGCTGACCTCGTGAGAGCGTTTTGACTTTCTGATCCGGCGACAGCTCGAACATCTCGCGTAGTTCTTCGGCAAAGGCGTCGTCCCAGGATGGAAAGAAAGCCCTGGTGTAACCCATCAGTTCGCCGATCTTCATCCAGTCAGGAAGGTCACGAACTTCCGAGAGGTAGCCGATTTCGCTGAGAACTGATTCCGGATCTTCCACCGGATCCTTCCCGAAAACCCGCACCGAACCTGTCCGAGCTCGGAACAGACCGAGCACGTGTTTCAGCAGCGTCGTCTTGCCAGCTCCGTTTTCGCCGACCAGACCGACCACGCTGCCCCGCAGCACGTTGAGGTTCACATTATCCAGCGCGACCATCTTTCCAAACGACCGCGAAACACCGCTGATCTCGACGACGTATTCGCTCATGGCTTGTCTCCCCGTGAAGTTTCGAGTTTTCGGTGGCGCTGTTCGATCAGTTTCAGCAGGGAATCCACACTGACCCCCAACTGGCTGGACTCCGCCAGTAACGCATCGATTCGTTCGTGCAGAATGCGGGTCTTTTCTTTTTGCGAAAGCGGCGAACCGGCGTCGGAAACGAATACGCCGGCTCCCCGACGAGTCAGAACGACACCTGCCGATTCGAGTTCGCGGTACGCTCGCGCGACCGTGTTGGGATTGACAAGCAACTGCTCGGCGAGCCGTCGAACCGGCGGCAACTGGTCGCCTTCTTCCAGCCGTCCGGAAGCCACCAGAAACTTCACCTGATTGACAACCTGCTGGTAGTACGGCGTCCCGTCTGCTTCGGTGATATGAATCTGCATGGCCTGAACCTTCTCGAAAACTTGTATTAGCACAGTAATACAATCGACGATCACGTCAAGAGGCCAATCTGAGAATTTCACACTTGCCGCACCGGACATTGGTCGCGAGTCCGCCGTGAATCCCAGAACAAAAGGCAATCCCTTTTGAAAAAGCACAGCGACGGAACTAGGATTCCGCCCGGTTGACGCTGCCGTCAGAGCACATCGACCAGCGCCGATACTGAAAGACTTTCGCCCGACCGCTCGAAGTGAGCCGGCATTTCGCCGGAAGCTTCGCGACACACATCCCAAGGGAATCTGCGATGAGCATTGCTGAGACGGACCTTCAAACTCCCGGTTACGAGCTGCCCGCTCTCGGAAGCAACCCATCATCCACCGCACAGGGGACGACACCTGGCAGCTTCGCGAAGACGCCGGTCATCGCACCGGGCCGCCGGGGAGCGACAACGTTTTCCTCGCCCGACACTCCAGGCATGCCTCAGCCATCAGAGAAGACGGCCTGGGACTTCATGCCCGAAGACTGGACGCTGAACGCCAACTTTGCAGACGACTACGAAAAACCGGAAGCGTGGGAACCGCCGCTGGGCTGGGAACCGATCACTCAGTTGGAGCAGGCTCGACGCGGAATCATCAGCCCGGAAATGCAGCGCGTCGCCGAGCGGGAGCCACACCTGACCTCTGAGCAGGTTCGGGACGAAGTCGCCGCCGGTCGAATGGTCATCCCGGCGAATATCACCCATCTGAAATACCAACTCGACCCGATGGCGATCGGTCGAGCTTCCAAAACCAAAGTGAACGCCAATATGGGCGCGTCGCCGGTTTCGTCTGGAACCGACGAAGAAGTCGAAAAGCTGAAGTGGGCGGAGAAGTGGGAAGCCGACACGGTGATGGACCTGGCGACCGGCGGCAACCTCAACGAGTGCCG
>JABMPE010000418.1 GCA_013203845.1 Rhodopirellula sp. | reverse complement strand
CCGACCAACGACCTCGACGCCGAGACGCTCGAACTACTCGAAGAGTTACTCTCGCAGTTTTCAGGCACTCTGCTGCTGGTCAGCCACGACCGGGCGTTTCTCAACAATGTGGCAACCAGTACGTTCGTCTTCGAAGGCGATGGCGTTATCCGGGAATTCGATGGCGGCTACGACGACTGGCAACGTCAGAAATCTGAATCCGACAAACAGACAGACCTGGTCGCTAAAGCTCAGACAGCATCGCCTCAACCATCAGGCAACGCGGCGACTTTCTCATCAGACACCGCGGCGTCGAAAGCAGCAGCCAAGCCGCGAAAGCTGAGTTTCAAAGAGCAGCAGGAGCTTGAAACACTTCCCAGACGGATCGAAGCGATCGAGCACCGCCAGATGGAACTGCACGCGTTGATGGCCGATCCGTCGTTCTATCAGAAGTCTCGCGAAGAAATCGCCGCCGCCACCGACGAGCTTGAGCAACTCGAAGAAGAGCTGCTGGAAAAATTCGACCGCTGGGAAAAGCTTGAGTCTCCTTCAGCGTAGCCAAAAAGTAGCCGAACGATTCAGGGCGCCGATTCAGCCGCTCGACAATCGCCATGACCAATTTCAGCGGCAGAATGGCTCATCTTGCCTGTCTGAGAGGCTTCTGATACAAGCTCGCTGATACAATTTTTCATTCTGGTTTCAGCGAAAGGGATGTCGCGTGAGCCAGCACTCGGCCAACACGATTGCGGACAACAACACAGAAAAAGCAGCAAAGATTCGTCAGATTCTGCCGCTGCTGGCTGCCATGCTGCCCGCCCTCTGCGGACTCGGTTTTCAGATCGCTGGCCCTCGGTCGCAGAAACTGGAAAGTTGAACGCAACAACTACCGCTGGCCTTTCATCAGTACATGGTGAATCTCGGCGATGTCCCTGTTCAGCGGTCACACGCCGCCGCGTTTTCATTCACAAATCGCGGCACGCAGCCAATGAAACTGCGCCGGCTGGAAACAAGCTGCGGCTGTTTGACACAACAATTCGAGCAGGATGTGATCGCACCTGGCGAAGATGGCCGGTTCAAACTGTGGATCCAAACAGCCAGCCAGTCGGCGGGCAGCAAGCAGTACACCTGCAAGGCGATCTACGGCCCGGTTGATGATCCTCACGTAGAATTCGCTGCCGACCTGATTTTTCGCATCACGCTGCCTGAACAGTCGGTCGTGGTGACTCCAAAAGCGATGATCTTCCACCAGCCAAACAATCAGGTCACTGAACGCACCGTCGACGTCACCGATCTTCGCTCCAGTCGTCTGCGCGTACTGGAGGCGAACAGCCGATCCAAACTGCTCACCGTCAACGTGTTGCCGTCGACCGAGCTGACAAATGCAGAACGCGAAGAGGGAGTCGTTGGCCGCATCCATGTTGCCGTCGGAGCCGTTCCCTCTGGCACCCACAACACCGTCATCATCATCACCACTGACGACAAAGAATTCGATCAACTGGTGGTTCCGGTTTTGATCCACGGCCCGGACGCAAAATCCGACGCCGGAGCGGACCACACCGATGATCGAACCGACGATAACAGCGATAAAACTCCCGACGTGCCGACGTTTGAGGACTGAGTTTTCAACGTCCAGACTCGGTCACGTTACCAGTTAAACCGTACTTTTAGATTCAGCACGGATGCTCAATGACTATTTCCCGAACGACGCTTCCCCTGTTCTATTTGACCTTTGCAACGGCAGTCTGCATCTCGGCGTCTGGTAATCAATCAGCATTCGGTGAGAACGACGAGCCTGTAACGCCAGCGACTTCCGGAACCACGAAATCGAATGCATCTCATTCAAAGACGGGTCCAAAGACTGATCCAAAGACTGAAGCGACGGTCAGCAGCGACGTCGCAACTCAAGACGCCGACACCGACGACACACCTTCTGCAAACGTCGACGCCAAACCGGAAACCGTTCTGCTGAGATATCAGTTCAAAAAGGGCCAGTACGTTCATTACGAGGAAAACTCGCGATCTGAAATGACGCTGGTGGCTCGTGAGCAAACTCAGTCCACGCGGGAAAGCCGCAGAACCAACAAGCACTTTCGAATTGTCTCCGTTGACGAGAACGGCTCGGCAGTGGTCGAACCTGTGATCGACCGGGTTCAGATGGAAGTCCGCAACGACAATGATCCCCCCGTCAAATACGACTCGTCAGACAATGCCCCGGTTTCCAAAGACTTCGAGAAAGTCGAAGAAACCATCGGGAAACCATCTCTGCGCATCCGCTACGCTGCCAGTGGAAAAGTCGAGCACCTGCTCCCTCTTGAAACGACAACTCAGGCAGAACAGCCAGCCGAAGAACAGGAGAAGCAGAACTTCCTCATCGCGTTTCCTGAAGAAGCCATCACGATTGGTGAGGCATGGACTGACAACTACATGATAGATGTCTCCGTCGATGGAGACCTGAAGAACCCTTTGAAGAAACGCGTGAATATCCGGCGTACCTACACGCTCAAAGAACTCAAAGACGGAATCGCCCACATTCACTTCCGCATTTACCCTCTGGCCGTCGAACGTGACCCTCAGATCCAGGCTCAGCTGATTCACCACTCGCGGTTTGGAACAATTCAGTTCGACACCCGGCAAGGCGTCATTCTTGAATGGCAAAGCAGCGGCTCCGGTCACGTCTTCAACGCGTTCGGCCCATCGTCCTCAATGAAGGCGTTATCCAGCACAACCGAGCGTTACATTTCATCACCGTCTGCCGTCAAACGTCAACCGCCAGCTCCTCGTCGTCCAGCCGGACCTGCCGGACCACAACTGCCTGGAATCTCCAGCCTGTAACGACGTCGGCCAATTCATAACGGCCACGTGATCCCCGCTGACAAGACCGGCATGGACGTCAACCCGGCAAGACTGAGGTCGCTTCAGTGAAACCAGTCCTGATTCTGGGGGCGGGAATTAACGGGGCCGCGGTGGCTCGCGATCTCGCCATCAACGGAATCCCCGTCTGCATTGTCGATACGGGAGACATCGCCCGCGGAGCCACGTCACGATCGTCGCGTCTGATCCACGGCGGACTACGCTACCTCGAATACCGCGACACGGACCTCGTTCGAGAATCGCTGCTGGAACGTGAACGACTCCTGCAGCTGGCCCCGCAATTCGTAACGCCACTGAGACTGACGATCCCTGTCACTCGCTACTTCGGCGGTTTATGGGCAGGGTTCGTGCGATTCTCCGGCCTCGCCAGAACAAGGTTCGGGCGGACGCTGCTGAAATACGGACGTGGCCCGCGCGGGCTGCTGGCAATCCGAGTCGGACTCCTGATGTACGACCGCCTGGCCGGGCCGAGCGTTCTGCCACCGCACCAGGTTCGAGCCACTCACGACTCCCGCTTCGATACCTCAACCTCGCCCGACACGTCAAACACCGACACGTCAAACACCGACACTTCAAACACCGACACCTCAAACACCGACGTTGACGACGCCTCGCCGCGTCTCTCACGGCAGCTGTTTCGATGGCAATGTTCGTACTCGGACGCGCAGATCGCCTATCCCGAAAGATTCGTGCTCGCGTTGCTTGAGGACGGACGACGTGCCGCAGAACAAACCGGCACGCGATTCGAAGTTCTGCCTTATCACCGCGTCATTACTGCCGAACATTCCTCGACGTTTTCCATCGAACCGCTCCAGGAAGGCAGTCTCAGCCGACAACACTCGACCGCAGCCACAAGGTCGATTCAGCCGTCAGTTGTCATCAACGCCACGGGAGCCTGGGGCGACCGCACCCTGGAAACTCTCGGCTTGCGGGAACGTCAGCTTTTCGCGGGCACCAAAGGCAGCCACCTTTTCACAACACACCAGCCACTTGTCGATGCCTTGAACGGGAGCGGAATTTACGCCGAAGCTCAAGATGGCCGGTTGGTTTTTATCCTGCCCTGCGCCGACGGAGTGCTGATCGGCACCACCGACGATCCATACCTGGACGATCCCGGCGACGCCATTTCGACACAAGCCGATGTCGACTACCTGCTAAAGATGGTCGCTAATGTTTTTCCAGACGCAGGCCTGACCGCCGAACACGTTGCCATGCACCACGCGGGCGTGCGTCCACTGCCAAAGTGCGACAGCAGATCAGCATCAGCGATTCCGCGAGGACACTCGATCGAAGAAACAACTCTCAACGGAATTCCGATACTGACTCTTGTCGGAGGGAAACTCACGACGTGCCGATCACTCGCCGAACAGGTCTGCTCGATCGTCTGCCGGACCATCGATCGGCCACGCCGCCAGGACACCGCCGACCGAATGCTGCCCGGTACCCTGCCCTCTCGACCGGAATTACCACTGGAAACGTCTCACCAGCAACTGGCCAGCGAGTACGGCCTCTCCATGAAACAGGTTGATGCGACGTGGAAACTTGTCGGAAACAGGTTCGACGAAATTTTCAGCAGCCGCGGCAACAACTCGCAGCCAACCGAAGTAAACATGGACCGTCCTGAATCGATTGCAGGAACCTTCATACCGCGAGCGTTCGTGAACTGGTCCATCGCACGGGAATGGTGTACGAAACTCGAAGACCTTGTCGAACGGCGATTGATGCTGATCTTTCAGCCGGCCATTCGTCGTGAAACACTTCGACAACTGGCACTCGAACTCGTCCATGCAGGCCAACTGGCGGAGGCTCAGGTCGAGAACGAAATCGACAGAGCGTCTCAGCGTCTGATTACGTTCTATGGCAAATCGACCATCCCTGATTGAGAATGCTTCATCGTCAGAAAACGGCTGACACAACGACTCGATGGAACAGGCGATTTTCCCGGCGGTCTATGGGAATCGGACCTGTGAGAATCCGGAAATCTGTTTCGTTCCGGTTCCGTGCTGCAGTCTTTCTCGCAGAAGTTTGAAAGCGATCAACATGGCCATTGTCGATATCAACTGGAATCCTTCGCGGAAGGAACTGAAAGCTTTCTCGCTGCTGCTGGTCGTGTTCTTCGCGATCGTGGCGTGGCTCGCTCATCGGAAAGGTGCATCCGCCGAGACCGCCTGGCTCATCGCCGGTGGCGGAGCTGTCACTGGCACGGTCGGCGTGCTGTCTCCAGCCTTCATTCGCATCGTTTATGTTGTCTGGATGGCCGCCGTCTTTCCGATCGGCCTCGTCGTTTCAAACGTGGTGCTGGCCATGGTGTTTTACGCCGTGGTCTGGCCCATCGGAATACTGACGAAACTGACCGGACGAAACGCCTTGCAGCTCGGCTTCGATCGTGACGCGAAAACGTACTGGAACAAGCGCCAGCCGACGAGAGATCCTCGTCGCTACTTCCGACAGTATTGAGCAACGCGCACCGCGACATTGAGCGACGCGATCTGCGACCGCCACTCGCGAAATCATGATCGGCTCTGCTTATATTTGATGAACGTCAATCTGCTCGTATGGCCAGTCTGGAATTGACCGACTACATTGTGCGGCATGCATGATCGCCTCGGCGATCGACTGCCTGGACTTCCATCGGCCACGTTCAACAACCCAGAGTCGGAGCCAAACTTGAACGGTAAATCCGTCAGCCTGCCGTCGGTCTTCCAATCACCAGCAGAAATGCAGGAGGCTCAGCAGAAATTACAGGACCTGGCGGCATGCCTGTCCGCGGTCATTCGAGGCAAGCAGGAAGCGGTCGAGGTTCTCATCACCGCCATTCTTGCCGGTGGTTCCGTCCTGATGGACGACGTGCCGGGAGTGGGTAAGACGACGCT
>JABMPE010000417.1 GCA_013203845.1 Rhodopirellula sp. | reverse complement strand
GAAGATCGTCGATGACCCGGTTGACGGTGGCACCGCGGTGATGACGGATGACCCTGTCGCCGCGGGTGGCAAGTACGGTACTGCTGATATTGTCACGAAAAAGAAGTACCGCGACTTCCGGCTGCATATCGAATTTCTGATCATGAAGCCCGGCGGCAACAGCGGCGTCTACCTGCAGAACCGTTACGAAATTCAAGTGCTGGATGGCGACAAAACGAAGCACGGCATGGCAGCGGTCATCAACGAAACCGAGTCGCCGTACCATGCTTATCACGGTGTCGGAAAGTGGAACTCGTACGACATCACCTTTCGTGCAGCGAGATTCGCCGACGGAAAACTCACGGAGAACGCGCTCGTCACGATGTACTTCAATGGTCAGAAAGTTCACCACAATCAGAAGATCACGCAGGTGTGGGGCGGACCCAATTCTGGAATCGATGGCGGCAATGACGGTGGCCGAGGCATCACCGACGTACCTGGCGGCCTGAAGCTTCAGTGCGAAGGTCACGATGTCCGGTATCGAAACACCTGGATCAAAGAGCTCGACCTGAAAGACGATACAGACTTCTGATTCGTTTTCTGAGTCGATCGTCGATTTACACGGGACGTTGTACTTTCGAAGTGGTAGCGATCGTCTTCGTGGAATCGTCTTGCAGCAGAACCCGATGTCGGACTATAGCGCCGCTGAGTTTGTAGTTTTTCGTGGCGTATTCGGTCGTTTTTCTGCCTCCCGGTTGCCGGGGTTTCGGAGCTGTTCATGTTTGGTTTGTTTTCGCCGCGGTGTCCGCTGGAAATTGGGATTAAAGCCTGGATCGAGCGGCGGTTTCGTGACCTGGCTGCGGGCATCGGTGCTGACAGAATTCGGCAGACCGAAATCCTGACGCCGGGACACTCGGATCTTCCGCAGAGCTTCTCCGGAAGCGAGCAGGACCTGGCGTCGCTATTTGGTCAGGTCTGCTACTGGATGGATCAGCCTTACGAGGCGTTTCAGCTGGCGACGACCGAGGATGCTCAGCTCGGCGGGGCTTCCGGAGCGTACCTCGGCCCCGAAACTCCCACTGATCGTCCACGGATTATCCTTGCCCGGTCACTTGCCCAGGATCCGAGTCGACTGCTGGCAACATCGGCCTATCTGATCGGCCACGAAGTTGTCCGTCAGAAGTTTCCCGAAATCGCACGTTCGCAGGACGCGTCCTGGGCGATCGATCTGGTACCGGCTTTCTACGGCCTGGGCGTGTTGTCGGCGAACTCGCTGCGACGCGGTGGAGTCGGCGGCTGCGGGGCTGGCGGCTGCAGTAGTTGCGGTCCGGACGAAACGGCGACTAAAGGAGTGTTGACTCCCGCGAATTATGGACACGTTCTGGCGTTGCTTGCCTGGGTGCGTCACGAAGAGACGCCCGCCTGGGCGGCTGCTGTGTCTTCGGAAGTTGCGCATTCGCTGAAGCCCAGCCTGAAGTATCTGACGAAAACGGGCGACTGCGTTTTCAATCGCGACGATTTTGGACTGACGCTTGGAGATCGTTCGGCGAGTGACTTCCGGGCGATCCTCAATTCGCCATTCAAGACGCAGCACTTCGAGGCGTTGCGGGAGCTTGTTCGTCATCCGGAAGCGGCGACGGAGCTGGCGTCTGAAATCGAGCCTTTCCTCCGACATCGGGAAGTCAGTGTTCGACGGCAGGCGGCGGCGGCGTTGAGTGCCGTTCCGAATCTGACGTCAGACACATTTCTGGAAATGCTCCGGCTGCTCGATGATCCGGAAGGCTCGGTCCGCGGTGCGTTGACCTACGCGCTTCGGCCCGGCTGCGGCGAGGAAGAGATGGCTCTGGAAGCCTTGATGAAACTGATGAACGATCCACACCTGACAACTGCCGGACAGGCAGCGAGTGCGTTGTCTCGGTTTGATGATCATCCGATCGGAACGCTGGACGCTGGCCTGAAACTCTTGCGACGAGGCGTCGCCAAGTGCAATGACGATGTGGTGGGAGTCGCACTGGACCTGCTGAAACTTCTGACGGACGACGTCGAATCACTCGTCGCCACGAGGTTCAACGACGACGACGATGTGCTGCACATGGTCAACGGACACCTGCATCCGGAAGCCACTGGCGATGAAGCACTCAGCCTGCCAATGGCCGTGCCACCGTCGGTGTGAAACGCTTTCGCAGGTGGAAGAACGAATATCGAAAGCCGGCCTTGAGTTGTCTGTTGCTCGTTCCGCGTCGTCGTACTCTGTCTTGTTACGCCGCTTTTCTGCTGGAGACGACGGTTCCGGTGGTCGTTGTCGCCGCTTTTGAACATTGAGGTTCAAAAGCCAGGGCGACGTTCAGCGTTGCCAGACGCATGACTCGTCCGACGATCATGGCCATGGCCGCTCCGGTCAGGCCGAACGACGGAATCAGTAACCAGCAGCCAAGTGCCGACGTCGCGACAGAGATCCCGCAGGCCGGAGCCAGCGGCGCGATCCGACGTGCAGCCACCAGCGACATGTCGACAATTCCATTTTGCAGGTCCAGTGCCACCGACACGACGACCAGCGTCAGTACCGTCTGGTAGGCCAGCAGGTCCGGACGAACCAGCGCCAGCAGTGGACCACCAGCGAGCATCGTCAAGCCGACGCCGACCACGCCGAGCATCAGGTAAAGTAACTGAATGCGTCTGACAAACTGAAGCAGTTCGCGAGGTTTGCCCGATGTTGCCAGCCGACCGAGTTTTGCGGACACGGACTGGTTCAACGCTTTGCCGACCATGGACGCCGATCCGGCTCCGGAAGCGATCGGGCCGAAGACTCCAACCGCGCTCAAACTCGCCATTCCGGTGACGAAGTACCGTGTCACGTGAGTATCCAGCGAAACCAGCATGACTTTGAAAGCCAGCGGCAGACTGCGGAGCGTCAGTTTTTTCAGTCGAGGAGCCTTGACCGTTCGCAGACTGGCCAGCGAAATACTTTCCGTGCCCTGTTCGTGGGCGAGTCGGCAGCCCAGCGGAAAATCGTATAACGCGAGGACGAGTAACCGTGCGACCGCCTCGGCAAAGACGGCAGCGACCAGACTGTCTGTTATTAGAAACGTTGCGCCCAGAATCAGCGTCGACAGAATTCCCTTGAGCACGATCGAGTGAGCGACGCGGTCCATCCGTTCGGACTGTTGCATCAGCCCGTTGAAGGTGTCACTGATCAGCAGAAAAAAACGGCCCAGTCCGACACCGGTAATCACGGCCAGTGTATCGGCCCGGTAGCCCCAGACGATCGCGATGGCGGGGACCAGTGCCAGGGCAATTCCTCCAGAAATCAGTCGGAGACTCAGGTACTCGACAAAACGCACTTCACCGTTGCTGTCGGTCGCCTGGAGTGTCCTCAGGTCCAGACCGGCGAACATAAACACCGGGGCCGAAATTGCCAGCGCGAGGATGTACTGCCCGGTGGTGGCGTCGCCAGCTTCCCGCAGCAGAATCGCCATCAGGAGAAGCTGGCAGACGGCGACCAGCGCGTTGCCCAGAAACGTCCACGCAAAATTCACCTTCAGTGAAAGCGGAGACAACCGACGAGGCGGCATCCCGGAAGGCGGCGTGTTGGCATCAGGCATGTGCAGACCGCGACATTCTTGTCGTGCTTGTCGTGAGAACTAAACAGTTTGAAATCGCAGCGGGCGCGGAGTGAACGTCACAGAGTTTGCGGAGTGGCTCTCCTCTTTCTCTGCGTTCGTAACCTCTTCGTTCGCTGCGATTTAAAACGTCGAATGAGATTTCGAACGCCAGCTGTCGGGGACATTCCTGGCAGGCGAAGGCCGAGGCGTTATAGTGCTGCTGCGTTTTGCGTCACAAGATCAGATGTGGCCACGCTTTGCCGTCGCTCGAACTCAGGAGTTGTAACGTGATCTGGATTCGCTCTGCGTCAATGTTTCTGCTGGCGATGGCCGCACTGGCAGTTTGCCAGCGACCGGGTTTCGCGGCTGACGATCGTCCCAACATTCTGGTGATTTACACCGACGATCATTCGCACCGCTCGGTCAGTTGTTATCCGGAAGCGTGGAAGTGGGTCAGGACTCCGAACATCGATCGGCTGGCCGCTCGCGGAGTCCGGTTTGCTCACGCCTTCATCGGAACGTGGTGCATGCCCAGCCGCGCGACACTGCTGACCGGTCATCATCAGTTCGGCGTCGAGTCGATGCGGATGGAAGGCGAGTATCCAGGCAGCGCGTACGATCCGGATAAGTGTCGTTTCTGGCCGAAGACGTTTCGCGAAAACGGCTACACCACCTGCCAGCTCGGCAAGTGGCACACGGGCACGGATACCGGAGCCAATCGCGACTGGGATTTTCAGAAGGTCTGGAACCGGCCCCGCTATCCGGAGAATTCAGGGCACTACTTCTATGATCAATTAATCGAGACCAATGGCGGCGAGCCGGAACTTGTCAAAGGGTACTCGACGGATAACTACACCAACTGGGCGGAAGATTTTATTCGCGGCGAGAATCGCGATCCCGACAAACCGTGGTATCTGTGGGTCTGTTATGGAGCGGTGCATGGTCCGTTCACGCCGCCGCATCGCTATCGCGACGCTTATCCGGACGCGCAGGTTCCAATTCCGAAGGACATCTTCCCGCCTCGACCTGGCAAACCGGCTTACATGCAGAAGATCGATTTCTGGGAACTGGGTTCCGATGGGCAGCCACAGATGAAAGGCGGTCGTTTTGGCGGCCAGACCGTGGCCAACGCGACGAGCATCCACGGCAACACATTGAACGGCTGGATCAGGCAGTATCACCAGGGAGTGCTCGCACTGGACGACGCCGTCGGTCGGCTGGTGTCGGCACTCGAAGAGTCTGGCGAGTACGACAACACGCTGATCGTCTTCACCTCGGACCAGGGATTCGCGTGGGGCCAGCATGGTTTCAAGACAAAGCTCGCGCCGTACGACGCCAACATCCGCTCGCCTATGATTGTCTCCATGCCGAGCAGGCTTCCCGAGGGTGTCGTGTGTGATCATCCGGTTTCGGGCGTTGACCTGGTGCCAACGTTCTTCTCTTTTGCCGGGATGGAGCTTCCCTGGAAGATGCACGGCCACGATCTGACGCCGCTGCTGAAGGAACCGAAACGCGACTGGGATCACCCGTCGATGACCACCTTCACTGCGCGTGCGTACGGCTCCGACACGAACACGATTCCAGAGGACAAGGAGCACTCCGAGCTGAACGGGATTCCCTGGTACGTGATGATTCGCAGCGGTCAGTACAAGTACATTCGCACGCTCGTCGAAAACGAAATCGAAGAGCTGTATGACATCTCCGCTGACCCGGAAGAGCTGACGAATCTGGCACTTCGAGCTGACCATCAGAAAACGCTGATTCAGCTGCGAGCCGACACCATTGCCGAAATGCGTCGCACCGGCTGGAAACTGGTCGACCACTTACCGAGCGTGCGCAAGATCGAATTCTGAAAAAGCACGCTCGTGAGGAAACGTTCGGGAACTTCGTCTGAAACGAATCATTCAAGGCCGTGTGAGGTTTAAGTGCGATCGGTGCGTCAGGACGCAGCCTGAACTGAGCAGGACGTAGCCTCAACAATGACAGCCCGCTCAGGGTTTACTGAACGGGCTGAAAGGTTGTCGAATTTCTGGCAGTCATCGAACGAACGCAGTCATCGAACGAACGCTGTGAGCTATTTCCCGGATGCTGCTTTGGCTTTCTCTTCTTCGGCAGCCGAAACTTCAGGATTCGGCGTCGCATCGGCTTCTTCGAGTCCGATCACCCAGCGGATGCCGGCCGTGACTGAGCCGAGGAATCGTTTGTCGATCCAGGTTCCTTCGTTGTGTCCGAGATTCGTGTAGAACACCCGGCCTTCGCCGTAGTTCTTCACCCAGGCAACCGGAACGTGGTAAGGCTCGGAGGGCTTGCACTTCGACATGTCGAGGCTCATCAGAACTCGCACCTTTCCTGGTTGCCAGTTCTTATAGCGGTAGATTTCGTCCTTGATCTCGAACGAAGTGCCGCCAAAGGCCTTCATGGCAGGGTGGTCCGGTTCGTGAACCGAAATCGTTACTGTTGTTCCCGATCCCCAGGGATGTCCGTTGAAGCTGCCGCCGATCATGTCCCAGTACGGCTTGTAGTCTTTGAAGGTGTCAGTTGCTGAGTGAAAACCAACCACTCCGTGTCCTTTCTGAGTCAACCACTCCTGGAAGAAGTAGTCCAGATCGGCTTCGGCAATTGGCAGCTTGCCGGTCGTGTAGAACATGACCATGTCATAGTTTTTCAGGTTGTCCTTCGTGAAGTCCGCCGCGCAGTCCTGCGTGCAGTGAACGTCGAACAGTCCGGTCTGCTGGCCGAGTTGAGTCATGGCGATCTCGGCGGGAGCCAGTTCTTTACCACCACGATTGACCGAGCCATGGCGATAGCCAACGCTCTGGCTGACGAACAGTACCTTCGCCTTTTTGTCCGCGGCGGAAAGGTCCGAACTGGATACGAACAAGACCACGACGGCCATGCTGGCGATGCAGAAAATCAAACGGTGTGGCTTCATCTAATGGTTCCTTCAGGAAGTATGGTCAGAGTAATACTGGGAAAGTGACGCGAGCCGTGCGCGCATCATTCGTTGCAGTCTTCAGAGTCTCTTTGGTGGAGGTCTCTTTGGCGTTGGCAAGCCGCCACGCTGGGACTGGTCGTCAATGATTGACCTGGGCGGCTTTCAGGGATCAGTGGCAGTGAGTCTACAGCGGGCTGCATTCGCTCTGCAAAGTCATCAACGTTGTTTCTGCAGGCTCAGTTGACCGTCAGCTCTTTGATATCGATCACGGAAAGACCGCAATCTTCTTTTCCGATCGAGTAGACAATGTAGAGCCTGCCATCGTGCTCGTAACCGTACGGGTACGACCACTGTTTGCCTTTGGCTGCGCCCGGGAATCTCGGCGGAATGGATTTACCGTGTCGGACTTTCCACATTTTCTGAAATTTCATTTCGCCTGGTTTTCCGGTCGAGACGACCAGCGTGTCACGATTGACCAGGTTTGAAATCAGGTAGAACTGTCCGTTGCTGAGCCGGCCCAGATAAGCTTTCGCTCGCGGCATGGGCAGGTTGCTCGGGCTGGCCGTCGACCAGGTTCGACCAGAGTCTTTGCTGGTAGCAATCCAGGCAACGTTGCCGCCTCCTCGGATGACCGCCAGTACGGTTTCGCCGTCAGTTTGTACGGTGGTTTCCGCGAAGCTCGGAGCAAGTCGACGATCGTAGGGTATCAGAACCGAATCCCACCTGGAGACGTCATCGCCGTGGCTGATCGCGACGACGGGCAGCCCGTCTTTGTCCTGCCCGCCGGTGATGAGATTTCCGTCTGCCATGCGGACCGGTTCGTCATACGGCCAGCAGTTCTGCATGACGATGCCGCGAGATTCCCAATGATCAGTCGCTTTGTTAAGAACGAAAGCCTCAGCCTGCAGTCCGTCGAATTTTTTACCCGCCGCGCCAACTCCGAATCGGGCACAGATGGACCAGACTTCGTTCTGATGCTCAAACAGGATTCCGTGGCTGTGTCGATCTGGCCCGTCGAATCCCGGCCCGACGACTTCCAGCGGCGACCATGTCAACCCGCCATCCAGCGAACGCTTTCCCTGCAGCGTCTCGTGCGGACCGTTTTCGTTTGTGGGACTGTTGGCCCAGTTGGCGTAAAAAACTCCGTCGTGATGCACAATGGCCGCGCCGTGAAGAAACCGATAACCATCCTCATGCGGGCTGTGAATGGTGCGGTGCTCCACTCCGGGGACAAAGGGGATTTTCGTCACGTCACCGGGAATGGGTGGCCCAGTCCAGAGTTCGTATGTGGATTGCAAAGCGTCGGCAGCTTCCGGCGCAGGCAGGTCGAGGCCGCCTTTGACATCGAGGTCGTCGACCAGGTACCAGGCGTCTTTGGCAATCCTTTGTCCCGAGACCAGTCCGATTTCACCGATGGCTTTCGTCATGCGGTAACCGTGCCGCGTTGCCGTGGGTTTTTCCGGTAAAGTGAGCGTGCCGGGTTTCGACAGGCGAAATGTAATCCCATCCTGCGAGGTATCGATGAGTGCCTGCAACCGGTGCCAGACCGGATGTTCGATGTCGGATGACGGCGTCAGGTCGCGCGAGATTGTGTCCCAGGTGCGCGTTCGCCCGTCAAACTGCATCAGTGCTCCGTTCTGCACGCAAAGATTCAGACGCCCGGCATCAGTCGCTCCGGGCTCTGCTGTCCAGATATGAAAGACGCGTTGATCACTCTGCGAGAACGCAACCGAAAACTCGATCTGAACTCGTTGTTGCGGACGCAGAAGCGGCTTGCTGAGGGCGACCAGTTTGCTGGAGAGGGAGCGTTCGCCGCGAAGACATTTCCGGGAAGCCTCCGGCCCGCCAGCGGTGACCACCAGACCTGGCGACGTATCTGGCGTGAAGATTTTCCAGCCCGGTGGTTGATGTCCGATTTCTGCGTGCTCGAAGTCGCCGTCACTCAACACGGTGTCAGCGGCTGGGACGGCTTCGCCATTCATCAGACCGGTCACACAGATGGCCAGCATCAGAACTCGCCGTACCCACCGATTCCGCATCTTCATGGTCGCTTCGATTCTTCTGAAAAGGCCGTACGAAATGCGCAGCACCGAATCAGCGGTTGGGCTGATTCGTGACTCGCCGGAAGCAGACGCGGTCAGGCTTCCCAGCCTTTGCGGAATTCCGTGCGAATCATCGCGTCGGCCTTTTTGTGGCCACCGGTCGAAAGTGTTTTCGCGTCCCAGTCAAATCCGCTGCCGGCGCGGTAGGCCGTGTTGGCCAGCAGGACCGTTTCCGACAAGGGGCCGGAGTAGTCAAAGTCGCAAGTCGCCGGCTCTCCGCCTTTGCACGCTGCAAACCACTCTTTGTAGAAACCGGGTGAGTCAGGAATTGACTTCGCCGGTTTTTCGTAGCGTGCAAACTTCTCTTCGGGAAGCAGTGTGTGCCGGTCGAAGCCGGTCAGCAACAGGCCATCGTTTCCAATGAAGAGCGTGTTCATTCCTTTGTCCGACAACCCCTTCTCTTTCAGAATCGGCGGACCGCTTTTCGCGTGGTACCAGTGCAGCGTGACGCCCTTGTCTGGAAATTCGAGCCGAGTCGTCATCGACTTTGACGTTCGCTGTGGATCAACTTCGGGGCCGGAACCGTCGACTCGCGTCGGGTACTTCAGGCCCAGCGCCCAGAACGGAATATCCAGGATGTGGCAGCCGAAGTTTCCCGTCTCGCCTGTGCCGAAGTCCCACCAGAATCGCCAGTTGTACGGACAGTACGATGACGAGTACGGTCGGTCGGCGGCGGGGCCCAGCCAGAGATCCCAGTCGAGATGGGCAGGAACTTTTTCGCCCGTCTTCGCCGGAGCAGGCATGCCGCGGTCGCCACCGATCCAGCTGTGAACCTCAGTGACTTTGCCGATCGCTCCCGCCTGGATCAGTTCCACGACGCGGTGCATGTTCGACATAGTGTGCCGCTGCACTCCCAGCTGCGTGGCGAGTTTCATCTTCTTTGCCGTGTTGGTCATCTCGCGAATTTCCCAGACGGAGTGCGCCATCGGCTTTTCGCAGTACAGATGCTTGCCCATCCGCATGGCCATCATCGAGGCGTGGTAATGCGTGTGGTCGGGCGTGCTGACGACGACGGCGTCGATCTCGTTTTCCATCTCATCGAGCATTTTGCGGAAATCGACGAACCGCTTTGCCCTGGGATGTTTTTCGAAGGCGTTGCCGGCACGCATCTCGTCGAGATCGCACAGCGCGACGATGTTCTGACTCGAAACGCCGCCAAGGTTTGCCGCTCCACGTCCACCGATTCCGATGCAGGCAATGTTGAGCTTCTCGTTGGGCGAATTATCCGCCCGGCTGGACGCGGTTCCGCCAATCCAGAAGCCCGCACCAATCGCTACGCCCGTCTGCAAAGATTCTCGTCGTGTGACTCGTTTTGACATTTTACTTTTCTCCGGTGGTAAAACTGGCGTGGCATTTGTGAAGACGCTATCTGTCGGATCGATCCAGTCGGCTGTTGAGTTCAGCCAGCAGCGTCTGAACCACATTCGGCTGCTCGGTGGCGACGTTGTGTGTTTCTCCCGCTTCCGTCCGGTGATCGTAGAGTTCGAAATATCCGTCCTTGTGAGCCACCAGGCGATGCGTGTCCGTCCGAATTGTCCGGGCACTGGCGTACGAAATCGCTGAATGTCCGGGGGAACTCGGATTCGCAATCAGCGGCTGCAGAGAAACTCCGTGGACGAAGTCGGGCATCGGTAGCCCGGCGATTTCGCAGACCGACGGAAAAATGTCGATCGTCTCAACCATCGACTCCGAGTGCTCGCCAGGCTGCGGCATGTTCGGGTACGAGATGATCAGCGGCGAATGCAAAGACTCGTCAAACAGAGCGTGCTTGCCCCAGATGGCGTGTTCGCCCAGGTGCCAGCCGTGATCGCCCCACAGGACAACGATCGTGTTGTCCGCCTGGCCGGAAGCTTCCAGCCGTTCAAGAACGCGTCCCACCTGGGCATCGGCATACGAGACACATGCCGCATAATGTCGCCGTACTTCGGTAGCGAATTCGGCGTCCGTGTTTGGGTTTCGTTTCCACCGGTTGTATTTCATGAACTCGCCGGAGCCGTGCCAGGTTGTCCTGCCTGCCGGTTTTGTCGGATGCGGAATCGGCGGCAGCTCGACACCGTCGTACAGATCGAGGTATTTCTTCGGAGCACCGAACGGCAGATGCGGTCGGATGATACCAACGGCCAGAAAGAATGGTTTGTCGTCGTCGGTTTCCGTCAACTGGTCGAGCTGATTTAACGCCTCGTTAGTGATCAACCCGTCCGGGTAAATCGAATCCGGACCTTCGACCGCCTGAAAGAGATCCATCTTTGAAGAGTCACCGCGGATCTCACCATTCGCCAGCCCGTGCATCGCTCCGCGAGGATGCTGCCACGGCCCAGCCGGCAACAAATGCCGATCCCACGAAAGAGGCATCTCGGGAATGTTGTCATCGTTCCAGTCCTTACCGCCGCGACCGCCCGGATGGTGCGACACTTTGCCGACCGAAACCGTCGTGTAACCGTGCTGCCGAAACCAAGCCGGAAAACTCGGCGGGTACGACTTCGGATCCTTCACCACCTGACCGCCGCGAGCGAACAACGCGCCATTCCCCGAAGGCCCATAAGTCCCGGTCAACAGAGCATACCTGGACGCTCCACATGTCGGAGCCTGCACGTAATGCCGATTGAACGCCCGCCCGCGAGCAGCCAGCGCATCGATATTCGGCGACTTGATATAGCTCTTGCCAAAGCACGCCAGCTCCGGTCTCAAATCGTCAATACAAAGCAGCAGGACGTTCGGCTTCTTTGCGGCATCCGCTTCCAGCTTCGGCAGCAACACCAGCGCCATCGTCACCAGCAACCACAACAAGGAATTCCGCTTCATGATGATCCTCGGGAGTGAGACTTCGATCGAAGACGAAACCGTAGCATCGCGCAGCGACGGAAGAAAGCGGCACAGTCGAGCTCGTCAGAGTTCGTTGTTCCTGCGGAGTTTGTCTTTCCCGCGCAGCGTCGTTGTCTCGCGGAGGCGGGGCCGAGAAACCTGTCGTTTTATACATACGTTGAGAATTTGAAATCGGCCCAACGGGCCAGCACGATGATAGCCCCGGACGCAGTTCGGGGTATGGACTCAGCCTAACCGGACGAGCCCCAAAGGGGCCGTCCTAACCTGGTTCATCAGCGAACAGGGCCACCCCGATTGGGGCTTTGGTATTTTCACATGGCCAAATCCGTAATCATTGCCCTGAACTGATTCTGTCTTTACTGTATCTTTGATACTTATTCGACACAGTAAGCAATGAACAATCGGATTTAGTGATGTCGGTGACCAAGATTACTGCAGATGATTTCACTCGGCGTTTTTCAATGCGTGCCGGAAGCCTCATGTGGTTTCTTGGTGCCGGTGCGTCAGCTTCGGCGGGAATTCCCACTGCATGGCATATGACATGGGAATTCAAGCAGAAGCTATTCATCAGCCAACGGAAGGTATCGGCGGAATCAGTCGCTGATCTGAGCAATGGGCGAATTCGCAAACAGTTGCAAGCGCATATAGATTCGGCAGGGAACCTTCCGATACTCGATCATCCGGAAGAATATGCCGCACTGTTCGAAGCCGTTTTCCCTTCTGAGGCAGATCGCCGTTCGTACCTTGACTCCAAAGTGAGTGGAGCTAAACCGTCTTTAGGGCATCTCGGTTTGGCGACGTTAATGCGTGCCGACCTGACGAAGCTTATTTGGACGACCAATTTTGACTCATTGGTCGCAGATGCAGCGGCGAAGTTATACGACTCCACTGGACCTCTCTCTGTTATAGACCTTGATGCACCGGAATTGGCCGCGCAACTTATCGGGGACGGACGATGGCCTATTGAGGTAAAGATTCACGGGGACTTTCGTTCACGCCAACTCAAGAACACGGATGACGAGCTTCGTCACCAAGATGCTCGACTCCGAAAAGTTCTTGTCGATTCGTGTCGTCGCTTTGGTTTAGTTGTTGCTGGGTACAGTGGTCGAGACGAATCGGTCATGGATACCCTCGAAGATGCTCTTGCCGACGAAGGAGCGTTTCCTTCGGGGCTTTTTTGGCTTCACTGCGGGACCGGAGAGCCGTTGCCTCGCGTTACGCAACTTTTAGAACGAGCTCAGGACGCGAAAGTAGAAGCGGCCATAGTATCAATTGACAACTTTGATGAGATGCTGCGGGATCTGCTTCGATTGATCGACGTCGAAACGAAGGCGATGGATGAATTTGCGTCGGACCGTGCTCGCTTCAGTCCTGCTCCCCGCCCGAATGCGTCAAAGCGTTGGCCTGTCGTACGTCTAAACGGAATTCCAGTCGTCGAGGCTCCGACTGTGTGCCGCCGAGTTGATTGCAACGTCGGCGGATTTGCGGAAACTCGGCAAGCTGTACTCGACGCAGATGTAGATATTCTTGTGTCAAGACTCCGTTCGGGAGTGCTGTGTTTCGGGAGCGATGCAGACGTACGAAAAGCATTTGCCCCCTATGGAATCAATGAATTCGACTTACACACAATCCAAGACAAACGTCTCCGATACGAGTCTGCTGAGCACGGATTGCTCCGTGACGCAATGCGGGCGGCGCTTGTTCGTGACCGGGCATTTGATGCGTTTCGGCGACGAAATCTTGACCTCATCGCTCCCAATGATGTTCAAGCTCCCGAGTTCAGCCGACTCCGATCACTGGTAGGCGATTTGAGTGGCGTAATGAAAGATCATCCCGAACTCTGCTGGCGCGAGGGGCTGGGCGTACGTCTCGAATGGGCGAATGGCCAACTTTGGCTGGTATTCGAGCCACACACAGTTTTCGAGCCGTTCGAGAAGGAGCATCGTGGCTTGGTTGCAGACTATTCACGGGAGCGAATGGTTCAACGATATAACCGCAACCTGAATGACGTCCTTGATTTTTGGGCGGGATACATTGCAGGCAATGGCGATCCAATCCGCGCCCTCGGAGTGTCCGAAGGAGTAGACGCCGCTTTCAAGCTGTCCAACGTGACTGCGTATTCGAGTAGGGCGACCGCATGAGTAGCCAGCTTTCATCCCATATTCGACTCCTTGAACCTGAGTTGTCGTTTCATCCCGACCGCAATTCCGATCGAGAATTGCATCCATTGCGTGGCCTGTGCCGTTACGGCCCATATTCAGCTGGACTTATGCCAGACCCGATCCGCGTGGCGACGATTGCACCGTCGGGAGAGGGACCCAAGCTGTACGAATTTATGAAGGAGCTGAATTCGACGTTCAGTCCCATTGAACGGAAGTCTTATTTACCCGATTGGCCGGGATTCAAGAGTGCATTTGGCGTTCGCATGGTCGGCGCTTCACGGGACTGTCACGTAGAGCTGAACGACATCGACGAAAATATTGCCCGCTCTCCGACACCCCATGTTCTTTTGGCGGAACACTTGGTTCGCGCTATTCAGCAACTGGAAGCGAGGAGATTGGAGTTTGATGTCCTGTTTGTTTACTTACCACAACGATGGGCACCTGGGTATTTCGGTGGCCCGGACGACGATTTTGATCTTCACGATCATTTGAAGGCAATGACTGCAGCACGCAGAATTCCGGTTCAGTTGGTTAGAGAAGACAAAGCGCTTTCGTACGGATGTCGTGCAAGTGTCATGTGGCGAATTGGCTTGGCAATCTACGCAAAGGCTGGTGGCATTCCATGGAAGCTCGCCGACATGGATTCGGAAGTGGCATACGTTGGCATCTCGTACGCGGTTCGTCCCGTCGACTCGGATCGCCCCCGATTCGTGACTTGCTGCAGCCAAGTATTTGACGCAGATGGATCGGGTTTGGAATTCATCGCCTACGACGCCAACGAGGTCCAAGTTCAACGAGATAATCCGTTTCTTTCGCAAACGGAAATGTTCCGCGTCATGACTCGGTCAATGGATCTGTATCGTCGACGCCATTCAGGACGTTCACCGCGACGGGTCATGGTCCACAAGACCACTGAATTCAAAGAGGCCGAGATTGATGGATGCATGGAGGCTTTGCACCTATGTGAGGCGGTTGATTTGATACAAGTTGTCCAAGACGTGTCATGGCGAGGCGTACGAATCGATGGACGTCCGAGCGAAACGAAGGGTAAAGCCACAGCGTACCCCGTTTCGAGAGGCACATTGATTGACATCGGCCCACGAGAAGCGCTTCTTTGGACTCACGGCGACGCCGAAGGCATTGCAAATCGCGGCTCATTCTTCCAAGGCGGACGGAGCACGCCCCGACCTATCCGGATTGTTCGCCACGCTGGACACGGAACTTGGGACGATACGGCTCGTGCGATTCTTGCGCTGACGAAGATGGATTGGAATAACGACTCGCTCTACGACCCATTGCCCGTAACACTCGGATACGCCAAGGTGCTTGCTCGTGTAGTCAAGAGAATGGACGGACTGGGCTCAGCACCCTATCAATTTCGATTCTTCATGTAGCATGGGCTTGACGTCCGGAACTAATGAACCCGTGAAGTTCAATCAGCGCGTTGGTGCTCTGACCTCGAATTTCTGTGTCGCCCAGCGGACGCCGTTGGCGATTATTGACTCTAATCCAGGCGTCGCTTCGGGGTGCGGGCTGATCGACAGCACTCGGCCTTTGCCAAAGTCGGCATCACGTGAGGACATGCGCTTGACTCCTGAAAAGTGTGACTTCAACGACGACCTGCCCGCCAACTCGATCAGGTCGCTTCTGAGGTTCAAGCGACAAGCATAGTGAACACTACCGCAAGAGTCATGCGAGCGCAATGACGTCTCGACTGATTGTGCAGGGTGTGACAAGTGGAGCAAACTCAGTTTCTGATGTGCCGGCGCGGGCAGCTGTCGAAGTCTGTCACTGTCGACATTGCTCGCAGATCTCCACGCCGGCACACCACTGAGACCATTCAGCCCGCTTGTCACACCCTACGGCAAACTGCCGTGCGCGATGCGAGCGTTGCGAAACGCTCAGCGAGGAACGTTGGCGGGCCATTCGTATTCGTCGGACCAGCTCTGCTCGGGTGCGTTGGCGAAGACCCGTTTGTAATTTTCGAGTCCAACTCCGCCGACTCGATGGGCGAGATCGCGGTAACCGGTTCTGCGGTAGTCGTACGCGCCGGATCGACCGACCTGCTCCAGCCAGTCGCAGATATGCATGAAGCACAGAGCGTCGAAGTCCTCGTCCGGAACGTCCACGAATTCACCCGAGAACCGGTCGAGAATCTGGTACGGGCCTTCGGTCTTGAGGATTTCGTTGTCGAAGTGCTGTCGGTCGATTGCGCAGTTGAGCCAGCACAATTGCTCGGCGCGTTCACCGATCAGCTCAGCAATCTCACTGCGTTTTTCCAGCGGCAGCGTGAATCCCTGGAAGAGTTGCGTGCCGTAGATCGAGTGGAAGATCCCGGTGCAAGCCAGCTCCTCGTCCCAGCCCCACGTCTTCAGGTCGTTGTAAACGCCGATGGCGTGGGCCAGGTAGCCTTTGTCAGAGTGAGCGACTTCTGTCGCGCCAACTTCCTTCAGATAATTTGTGAGATCGCGAAAGGTTGCCATCGGAAGCTCCCCATTCGTTGTAAGCGAGGTTTCAATCGATTCTGTAGTTCTGATTCTGTAGTTCGCGTTTTCGGTCAGCGTAGCAGTTTCTTTTTCTCAGCGGCACGTTTCTGGGCCGTATCCACACCCGAGTTGCTCCGTAACACGAGAGGTCTCCATAACCAAGGTCATCGGCCATGATGACGACAATGTTGGGACGAGCGATTAACTCGGCGGAAAGTGACTGCGTGAAAAGCACGTGCATCGTCACGCAGAAGACTGCTCCCCATCCAGGAGCCACTGAGCGGAGTGTCAAACGTTGCGGGAATTTCCGTCGGCAACCGGGCTGCTTCGGAGTAAGCCACTGATACATGCTGTTCCTTCGCAATGGCACGGATGCAGCGTGATGGCACTCAAAGCTCGACACACAATCGGCGTCAAATCATGTCGAGCTTGTGGTTGCGACGTTTCTTGGGTCGGCGACAGGGGGCACACGTGCCGTAAACTTCCAGTCGATGGCTCGTCTTGAGAAACCCCTGAGCACTGGCAATCTTCTCGATCAGGCTGGAAATTTCTTCGTTGTGAAACTCAAAGAGTTCTCCGCACTGACTGCACACCATGTGGTCGTGCTGAGGGTAGCCATAGTCATGCTCCCAGACTTCGCGACCGTTGGGGCGAGCGACTTTCCGCAGCAGCCCCGCATCGTTCATCGCACTCAATGCGCGGTAAACCGTTGCGCGACTGACGCTCCGCTTGTCACTGCGTCCGGAAAGTCGAGCCACCAGCTGATCTGTGTCAAAGTGCTCATGATCAGAGAACACTTCGTCTACAATGATCTCCCGCTCGCGAGTGAGTCGCTGTCCCTTTGTCACCAGATACTCGCGAAACTTGTCGACCGGTGAGACCGACTTATCGAGTGCCGCAATATCGCTCAAAACATCCTCCGGGAAACACCCCGACGCTTAACCTGTGCCGCAACCTGAAAAACTATATCCGCGCACCAAAAAACCGACCGACAGCCGAGCCATCTTCTCGACCATTCAGTCAGCAACGTCTATTCAGAATTCAACGGTAACCAGAATCTACTCGGCGAGCAGGCTTTCCAGCATTCGATCGACGGCGATATTCAGCTTCTCTGGGGTTTCGTAAGTGCCATCGGCAATCTGCTGCTGAATCTGTGCGATCCGTTGCATCTGGAACTCAGCCTTCAGATCAACTTCGCCAGCGGCTGGATTGACCGATGTCAGTTCCAGTACGTCCGTTGGCGATGTTGGTCGAGCTTCGTTCGTCGGTGGTGGCGTCGCTGGTTGAGCGACTTTTCTGACAGGCTGGCTGCCACTGATGGGGCCGATACCGTTGACTTCCATGTCGGCTCTCTCTTGTTGATACAGGAAACGAGTCTTCCCGAAGTGTCCTCGCAGAACTTTCGTCAGACGCGGGATGTTATTCCAGAATGCGAATTCACTTCAACTTCTGTCCTGGACAATCCCCCCGAAACATCACGATCCGGCAATAAACATTGCCTACCGCCCCCGCAGAAGCATTCCCAGGTACGATTTCCGTTCGATCGAAGTCTCCAACAGACCAACCTCGTCGCACAGGCTTTTCAATGCCTGTTGAGCCGCTTTCAGCCGATCCTTGTCGACCAGTAGCTCGATTTCGAGGAACTCGCCGACATCGTCAACGCGGTCGAGCGCGAACTCGAACTGCCAGTCGTTCCTTGCTAGTTTGAACTTTTTCCGAACTTTCCGGATAATGGCGACGGCGTGAAATCCCAGAATTGTCAACACTTCGGCAATTTCGTCAGCCGTTTTGGCGCCATCGCCCAGCATTGTTTCAATCTCGCGGCGAGTTTTGGTTTTCTGGTCGATCTTTGGCCCTTTCCAGGTCAGCCAGTTCTGATCACCGACTGACCGGATACGCAGAGCCTCGTCGGTCGTGGCGAAATCTCGTACTGGATGATTGAAGTACCGATCGGCCTGTTGAACCTCGCCATCCTCGGTCGCACCGAGTTCCAGCAGGCGGGCAACGACCGCTTCCGGCGGTTCTTCAAGCCGGAACTTCTGTTCCACTTCGTACCGCATGCGAGAATTGTTCCCTGAAAGATAGATGCTTAAAAATGCTCACTCGACCGTCAAATCCGGAGCCGCCCGGCCTGTACCGGACGAGTGACGGCCTGTCGTCGACGTCCCTGGTAATTGCTCTGCCTGTCGATACCGGCAACTGACAAAGTACGAAAGCGTTGCCAGAAACACATTGATTCCGCCCAGAGCGAAGTAAACCGATGGAGTCCGCGCAACTCCCGCCGTCACTCCGTTGAATGCGGCGTTCAGCAACCAGAACGCTGCGGAGGTCCGCCACAGCGTCGAGTTTCTCGGTTTCCAACGTTGCCATCGAATCATGCCGCCACTCCTGTCACGAACCGTCGGTCGACCCGACGAGCTTCGCACCACGTGAACGTTCTCCGAACCGATGCGACGAAGCAACGTCATTCTCCCGCCGAAGCCAACTCGCCGAAAACTTTCAAACTAACCGGTCCGCTCGACACAGTGTTGGCGTTCGAGCCCTCATGTCGCAATAATGTTCTCTGATGCGTCACCCGCATCCCCGCCTCACTTTTCCTTCCGCTGCCCCGCTTCCCCCGTCAGGAGTCTCTCATGAAACGCTCCTTCCGCGATCTGATATGGTTCCTGGCAATCACGGCGTCGACGACGTTCGGCGATGCCACGGCCACTGCAATCGCCGCCGAGTCGTTTGTTGTGTCGCCCGCAGAAATCCGTCTCAACGGCAACTTTGAACGTGCTCAGCTTCTCGTCACGCAGGCTGACGGTGCCGGAAACACGTCGGACCAGTCAGCCGACCTGACTTCAGCAGCGAATTACAGCACGAGCGAGCCATCCATTGTCGCCGTTAATGAACACGGTCGATTGCTCGCCGTTGGCAATGGCGAAGCAAAAGTGACGATCAAAGTGGGTGACCAGTCCGTTGAAAGAAGCGTCGTCGTGTCCGGCATCGAAGAGCACCCTTCCACAGAATTCGTACGCGACATCGCGCCGATCCTCACCAAGGCCGGCTGCAACATGGGAGCCTGTCACGCCACTCAGTACGGGCAGGGCGGCTTCAAACTCTCGGTGTTCGGTTTCGAACCCGAAGCCGACCGCGACGCGATCATGCGGGACCGACACCAGCGACGTGTCAACATGGTCGCCCCGGAACAAAGCCTGTTCCTGCTGAAGCCGATAATGACCGTCCCGCACGGAGGCGGCAAACGGCTGGCCGTAAAATCGGTCGAATATCAAACGCTGGTGGCGTGGCTGCAGAACGGAGCCCCCGCTCCAACGAAAGAACCGGCGATTGTGACCGCTCTTTCTGTCTTCCCGAAACAACGAGTTGGCAAACAAGGCCTCTCACAGCAACTTCGAGTTGAAGCGACTTATGCTGACGGAACTGTCCGCGACGTCACCGCTTTGGCTCTCTTCGACTCGATGGACGAAGCCATGCTCGACGTTTCCGGCACTGGCTTTGTCAGAAACCATGGCAAAGGACAGGCGCCGGTGATGGTCCGCTT
>JABMPE010000416.1 GCA_013203845.1 Rhodopirellula sp. | reverse complement strand
GGACAAAACCAGGCATGCGCTGCGTCCGGCAGGGCGACTGGAAGCTGATTAAGTACGACGTGATGGACGGCCAGGTTCGTGAGACTCAATTGTTCAACCTGGCAAAGAACCCGCACGAGTTCCTGAAAGAACACGGACGGAAAGATCCCCAGCAGACCAACCTCGCCGCTGATCCCGCTCACGCCGAAAAACTCGCCGAGATGGAAGCACTGTTGCTCAGCGAAATGCGCCGCCTCAACGATCCCTACCGATTGTGGAACCAGCCGGACGACGGCCTGCCTCCGCGACCAGCCGGTAAACTGCCCGCAAAGAAACCAGCCAGAAAGAAAGCCGGTAAAAAGAAGGAGTGAACGGAGTCTGGCGCGTGTAACGTGTTTCGTGATTCATTTGATGAAAAAGAATGCTGTTGGCTGTGACGCAGGTGCTTTACGATGCACCACTGCAAGGGGACCGTATTGGATTGGTGCGTCAAGACGCACTCTGCGTTACTGTTGGGACAACGTGCTGGTATTCCCGGGTAGCCGAGTTGGAAGCGATGCTCGCCGAAATACACCTTCTCAACGATCTTTACCGCCCGTGGAACCAGTCCGGCAACAACGTTCCAGTACATTCTCCAGATATGAAGGAAGCCGCGCATGGTCATTTCGCGAGACGACACAGTCGCAGATGTGCATGGCGACCCAGCTATTCTGGCTGCCGAAGAGCTGGAATTCATGAATTCTATGCTGCAATACGAGAGGACGCCGTTGCGTAATCTGTGCATAGCATTTGTCTTGATCGGGTTACTTGGCTGCTATGTACTCGCAATTAAGGGATGCGTTCAGGGGGAATGGCGAAGCGTCAACATTGCATGTTTTGCAACTGTCGTAGCAGCGTTGGTGGTGCAATGCGAACGAAAACTAAAGATGTGCATGCAAATCATTGCGCATTTACGAAGTCTTTCCGATGACACAAACGGCGAGAACTAACCCGGTTTATTTACGCGGTTGGCTGCAAAAATTCTCTTTCGGACCGGCGCAGCCATAAGAGATTACTCTGACAGTTGGAAACTGAATCTGTCGGGAAGATCATCCAGGCAGGCCGCACGCAGTGCGGCAGCAAATGGCCGTGGGGAACCGATCCACGAGGGGCAATCGGCCCACATCGCCGCGTTGCACGCGGCCTACGGCTGACTTGCGTTTTCAGTGACGTAGGCTGGGGCTGGACCCAGCTTGTGGAGCCTTGCTGGGACGAGTCCCAGCCTACGGAGGGGACAGTCACGGGTGACACCGGCTGATTTTGAAGACTGAATGGGTGGCACAGTTACATAGGCTGGGTCTTGACCCAGCTTTGTTCACTACGCCATTGCTGATCTCGCCCCAGCCTACTTACTCGGTTGCCTGGCAGGGTGAGCATTTCAACAATCGTGGCTCGACGAGTTTCAACGAACAGCCACCGCGTAACGAGATTGATGATGCTTATGACTCCTGCGAGACGGCCGACAGAACGCGATCTCTTCGAGGGCAAACGACGAGCCTTCAGCTCGGGGGCAGGCATCGGATTTCTGGTTGTGCTTTGGGCCGGGCTTTGCTTGAACGCTCAGACTTGCGATGCCGCTTCGGCCGGACGACCGAACGTCATTCTGATCATGGCGGACGATATTGGAGTCGAAGGGTTGAACTGTTATGGCGGGACCAGCTATCGGACTCCGCGGCTGGATCGGATGGCGGCGGAAGGGCAGCGGTTTACTCAGGCTTATGCGCAGCCGCTATGTACGAACACTCGCATTCAGTTGATGACGGGGCTCTACAACAATCGGAACTGGTTGTACTTCGGGTGTCTGGATCCGAAAGCGAAGACGTTCGGCCATTGGATGAAAGAAGCCGGCTACAACACTTGCATCGCCGGGAAGTGGCAGCTTCAGAGTTACGACCCGCCCGACTATCCTGGTTCAGAGTTGCGACGCGACAAAGGGATGAAGGTGTGGGACGCGGGTTTCGATGAGTACTCGCTGTGGCATACGGCCCACACGGAAGACAAGGGGCCCAGGTACGCCGATCCGGTGATCTTTCAGAACGGAAAATTCCGCACGGACACCAAAGGAAAATACGGTGAGGACATCTGGGTCGAGTTCATTCACGACTACATGAAACGACACAGCAATGATGACGAACCGTTCTTTGTTTATTACCCGATGACGCTGCCTCACTGGCCGTTCGTGCCGACGCCTCGCAGCGAAGACTGGGGCGTCGAAGAGAAGATGCATCCGCCTTTGGGGACAACCGGCGGCGATACGAAGTACTTTCCGGACATGGTCGCGTACATGGATGAAGTCGTCGGACGCGTCATTGATTCGGTCGATGAACTTGGTCTGAAAGAGAATACGCTCATCCTGTTTTACGGAGACAACGGGACGGACCGAAGAGTCGTCTCGCAAACAACGTTTGGTGAGGTCGTCGGTGGAAAAGGAGCGACGACAGACGCGGGGACTCATGTGCCGCTGCTCGCTCGCTGGCCGGGTCGGATCAAGTCAGGAATCAATGAGGACCTGGTCGACTCGACGGATTTCCTGCCGACGATACTGGATGCGGCTGACAAGCCCGCGCCGAAAGAGACTCAACTGGACGGACGGAGTTTCTTGCCGCAGTTAATGGGTGAAGCCGGAACACCTCGCGAGTGGGTGTTCTGCCATTACGACCCTCGTCCAGGCTGGGACAAGGATAAGTTCCGTATGGAACGCTTCGCGAGGGATAAGGAGTTCAAGCTGTACGGCAACGGCCAGCTGTATCACATCCCGCGGGATCTGCTTGAGCAACGAGCGATCCGGCCAGCCTATGATTGGAAAGAGTCAGCGGCCGCTCGCAGGAGTTTGCAGGCCGTGCTGGATTCGATGCCGGCTCCGTTGCCGAAGTAACCACGGATAACTCGGATGGACGAGGATCCGGAAGGATGGTTAGAGGAGCGTTCGGCGTCGGTTTTCGGAAACCAACAATTCTACGGGGAAAACAAGAGCGGCGATCGCTTCGTACCGCATCCTTAACCAACCGTCCTCATTCGCGATATTCGTGGTCGCGAAATGGACCTGATGAATTCTCTACGCGGCGATGCGGACTGGTTCCTGCGCGGGCACGGTCATGGCCAGGACTTCGTTGACCATGTTGGCGTAGTCGACTGCCCCGTTGCATTTTGGATCGTAGTCGAAGACGGATTGGCCGTAGCTGGGAGCTTCGGCCAGTTTGATGTTTCGGCGGATCTTGCTTTCGAAGATCTTTGCTGTCGACCAGGGATTGTCGCCGTCGCTGCGGGCCAGGAAGTCGTTGAGGTCGTCGCAGACATCTGAAGCCAGACGTGTGCCGGTTTCGTAAAGGCACAGCATGATGCCGGTGACTTTAAGGTTGCGGTTCAGACGCCTGGAAACCAGCGCCGTGGTTGCAAGAAGTTTCGACAGACCCTGCAGCGCGAAGAAGTGCGGTTGCAGCGGGATGAAAACTTCAGACGCGGCAGTCAGCGCGTTGACGGTCAGTACGCCCAGTGACGGTGGGCAATCCATGATCACATATTCGAACGCGTTGGATTCGGCGATCAGGTTGAGTGCGTCGCGGAGCACGGTTTCCCGATTGGGAGCGTCGACCAGTTCGAGTTCGGCGGCGGCCAGATCGACGTTCGACGGAGCGACCCACAGGTTGTCGCTGACCATGTGCCGGACTTCACCAATTGTCTTCACGCTGGAAAAGACGTCATAAATCGTCGGAGTGTCGCCGACGGCTTCGTAGCCCAGGTGCAGCGAAGCATGGCCCTGAGGGTCGAGATCGACCAGTAGGACTCGCTTGCCCTGCCGAGCCAGTCCGGCGGCAAGATTCACGCTGCTGGTGGTTTTTCCGACTCCACCCTTCTGGTTCATAATGGCAATCGTACGCATCGGAATCCTTTCCCAGCGTGGCTGGCTTGCCACAACCAGAGAATGTCCTCAAATAACAACGAGTGATGCGCGCACGTCGCGTATCGTTCATTGAAAGACTTTAACGTCGTCGGTCCTCATCCATTTCGGGACCGAAAACCGGCCATTTCCCGGTCAATTGGGCGTAACGGAAGACCTCCGTCTAAGGCACGGCGGCGGAGTATAACTGCCCTTTGCGAATCGACGGAAGATGGCTTTAAAGCGTTGAAGAGTCACCAGATAGCGCCAACTGGACCGCGATTTTCGCGGCTTCGATCATGCCCTCGGCCGAGGCGACTCCCTGCCCGGCGATATCGAAAGCCGTCCCGTGGCTTGGACTTGTGCGAACGATGGGCAGGCCGAGCGTGATATTCACCGCTCGATCGAAGCCGATCAGCTTCAGAGCGATGTGTCCCTGATCGTGGTACATCGCCACGACACCGTCGAATTCGCCACCGACCGCTCGACGAAGCAGTGCATCGGCCGGAATCGGTCCGGTCGATTTGATTCCGCTTTGCCTGCATTTCTGAACGGCAGGGGCGATCAGCCGGGATTCCTCGTCTCCGAACAAACCTTCTTCTCCGGCGTGAGGATTCAGCGCGCAGACTCCGACGCGTGGCGTTTCGCAGCCGACTCGCCGCATGAACGAATCCATCAATCGAATGTGGCTGGCGATTCCATCAACCGAGAGAAGACCGGGGACACTGGCGATGGATGTGTGCAGCGTTGCGTGGACGACTCCCAGGCCTTGCGGCGATTTGACGATGCTTCCGTGCGGGAGGTACAGCATCATGGCGAACTCGTCGACTCCGCAGACATCGCCGAGGATTTCGGTGT
>JABMPE010000415.1 GCA_013203845.1 Rhodopirellula sp. | reverse complement strand
TTCATATGCCGAATCCCGCCAGCCGACCCAACTCGGCAGATAGCCGCCGTAGTCGCCCGCGTAGCTGGTCAGACCCAGGCCGATCTGCTTCAGGTTGCTCATGCACTGAATCGAGCGGGCACGTTCGCGAGCCTGCTGGACCGCGGGCAACAACAGTGCCACCAGCACCGCGATGACCGCGATGACGACCAGCAGTTCAATCAGCGTGAAGCCTCGCCGATATCGACTACGAAACATGATTCAACCCGACCATCAAAAACTCAACAGGCATCGCATGGTATCCGCCACGCCGCACATCCGGCATCTTTGACGCGACCGTCACAGTCCGGGATCCCGTCACAACGGCCTGGAAGATCACCAGGCAAAACGACAGTTCTCACAGGCACCGCTGGTAACTCTACCTCGCACGGGATTCCTGCCCGGTCGGAATTGTGTCGCCGGAGTCAGGTCGTTGAGAACCCCGGTTCACGAATCGTCACAGACGGTCAGCAATGTCGCCGACAAGACCGGAACAGGTCACTTGCCAGCCCTCAACCCCCACGGAACTTCAAGGCCGTGCTTCTCGATCAGCAACTCATCGGACAGAATTTCCCGCACGGAACCGTCAGCCTTTACGTCGCCATCGTCGAGAATGATCACTCGGTCGCACAATTCGACGACAAATTCCAGATCATGAGTCGCGATGATCTGCGTGCCCGGGAACTTTCGCAGAATTTCAATCAGTCCACGGCGAGCCCGCGGGTCAAGATTGGCAAAAGGTTCATCAAGAACCAGCACTTCCGGGCGACAGGCAAGAACTCCTGCGAGACAGACGCGTTTTCGTTCGCCGGTGCTGAGCTGCAACGTGCTGCGATTCTCGAAACCGGCCAGTCCAACGTCCTTGAGACTGGTCGAAATTCGCTGCAGCACTTCGTCGCGAGGCAGCCCCAGGTTTAATGGGCCGAAGCCGACATCCTCACGCACCGTCGGGCAGAACAACTGGTCGTCGGGATCCTGAAACAGAAATCCGACCAGTCGACGCACTTCGGCCACCGATGACTTTCGCACAGGAACGCCAGAGACAATCACGGACGCCCGTTCGGTATCGCCGGGGAGCCGGTCCGGCAACAAGCCATTCAGATGCATCAGAAACGTCGATTTGCCGGCACCGCTGGGGCCAACGAGTGCGACCCGCTCGCCGTCCGCAACGTCAAACTCGATCCCCGCCAGAACAACTCGGCCTGCACCGTATGAATAACTCAGCCCCTGAACCTGAACGACTGGAGGTTTCACCGGTTGTGTCTCAGACATTGACTCGTCGTGGTGTTGAAAATTGCGGCAACTGTTATTGCCGAACAAGGGAAGGACGACTCAGGCCGCCGCCAGCAATCAAAGATCGATCGTCCCGGAATAAAAAAGCCTGACATTCTTTTCAGAATGTCAGGCTTGATGATAGATCAAACTCAGTACCGACACACTCGCAGCAAACTACTTGGTCTGCTCGGGAATTCGATCCTGGACGTTCGTCGCGATGCCCAGAATCTGGAGAGTCCGAATGACCATCCACGTGACGTCAATTTCCCACCAGCGATGACCGTGCCGAGCCAGTCTCTGATGTGCGTGATGGTTGTTGTGCCAGCCTTCGCCGTAGCTTGCCAGAGCGACCCACCACAGATTTCTTGAGCGGTCCGTCGTTTCGTAGTTACGGTAACCCCAAATGTGAGTCGCTGAGTTGACGAACCAGGTGCTGTGGTAACAAAGCACAGCTCGCATGCAGACGCCCCACAGAGCCAATGACCAGCCGAACCCAGGCTTGATGGCTTCTCCAGCAACAAACAGTCCGATACCGAGCAGGATCGTAAAGACCGGGAAGATCCTGTCGAAAACTCGATGCCAGGGATCTTTCCACAGGTCCGGAGCCCATCGCGCGAACAGTGCCTCTTCTTCAGATTTCAAAACTCGTGGTTTAAACCACAGAATGTGAGACCACCAGAATCCCTCATTGGGCGAATGTGGGTCACCCGGCAAATCAGACAGCACGTGATGCTTACGGTGAGTCGCGACCCAGAAGATCGGAGAGCCTTCAGCCGACAGCATGCCGCAGACTGAAAAGAAGTACTCAACCGGTTTCGGAACCTTGAAACTTCCGTGAGTCAAAAGCCGGTGATATCCCAGCGTGACGCCAAGACAGGCTGTCACGAAATGGAGTACCGCACAGATGGCCAGACCTGTCCACGAGAAATGCCAAAGAGCAGCAACAGCCCCCGAATGCATGACGAGCATCCAGGTGAAGTTGGTCCAGTTCATCCCGTTGGGAAACCTATCCCGCAAACGACTCGGGACAGGATGGGCGATCGCTTTACGACCGCTGCGTCCCGTCTGAATCTCGTCAGTGGAAGTCTCGTCAACATGCGTATCATTTAACAGCGAGTCGGACAGCACTTCCTGCATCTCGTCTGTTGTCAGCGGTGATTCAACACTCACAATCTATCTCCCTGGTCACGAGCGGTCATAAGTTGTGGCGGAGTATAGATGAGTATCGAACTTCTGGCTGTCAGTTCCGGGTCAAACTTCTGTCAAAGTTCTGTCACCATCGTTGTCGCCCCCGTCATTAGAGTCTTCCTGTCTTAATTAATCGGACTCTAGCGATAGTTGCCGGAAGTCTTTTCAAGGCAGTTGGTTGAGACTACCTGCGTCCACGGGTATTCTCCAGAACCGTCGGTCTGATCAGTCGCGTATCCTGTAGTTTCCCATGACTTTTCTGTCATTGTAAATCCGCGACTCGCCTTCATGCCGGCTCAATTCCTGAACCGTTCCCATCAGCTCTTCCATTCGGCGTCCGGCAGTCCTGTCAGCCGGTCTGCCCTGGTAGTTTTCTGCTTATGTATCGATTTATTGGCAACACCGTCGTCCGCCTCTGGCCGGTAATCCTGCTCGGCTGGGTAATTGCATTGGCTGCATTGAAGCTTTCTGCCCCTGCCTGGCAGGACGTTATCGAGGAAGGCGAGTTCGCCTTTCTGCCGGATGAAATGCCAAGCCTCGCTGGTGAGAGACAGTACGAAGAAGCATGGGGCGAACCCTTTGCGAGCAACATTGTCCTGGTCGTGCGTCGTGAGCGAACAAAGCTCAACCAGCAGGACCGAGACTTCATTGTTGACGTCCTCAAGCCGCGGCTTGTCGAGATCGTCGAAAGAATCGGGTTGCCCGAACCGAACGACATAGCGACTGGGTCAGCAAAAACCGCATCCGCGATCAAAGCGTCAGAGGACGACGAAGAGATCGATAAAACGATCATGACATTCGATACGACGGGCTGGCAGAAGATCCTCGACAGCTCAGACGGCACGGCGACCATGGTCGTCATGAATCTGAAGACTGAATTTTTCAACCACCGAAACATTCCCCTGATCGACGCCATCGCGGACTTAATCGAACGAGATGGCGAACTTCATCAGAAAGACGCCAGCGGCAAAAGTCCGGTCCCTCCCGGACTTGAACTGGCTCTCAGCGGCTCGGCAACAGTCGGACGGGACATGATGCGTGCGGCGACCGAAAGTTCCAAAGCGACAGAGCTTTGGACAGTGATTCTTGTCGTCGCGTTGCTGCTCATCATCTATCGCGCACCAGTCATTGCCATCATCCCTCTTGCCACCGTGGCGGTCGCGACGAATTTCTCCCTGGCATTTCTAACGGTACTGGCTGACCACGGGATTGTGTCGCTGTTCAACGGAATCGAAGTTTACGTCACCGTGCTCTGCTACGGAGCCGGCGTCGACTATTGCCTCTTCCTGATCGCCAGATTCAAAGAAGAACTTGACGACGGCGTTGAAACGGCAGAGGCCGTTTCCGGCTCAATTGCAAAAGTTGGCGAAGCACTGGTTGCGAGTGCCGGGACCGTTATCTGCGGCATCGGCATGATGATTTTTGCCGAATTCGGCAAGTTCAGACAGGCAGGCATCGCCATCACCATTGGTCTGACGGTGGTACTGGTCGCGTCGCTGACATTTACGCCAGCGCTACTGCGACTCGCTGGCCGCTGGGCATTCTGGCCTCATGTCGCCACTCGCCGGATCAGTAGTTCCGGCGGCTGGGTATCAGCAACCGGCCTGATGGGATCGCTGCTGCGAAGAAACGTCTTCCAGGCAATCTGGCAGAAAACGAGTGAAGTCATCCTGGAAAAACCAGCGTTCGTGCTGACACTGAGTATAGCGCTGATGTTGCCGTTCTCGGTCGTTGCCGTTGTCTGCTTCGACAATCTCAGCTACGGCCTGCTGTCAGAACTTCCTCAGGACACCACCAGTGTTCATGGCGCAAAAGCCATTCAGAAGCACTATCCCGATGGCATCGCAGGCCCGGTCACGTTGCTTCTACACAATCCCGACATGGACTTCGGAGAAGAAGACAGTCGAGAGTTTGTCGGCAAGCTGGTTGAGTCACTTTATGAACGAAAAGACGAACTCAACCTCGCTGACATTCGCAGCGTGGTTCACCCATTCGGGATTGCTATCGAACGCGCCGAAGTCGCTGCCCAGCAAAGTGATCCCACGCCATCAGGTAGCCTGGCTGAAATTGCCGCAAAAATGAAAGCGGCGTCGTTACGAAAACTCACACTGCACAAAGCGCGAGAACACTACGTCAGCAAGACTGAACTCTTCAACGGATCAATGACACAGATCGATTTCGTGTCTTCCGATAATCCATTCTCACGAGGCAGTATTCGACAGTTTGTCGAGCTGAAAGAAGACGTTCTCGCTGAGGCCCGGAAGTTCCTTTCTACAAATGCAAAACTCGAAGTGTACGGAATCGGGCCCACCGCCAGCATTCGAGACCTCAAGACCGTGACGGATCGCGACCAGCGCGTAGTCGACGGCCTGGTACTGCTCGGCGTTTTTCTGATTCTCGTCGCTTTGCTGCGACAGATTACGATTCCGGTCTATCTGATCGTCAGCGTGTTCTTCAGTTATCTCGTCACGCTGGGAGCCACCTTCACTTTTTTCTTCGCTCTGGATCCAGCGGGCTTCACAGGCCTGGACTGGAAAGTGCCAACGTTCCTGTTCACGATCCTGATCGCGGTGGGCGAGGACTACAACATCTTTCTGATGACGCGTATCCGCGAGGAGCAGATCACGCATGGCCCGGTCAAGGGAGTCGCTGTCGCTCTGACCCGCACGGGCAGCATCATTTCCAGCTGTGGAATCATCATGGCCGGAACGTTTTCCTCGCTGCTGGCTGGAACGCTGGCCGGCATGCATCAGCTGGGTTTTGCTCTCGCCTTCGGAGTTCTGCTCGACACGTTCGTTGTTCGACCAATCCTTGTACCGTCATTTCTGGTCCTCTACTACGAAGGTCGCCTCGGCATTCTGCGACCGCCGGTCGAACTCGCACCAACGGGTGAGTCACCGCCTGCAACTCAAGCCGTACCAGCGACTGCTCACAAGACCGAAAACACAGCCACTGCCAACAAAATGCCTGACGATTCAGAGGATCAATCCGGAGCAGATGACACCAGCGTACCGCCATCTCTTGAATCCAAGGCGAAAATCTGATTCATCGCAGGCAGCGGCGGAGTGCGAACGCACCGTTCAACTCATCAGGTTGTTTGCATTCGGTCGCGAATGATCAGCGAACAGAATGCAAACGCCCCAGCCACGGCGGCAACAACAGCGAGGCTTCCGTAAACCGCGGTATCGCTGACAAATTGCCCGGCGAAATACGGGCCGAAGGCTCCAATCCCGAAGCACATCATGTTGCTGAATCCATAGCCCAGGCTGCGACGTGACGCGGGAATGTGCTGGGCGATCAAACTGTTATAGACCGGCTGGTTCATGAAGTGAATGACGGCCAGCACACACGCCGCGACGAAACGGCTGGGGCCTTCGGCAAACGCCATCCACAGCAACGGCGGCACGTTTCCCAGCAGGACCAGGACGAGCAGGAACTCAAGCCGTCCCGGTCGACAAAGCCGCCCGGCAATCCCCTGCCCGATCGCACCAAACGCCAGCACGACAGCTGCCAGTGCATTTCGAAAGCTCGCCGGAGTCCAATCATCCGGACGAAGCCCCGCCGTATCCAGATACCGCGGAAGAAAATGCATGAAGGCCCCGTAGACGAAGCCCGAAAGCGCTCCCGCCGTAACCAGGATCAGGTAGCGATTCCAGCAGATCGCAGCTTCAACAGCGGCGGCGTTTGCCAGCGACACGGCGGCCGCTCTGGACTCTTTTCGATGCCGCATTTCATCAACGACCAGCCGTACGGCAATCAACAGTGCGGGAGCTGTCAGGATCAGGTAATAGTCGCGCCAGCCGAAGTCTCCCGACGAGAACAGAAGCATCGCTCCGAACGGTGCTCCCGCAATCCCCAGCGACCCGATGATGCCGTGCAGCCCCAGCGCCGACCCTCTGGTTTCCGGCGTCGTCTCGCGAGAGATCAGCGATAGCCCGGCCGGATGGTAGATGCTGGCAAAACAACCCATCGCCAGCATGATCAGAAACAGCATATTGAAGGTCGGTGCCCATCTCGCAAGAACAGCCGTCAACGAACAGCCGACCAGATAGACGATCAGCAGCGGCCTCGATCCGTAACGGTCGGCCAGAAACCCCGCCAGCACGGCTCCCAGACCGAACGGCAAACGCCACACCATGCCGAGCATGCCGGTTGCATCCTTCCCCACTCCATACTCGGTGCCGATCATCTGTTCGACCGCCGGTAACGCCAGCTCAAAGGTATGCACGAGTGCGTGTGCGCAGGAAATGAGCAGCACCAGTTGAAACGTCGTAGCCGGCATTTTTGACATGATAGAGTTTCCTTGAGGGCGTCGGATCAGAGCGGATCTCATATCCGTTCGCAATCCGCCTCCGGCTGCCCTGTATAGCAGAGACACTTCCAGATTGCGTAAAGCTCGGATTCGTTACGTTACTTGAACTCTGCGAGGTGCAATGGCCTTTGCAGAGTTCACCCGTGAAATCAGACACGCGGTGTCGTAGGATGGCTTGGTTCCATACATCACGTCACAAGACTCCCACCGGATTTCGCCGTGTTCACAGAAACTGAAACATCACAAGGTCAGATCGGTTCGTCCCGTCGCGAGCGACGACGACGCCTGCTGGCCATCCAATCGGCTGCGGATTTTGAATCGCAAGTTGACGACGGATTCGCGGCTGCCTGCGAATCGGAACTCCCCGTTGAGACTGCAGCTGTCGCCGCATCCACTACCGAGGATGGGTTTGGAACATCGGAATCCCTGATCTCCCAAACAGCCAGCTCACTCCTTGCAAGTTCGGCAAACGACGCCGACAGAATTCTGGAATTACTGGACGACGTGCAGCCTCACACCTGGGTTTTCACGGGCGATAACCTGAGCTTTGAAGTTCAGCAGGCTCGCCGTGGTTGGATCGAACATTTTTCGGACTTCGTTCACGAACGACTCGACCGTAAGCAGGACATTATCCTCAATTCTTCGATTGCCGACTCAACCATTGACCAACTGCTGAAAGACGTGGAATGGCGAGTTCTACGATTCCAGCCGGACGTCGTTCTGCTCATGCCCTCTGCTGCTGAATGTGCCGCACGAGGTGATCACAGCGAGTTTCAGGAAACTCTTCATCGACTGGTCGTCCGGCTTCATGATGAAGGCTGCACGGTCGTCCTGAACACACCGCCCTGCCCCGCCAACGCCGACAAAACCGAAACGACAACATTGCGGACAGCGGCCAGTCGAATTCGTTCCGTCGCCACGCGAAACAGTGCCGTCCTCGCTGACCATTTTTCCTACTGGCAGGCATCGCTGCAGAAAGACGGTGCCAGCGCGAATCTGCACGACGAATCCGGACGCCAACCCTCTGCCCGAGGCCATCGCGAACTCGCACGCCGACTGCTGAAGTCGCTCAACGTCCGATCACGATAGACCACGATACCTGCGGCGTTCCGTTCAATGAGCCTCACCTCGGTGGCTGACTATTTATCGCCGGGTTCGATGGGCACTTCGGTCAGCCACTGCAAAAGAACCCGGCCAACCTTTGCCAGACTCGTTGCAGAGCAACTGCGGGCCGTATCCCGAGTCGTGTGCCAGTACGGGTAATCAAAGTCGATGATGTCAGCCGTCGGAATGCCGGCAATCTCATTCAGAGCCAAGTGATCGTCCCGGATCTCGTACTTCTGACTGTAGACGAACTCCTTGACCTGCATGTTTCGAGCAGTGGCCCAGAGACTTTGCGTGACCTTCGGCGCCATCTTCCAGCTGTTGCGTTCGATGTACAGCTCCAGATTTTTGTCAGCCACCATGTCAGCCACGACTCCGCAGACATACTGATAGTCGGGCGGGTTATCGCGGTACCATCTGGCGAAGTATTCCGAACCGAGGAAGTATTTGCCGAATTCGTCGTAGACGAGTTCTTCCCCATCGAACAACACAAAATCCACGCCGTACCGAGGCTTGATCGTTTTCATGTGATGAGCCATCTCCATGAACAGGGCCACGCCACTGGCTCCGTCGTTGGCTCCGATGAACGGGCCTCGCGGCCTCACTCGATCCTGATCCGGAAACGGTCGTGTGTCGTAGTGACATCCCAGCACGACTCGCTGTTTTGCAGAGGGATCGAATGAAATCACCAGGTTCGTCATACGAACCGGCACGCCGGTTTGAGGATGCGCGACGTCAAAGGCCTGCGCGCGAATCTCGCAACCAAACTGGCGAAAGTGATCGATGATCAACGTTTGCTGTTTGAGCATCCCGTCGGTGCCGCTGACGCGAGGGCCAATCTCACAAACTTTCTGCAGGTATTCGAACGCGCGGCGAGTGTCCCAGTTGATGTTCACATTCTGAGCGCCCGCGGTTTTCGGCAGCAACGCTGGTGCAAGTACTGCCAGGGCGAGAATCACCAGTCGTAATCGCCGACCGGAGCAGACTGCCGCTAATGCCGTTGCCAATCGGTTGGCAGATCGTTGGCTACTGGTTGGCGTATCGTGATCGCAATTGCGCATGCTGAATCCGTTTCCTGAGCGCGTCGTTTTCATCCAGCAGTTCCTGGGGAAGTTTCGAGCTGAACCGTGACAGAAACTCCTCTCGCCGGTCAACCTCTTTGTACCAGTCGTCGATTTTTACCGCGAGCAACTCGTGGATGAACTCCTGCGTCCAACTGAAATCACTCAGCTCCAGACTCTGAGGTTTCGGGATCATACCAATCGCCGTTTCGCTGGCATCGCTGCGACCGCGAACCCGGTCGACAATCCATTTCAGCACCCGCATGTTGTTGCGGAATCCCGGCCAGAGGTAGCGATCGCCCCAGTCCTTGCGGAACCAGTTCACGTGATAAACCTTCGGCATGTCGGCCCCGTCACGCCGTCCCATGTTCAGCCAGTGCTGCCAGTAGTCCGCCATGTGGTAACCGCAGAACGGCTGCATCGCCATCGGATCAAATCGAAGTGGGCCGACCGTCCCCGCCACGGCGGTTGGCTGCTCGCTGGTCAACGTCGCCCCAACGTACGTGCCGTGCTGCCAGTTGAAGGCTTCATAAACCAGCGGCATCGTCGTTGTGCGTCGTCCGCCAAAAATGATCGCGCTGATCGGAACCCCCTGCGGATTGTCCCACTCCTCTGAAAGAGTCGGGCAGTTCGTAGCCGGAACCGTAAATCGACTGTTCGGATGAGCGGCTGGGCGACCACATTCGGGCGTCCAGCGCTGACCGGTCCAGTCGGTACTGAATTCGGGCACGTCGTCGTCCAGACCTTCCCACCAGACTCCACGTTCTTCGGTCATGGCCACGTTTGTGAAGATCGTGTTCGACCGCAGCGTCTCCATGGCGTTTGGATTGGTCTCGCCGTTCGTACCGGTCGCGACTCCAAAGAAGCCCGCTTCGGGATTCACGGCGTAGAGTCGACCATCGTCCCCGAAATGCATCCACGCAATGTCGTCGCCGATGACTTCGACTTTCCAGCCCGCTGCGAGGTCGGCATCCGGCGGCAACAACATCGCGAGGCTTGTCTTTCCACACGAAGATGGAAAAGCACCGGCCATGAAAGTTCGCACGCCATCCGGAGACGTCACGCACAGAATCATCATATGCTCAGCCAGCCAGCCTTCGCGCCGAGCCTGCACACTGGCCAGCCGTAACGCGTGACACTTCTTCGGAAGCATCGCGTCGCTGCCATAGTTCGTGTTCACACTGAGAATCAGATTCTCTTCCGGAAAATGGCAAATGTATCGCTGCTCGGGATCGAGCGTCCCGACACTGTGAATTCCTTTGACGAATCCCGTCTGGTCGGCGAAATGCTCCAGCGCGACGCGACCAATCCGGTTCATCAACCGGAGATTCGCCACGACGTACGGACTGTCGGTCACCTGAACGCCGACGCGAGCAGCGGGGCTGCCTGGAGGACCGAGCAGGTACGGCACGACGTACATCACGCGTCCCTGCATGCAGCCGTTGAATTGCCGAGCCATCAGGTCGCGCATGTAAACCGGGTCAATCCAGTTGTTGCTCGGCCCTGCGTCGTCTTCGCTCAGACTACAGATGAAGGTGCGATCCGCAGAACGAGCAACGTCGCCGGGGTCGCTGCGAAAGTAACAGGAATTGGGATGGCGCAACGTGTCCAGCTTCTGCACCGAACCATCCCGCAGCATCAGTTCGAAAATTCGTTGGCCTTCATCGTCCGTGCCGGTACACCAGTGAACGATCTGCGGCTGCGTCAGACGAGCAACCGTCTCCACCCACGTAACGAGTTCCCGATTCATCGGCGATTGCTGAACCGCTCCGGCCTGGACACCGGACGTCGGCTCGGGCGTTGGCGGCAGGATGACTCCGGGACTCTCCATCGCAGGTCTCACTTCCAATATCTGGCGAACTCTCAATTGATGCATTTGATGACGATCGCGACCGACTGAAAAGTAGCTTACGATCCGTGTGTTCCAGGCGGCGATTCACATCGACGCGAACGTTGACCAGTTCCGGTTAAAGAGTCCGTGCGGGTTCTTCCGGTTTTGCCTGATTGCTCACGAACATCCTCACGATCATTCCGTCGGAGAATTCAGATGCCTCGCGTACGCCTTGTACAAGTGCTGATGCTCGCTGTCGCCGTTTTTGTCACTGTCACCGGTTCTTCAGAGAGTGCCGACAGGAAGCCGAACATCCTGTTGATCTTCGCCGATGACATGGCCTTCGACACGATCCACGCGCAGGGCAACCTGGAAATCCAGACGCCGAACCTCGACCGGCTTTCTGCCCGAGCCACCACTTTCACTCACGCCTACAACATGGGCTCGTGGAGCGGTGCGGTATGCGTGGCCAGTCGCATGATGATGATTTCCGGCAAGTACGTCTGGCACGCTGAGAAAGACTACGCCAGAACGAAGGAGCTTTATCAGGACACGGGCCGGCTGTGGCCTCAACTGATGGCTGCCAGCGGATACGACACGTATTTCACCGGCAAGTGGCACATCCGAGCGGACGCGAATAAGGCCTTTAAAGTGGCGAGCAACGTGCGAGGCGGAATGCCCAACCAGACAGAGGCGGGCTATAACCGACCGATCGAAGGTCAGGCAATGAAATGGACTCCGTGGGACAAATCGTTCGGCGGCTTCTGGCAGGGTGGCAAACACTGGAGCGAAGTTGTCGGCGACGACGCATCGAGCTTCCTCGGCCTGGCAAAGAAAAGCGACAACCCGTTCTTCATGTACATCGCCTTTAACGCTCCACACGATCCGCGTCAGTCACCGAAGGAGTACGTCGATAGGTACCCGCTCGACAACATCGCGATGCCGGCCAGCTTCGTTCCCGAATACCCATTCAACGAAGCGATGAACTCGGGACGAAAACTTCGCGACGAACGACTCGCCCCGTTCCCTCGGACTGAGTACGCCGTCAAAGTGAATCGGCAGGAATACTACGCCATCATCACGCACATGGACGCTCAGATTGGTCGCATTCTCGACACGCTCGAAGCCAGCGGTCAGGCCGACAACACATACATCTTCTTCACCGCCGACCACGGACTCGCCGTCGGTCGACACGGCCTGATGGGCAAACAGAACATGTTCGACCATAGCGTGCGAGTTCCGCTGATGGTCGTCGGCCCGGACGTTCCGCAGAACAAAAAGATCGACGCCCGAGTCTACTTGCAGGACGTCATGGCGACGTCACTGGCGCTGTCGGGGACGAAGAAGCCTGACTACGTTCAGTTTGAAAGTCTGTTGCCACTGATCAACGGAAAGACCGACAAAGGCCGCGATGCCATTTACGGTGCCTATCTGCAGGACCAGCGGATGGTGACGTACGGCGACTACAAAATGATCCTCTACCCAGCTATCAGCAAAGCGATTCTCTACAACATCACCACAGATCCTCTGGAACTGCACGACCTGGCTGATCAGAAGAAACACCAGCCCACGCTGTCGAAGCTCTTCGCTAAACTGCAGGAACTGCAGAAGGAAACCGGCGACGAGCTGGACCTCACCAAAGCATTTCCGAATCTGTGATCGTCAGCGTTTCCTGCGACGGCTGGAAAATACTCCATGACAAGCGACGACAGCGAACTGGCATCACGACTGACGGCTCTGACTCGTGATCTGATTCTCATTCCGACGACCGACTCGCGCCCGGCTGAGCGAGAGCGGTGTTTTGAGTTCATTCAGAATCACCTCGACAGCCTGGGGTCGGTTCAAATTACCAGCTACGAGTCGAAAGGCTATCGCTCGCTCGTCGTCGGGCCGCAGACGTCTGAGCCTCCAGAGATTCTGCTCTGCGGACACATCGACGTCATCGAGCATCCCGATCCGGACAGCTATCACTCGGCGATTCGCGATGGACGCATCTATGGCCCCGGCGCCGGTGATATGAAGGGGGCCGACGCCATCATGCTCGAACTGTTCCGCACGATGCACGCGCGACATCCGGGAATCTCACTCGGTCTGGCGCTGACTTCGGACGAAGAAATCGGCGGCAAAAATGGAGTTCGGTTTCTGGTCGAAGAAGCCGGCCTGCAAGCCGGCATCGTCATCGTTCCCGACGGTGGATCGCTCAACGAAGTGACGATCGAAGAAAAGGGCGTGCTGCATCTGCGAGTCCGGCGTGAAGGCCACTCGGCTCATGGGGCACGACCGTGGCTCGGCACCAACGCGCTGGAATTACTGCTGGAGCGAGTCACCGCTCTACGTTCTTACTTTGCCGAAAACTGGCCAATCGACAAGACCGCCGATCATGGGCACTGGTATCCGACATGCTCACTGAACATCGTCGAAACTCCCAACGAATCGGCCAATCGAATTCCGTCCGAGGCGTCCGCGACGCTGGATATTCGGTTCCCGCCGCCTCACACCGTCGGAGCCATGCTCGACAACGTCGCCAGCATTCTGGGAGCTGACTGCTACATCGAACCACTGATGACTGCCGACCCCTGTCACCTGGACTCTGACCCAATATTCTGTGAAGTCACAGAGGCGATCACTGGCAACCCGGTCAAGCTGATCCGAGCGGCCGGTGCCAGCGACTCGCGATTCTTCCGTAAGGCGGGAATCCCAGTCAATCTCTCCCGCCCGCTGGTCGGCAACCTGCATGGCGAAGACGAATGGATCGACATCAACTCGATGGTCACCTACTACTGGATTTGCCAACGCTACATCGAGCAGAAACTGCACATTTCTTGAGCGTCGCTTCCGGTCGCTCCATTCTGCCAGCCCGTCAACGAAAAAACGCCGTTCCGACAGAGGTCCTGCCGGAACAGCGTCATCATGAGTTACCAGCCGGACTCGGCACTCGCTCGAACTTTCGTCACGGAAAGTTCCCAGGCTCATCCAGCGACGATCGTTACTGCAGATGAATTCGCCCCGCATCTGATTCAGGCACATAGCTCGCAGGCTGTACAGCGGTCGGTGGCGTGACTTCCGGAGCCAGTCTTGCGCTCACCGTTCCCGGAGTCACATCGGTTGCCGAGCCTGTCGCCAGATCGACTGCAAGTCCGGGCACTCCACCCAGAACCGCATTGAGAATTGGTGTCGCATTCAACTTCGTCGTCGTCATCACGGTTTCATCGAGATAGCCCTGCTTCGCGATTGTTACGACGTGAGGTTCACCTCGCCGCAACTCCGTCTTCAAAGGCGTCGTCCCTCTCGGTTGACCATCAACGAGGACGTCGGCTCCGTGGGGGGCCGATGTGATTTCGACAGTCTGAGTCTTCCCATGAATGACCGTCGCGCAACCTGGCAATGCCAACGTACAGAACAGTGCCAGAAAAATCGGATGAGTTTTCTGCCGCAACACTTTATTAGTCATCGGAAACTTCCTTTTGTCTCTGTTCTTCGATGAGTCTTGATTCAGAGGCCGACCATCACGAACCGTTATTCGGCGATCTCAAGTCACGCATGTGGACATTCAATCGCAAATTCGCCGTTGGCACACTCTGACCGGAATTCAAATCCAGGCACGGGTTAAAGGCCAACTGAGGCTCGGAACTTTGTATCGCGGACAGCTTTCGCCACAGCTTCCTGAACAGCCTGAGCCATCAACTCGCCTCCGTTTTCCGAAGTCGCCAAGGCTCGTCCTCGAGAGGACTGACCAAAGTAAGTCTGAGCAAATACTGGACGACCACTCTCATCAGACACTGAGATCAACAGGTTGACACCAGCGACCGTCTTATGAAGCAATGACGTAGCGCCGCCGTAATTGACCGACCGAATTCGTGCGACAACTTCTCGAGTGGAATTTGACTGAGACCGGGCATCAGCCTCCGAACGGCTGAGCGGGACACCGCCAGAACTCAACTGGCCTTCCAATTCCTGATGCACAAACTGGTGCAATCCCTGCCCCGATTGGAATGTCACGCTGCCGACAGCACCCGCAATGTTGCTCTGTCGGTCGTCCATGACTTGCGAGACAAATACAACCGGTCGGAACTGTCCGGCGGTCAGTTGAATTGGTGACTCGTTGTAACTTGGCGTCGCCGAAGTCAACGGGAACGTCATCGACTTTGTGCAGCCAGTTACCAGCACGGGAATCGACAATCCCAGTAGAGCGGCCGCAAAACTTGCACGGAACGGCCCGAAAAACCGTGTCATGGACAGATTCCTTCCAGTCTGAATGCAGAAACAACACATCTGGAAGCAGTATCGGTTCGCCCGAACAGTCTTCGTGAATCGCATAACCGGAATTCTGAAAGAATCTCTCAAGTCGCAGGCGTCCTGAAAGCTGACACGCAATCGGAGTCCGCGAAAACACGGCAACTTTCGCCGATGCTCATACTTGTTACGGCATCGATCACGATCAGGGAAATCACAATCTGGGAACGCATATGTGCATCGAAGACAACGCGAGAACGAAAACAACCTGCCAGGACCGCATCTCAACTGCGTGACGAACGCAACTCACAGACGATCTCACAGACATCAGTCCATAAATCACCATGCAGATCAAACGACGATTCTTCATTCATCGTTGTTAGCAGGCTTTCGGCAGAGCAGTCAAGATGAAGAGCCGCGGCGCAGATCGCGATTGTTGGTGACCGCGACATGCCCGCGCTGCACGCAACCAGTGTGCGAGTTTCAGCCCGAAGCAGTTCCACCGTTGTCAACAAAGCCAGCCGTAGCAGTAACGGATCATTGTCTGGCCCGTCGACCAGCGGAAAGCGGCAGTAAACAAGCTGCCGCGGCAACTGAGCCGGCGGCTCCTCGTACGCCACATCGACCACCGCCGAGATGCCAGCAGCAAACAAGGCCTCAGCATCTCGCGCCTCGCGAGCGTTACCCGTCCAGAGTCGCGTGGAATGGATTTCCCGCATGGCTTCGATCTTTCCTGACGGACTGCGTCGTGACCGCTCGGGCACTGGCCTCTCAACTGATTCAACTCACCGGGAAAGCTCTCGCGGCGGACAGCTCTTAAAGAACTTCCAGATTTCTTCACAGGCATCAAAGTCGTGGCTGACTTTTCCGATCAGACGCTCGGGCGCGTAGAGTGGCCGACCGGGCCAGGTGTGACCGCCGTTACGGATGGAATAGAACTGAACTCTCGAACCACCTTCTCCGATCGGCCACGTCTTCGCCTCGGTAATGGTGCCGTCGTCGGGATCTTTATCGGGCAAGAGTTTTGACTCTGGCGTGTCACGGATGCCGTTCCGATCGAGATACTTCTGAATTGTTGTGGTCGTCGGCAGGAACTGACCTCGCTTCCTGCTGAATTTGTAGCCAACTTCACCGCCAGCATACGGAACCAGCGGATCGGCTTCGCCCTGAATGACGAACAGCGAAACGGGATACTTCGGCTTGAAGTTCTTTCCGATTGGAAGAGCCATTCCACCGACAATTGGAGCAACGGCGGCGAAAACATCCGAAGCCTCAGCGGCGAGTCGATGCGACATGAAAGCGCCGTTCGAGATCCCCGTCGCGAAAACTCGCGATCGATCGACGTTCAGCCCCTTCGAAACATCGTCGATCATCGCGCGAAAGAATTTCACATCGTCCACATTCTCACTGTGAGCCTTAATAAACGATACGCCACGGCCATCGTTCCAGTTCCCTTCATAGCCATCCGGGTAGCACGTGATGAATCCTTCCCGCTCGGCGACATCGTTGAATTTCGTGAATCGTTCGAGCTGCCGTGAGGTCCCGCTACCGCCACCGTGAAGCACGAACACAAGCGGAAGTGGAGACTTTGATTGTCGCTTTGGCGCATAGACCAGGAAGTTTCGAGTGCGACCATCGACGACAAGGCTCTGTTCCTCGCCGCGTTTACGCTGAAAGAGCTGAGCATTGGCAGGCCGCGACGGCGACAACAACAGAAACACAGAGACAGAAAAAACGGCAACAAAGGTGATCCTGATCATCGATAAGCCTCGATTTCGTTCGAGCCGGTGAGTTTCGAATTAAACCCCCGCAACGCCACAAAAGTTTCGTCAACAAAGTGATAACAGTTGATCATTCCCGAATCTGGTCGTGAGTGACGCATCAGTTGACCGGAGCAGACTGTGGTCCAACACTTTCTGCCCTTTTACTGTCTGTGGTTCTACGGTCTGTGGTTCAAATCGCTACCCGAGGGCGTATCTTCTATGAAACTGCTCATTCACCCGGCTGTCGAGCCCGCTCGGTTCAAACGGATTCTCGAAGCGGCAGGCGACATGGCCGTCTGTAATGCGGAAACTTCGGACGATGCCAGACGCGAAATCGTCGATACTGACGCCTTCTTTGGCAAGATGACGCCCGAATTGCTGGCCGCCGCGCAACAACTGAAGTGGGTGCAGTCTCCGACGGCGAGTCTTGAACACTACCTCTTTCCAGAACTGATCGAGCATCCTTGTCAGTTGAGCAACATGCGAGGTTTATTCTCCGATGTGATTGCTGACCACGTCATGGGATTTGTGCTGTGCTTTGCTCGAAATCTTCATCTTTACATGCGGAGACAGATGGAAGCTCGCTGGGCGCCGGTCGGTAACGAAGAGATGACCGAGCAGGCATTTGTGACCGGTCCGGCCGCCGTGTCGTCGGTCGACTCTTCTCACATTCATTTGTCGGATGCCACGCTGGGAGTCGTCGGTGCGGGATTCATTGGACAGGAAGTCTGCCGACGAGCATCCGCCTTTGGCATGAAGATTCTGGCCGTTGACCCGGTATGTCAGCAGGTCGAAAGAATTGTGGACGAGGTCTGGCTTCCGGATCGTCTGCCCGATCTGCTGGCCGCAAGTGACTTTGTCGTCATCGCCGCCCCGCACACGCCGTCCACCTATAAACTGTTTCGGACCGAGCAATTCAAGCAGATGAAGAACTCGGCGTTTCTGATCAATATCGGTCGTGGAGTTATCGTCGACCTGGAAGACGTTACTTCCGCATTAGAAAACGGTTTGATTGCTGGAGCCGCGCTCGACGTCTTCGAAATCGAGCCGCTGCCATCCGAACATCGACTGTGGAAAATGGAAAACGCCATCCTGACGCCTCACATCGCCGCGGCGTCGCCTCGCATCGCCGAACGGCATCTCGAAACGCTTCTCGAAAACATCCGCTGCTTTGTTAGCGGGCAACCACCAGCAACACTCGTCGACAAACGCCAGTGGTTCTGAGTATCTCTTGCCGCTCGGCTGGTTTTTAAGTCGTCGAAGGTTCCGCTATCTTCCGCATCCAGCTTACTGGCGTTTGAACGGACGATGTCTTCAATCGCCAGGTGTACGGAACTGGAAAAAAGCTGGGGAATCCGGGTGGCTGGTGGTCGAGCTTGCGAGCCCCCAGTTGTTGTGAAGCACTGGGAGCTCGCAAGCCCGACCACCAGCCACCCACCCATCCTACGCCAAATATCAAACTTCATTCAGCGAGACGTGTACTAAGCTGCCCTGCCCATTCACCTGCCTTGCAACCTCAGAGGTACCTCATGCGAATGTTCTCCGTTCTTGCTGCCGCCAATGTGCTGGCGACTCTGCTCAGCCCCGCAACAGCGGCGGATGTCAACACTTCCGAGATCAACGTGGCTGCTCGTCGCGTGTTTCCCGAAGTGCAGATTCGACGACCGATCGTCGTGACTCATGCAAATGATGGGTCGGATCGAATCTTCGTCGCGTCGCAACTTGGAGTCGTCCACATTCTGGAAAACGACGAAGAGGCCGAAGAGTCGATCACGTTTCTCGATATCGAGGACCAGGTCGTCTACAACGACAAGCAGAACGAAGAAGGCCTGCTGGGGATGGCGTTTCATCCGAAGTACAAAGACAACGGACAACTCTTCATTTACTACACGACAAAGTCGGCTCCGCTGACGTCGGTGATCTCGCGATTCACCGTTTCGAAAAGCGATCCCAACAAAATCGACCCGAAATCCGAACAGGAAGTCCTTCGCATTCCGCAGCCTTACTGGAATCACAACGGCGGCACGATTGTGTTTGGCCCGGACGGCATGCTGTATGTCGCGCTCGGTGACGGTGGCAAAGGCGGCGATCCGCACTTAAACGGCCAGAACCTGAAGACGTGGCTGGGCAGCATCCTGCGGATTGATGTCGACAAAAAAGACGACGGCAAGGGCTATGCTGTTCCGAAAGACAACCCGTTCGTTGGTCGCAAAGACGCTCGCGGCGAAATCTACGCCTTCGGAGTTCGCAACATCTGGCGAATGTCTTTCGACCGAAAGACCGGCCATCTGTGGGCGGGTGACGTCGGACAGAAACTGTGGGAAGAAATCGACATCATCGAAAAGGGTGGCAACTACGGCTGGAACAATCGCGAAGGTCTGCATTCCTACGAAGGCGGCGGCAAAGCCAGCTCGAAGACGATCGATCCGATCTGGGAGTACCCGCACGAGCCCGAGACGCAGCCGATGATTGGTGGTCAGCATGGCAAGTCAATCACCGGCGGACACGTCTATCGCGGCAAAGCAATTCCACAGCTCGATGGGTACTACGTTTATGCGGACTACGTGACCGGAATGGTCTACGCATTGAAGTACGACTGGGCCGCGAAAGCGACGACCGAGAACCGAACGATTCCGAGCACCAAATTGCCCGTTATGTCTTTCGGAGAAGACCAGAACGGCGAGCTGTACTACACGACACCGATCGGCGCGATCTTCAAGCTGGTGCCTGGCGAGTGAGTTCAGCAGACAGTTTTTAAGCACAGAGGTCGCTGAGGTGAAAACGCAGCGAAGAAACGGAGAGTCCTCTCCGTTTCTTCGCGAGACATCCGCAAACTCTGCGATTTTTCGCGGAGTTTGCAGTTGGGAGCAGTCTTTATGGAATCGTTTGAAGCCAGAGTTGAGCTACCCTGCACCGTCGAAGCGGCGTTTGACATGGTTGCTCGGCCAGAAGGTATTAAAAAGATTAGCCCGCCCGAGATGGGGCTTTACTTTACGAACTCGCCCGAGCGTTACGCTTTGGGATCGAAAGTTGAATTCAAAGTTCAGGCGATGGGTCTGGTCCGCGAAATCACTCACCAGGTAACCGCGTTTGACGACCCGCGATCGTTCACCGAAGAACAGATTGCCGGACCGTTTCGACACTGGGTTCACGAGCATATTTTCGAAGCACGTGACGGCGGCGGATCGATCGTGATTGATCGAATCCAGTTTCTGCCGCCTGGCGGAGTGGCCGGCATGATCATGACCGCCGCGCGTATTCTCGATAACCTCGCAGACGGTTTTGACTATCGACACGAGCAGCTCGAACGTCACTTTCAGGAACTGGCGGACAGTTAAAAGCCATTTGCAAAACGGTCGGCGACCGAACTGGTCGTTGCCACTGGCTCAGTCCAGTGCTGAATGGCCAAAGTCGCTGATTCGAACCAGCACTGGGCAAAGCCAGTGGTACACAATTTCAATAGATCGTGAATGGCCCGCAGTCGGGCTTTTCCTTTCAACATCCGCCGCCGTGAATAGTCGAGTCAATCATGCCGCAGGATCCGTACGAGCAACAGCGCCGCAACGCAGCCACCTACGGAGCACTCGCTGGCGTCCTTTTCTGTGGCGCATCACTGCTCGCACTGGCAGCGTTGGTCATCCCTGACATCCTGCTGATACTGGTTGTGCTGGCGGGAGTCGGCGTGATCGGCGTTGTGCAGTACTTCACCTGGGGATGGATGCTCGAAAAATATCGTATTCGCGACGACGATGATCAATCCCGATCTTGAAACAGGCATCGCGCAAGGAGTGAACGATGGACAGTGACTTTCTACGTCTGGTCGAATCCGACGATGCCGGCGTGCTGGCTGTTGAGACAGTGGGAGCGGGACCATCGGGATCGCTGCCATTGACCGAAAAGCTGCTGCGGGAAGCGCCGAGCGGTGATCTGTTCGGACTGACGCAAAGTGCCGGCATGGGCTGGGATCCTCAGCAGTTACTATGGGAACAGGTTCTGATTCTCAGCACTATGGGCGGTATCCGCGGCGAAGACGGAAGACCGATCGCGCTGGGTTATCACACCGGACACTGGGAAGTCGGCCTGTTGATGCAGGCGGCGGCGGCGGAACTCGTTCAGCACGAACGACTGCCCTTCGCCGCGTACTGCAGCGATCCCTGCGACGGACGTTCGCAGGGGACGACAGCGATGATGGACAGCCTGGCCTACCGCAACGACGCCGCGATCGTGATGAAACGGCTGATCCGCTCGTTGCCGTTACGGACCGGCGTGCTGGGCGTCGCCACGTGCGATAAAGGTCTGCCGGCCACGATGCTCGCCCTGGCCAGCCAGCACGATCTTCCGTGCGTCGTCATTCCTGGTGGTGTCACTTTGCCAGCCCGACAGGCCGAAGATGCCGGCAAGGTGCAATCAATCGGAGCCAGGTTTGCTCATCAGGAAATCTCGCTCGACTATGCCGCTGAGCAGGGATGTCGAGCGTGCGGCAGCGCCGGCGGCGGTTGCCAGTTTCTCGGCACAGCAGCCACCGCTCAGGTTGTTGCGGAAGCAATGGGAATGTGTCTGCCGCACAGCGCTCTGGCTCCGTCCGGACAACCGATCTGGCTGGACATCGCCGTTCGTTCGGCGCGAGCCGTGGTGGCGTTGCGAAAGAAAAAGCTCGCCATGCGCGACATCCTGACGGCGGACTCCATCCACAACGCGATGGTGATTCACGCGGCGTGCGGAGGCTCGACCAACCTGCTGCTGCACATTCCGGCGACCGCCTTTGCCGCGGGACTGGAACGGCCCACCGTCGACGACTGGAGCCGCATTAACCGCAAGGTGCCGCGACTGGTCGATGTGTTGCCGAACGGTCCGGTTGGACATCCGACCGTGCAGATGTTTCTGGCAGGTGGCGTTCCGGAAGTGATGCTGCACCTGCGACCTCTCGGTCTGCTCAAACTGGATGCGCTGACGGTCACCGGTCGAACGCTCGGAGACAACCTGGAATGGTGGGAAAGCTCCGCCCGCCGCACCACTCTGCGTGAAGAACTGACAAAACGCGACGGAGTTAATCCGGACGACGTCATCATGTCGCCCGCGAAGGCAAAACAACGCGGACTGACCAGCACTGTTTGCTTCCCGGTCGGTAACATCGCTCCGGAAGGTTCGGTGATTAAAAGCACGGCGATTGACCCGACAGTCGTCGACCAGGACGGCGTCTATCGCAACACCGGCAGCGCTCGCGTTTTCACTGCGGAGCGGGACGCCATTGCCGCCATCAAAAAGGGACAGATCAAGGCGGGTGACATCATCGTCCTGATCTGCCGTGGACCGATGGGAGCCGGAATGGAAGAAACCTACCAGTTGACTTCCGCACTGAAGTACCTCGACTTTGGAAAACACGTTGCCATTATCACCGACGCCCGGTTTTCAGGCGTCTCGACCGGCGCCTGCATCGGACACGTTGGCCCCGAAGCGCTGGCCGGTGGACCGATCGGCAAAATTCGCAACGGCGACCGGATCAGGATCGAGATTAACCGGAACTCGCTGGAGGGTTCGATTAACTTTGTCGGCGAAGGCGACCGTGAATTCTCTCCGGAAGAAGGAGCCCGAATTCTGGCCGAACGTCCGGTCGATTCGTCGCTCGCTGCCGACCCGGATCTACCGGACGACACTCGCCTGTGGGCACTGCTGCAGAAGTTCGGCGGCGGAACCTGGGGCGGCTGCGTCTACGATGTCGATGCCATTGAACGCGCCCTCTCCGGTGCCGCTGAGTAACGAATTCGAGCAGGCGAAGGACCTGTTCCCAGACTTGCGACAGGAGACCGATCCGCCATACTGCTCTACGACCGGTGTGACTGGACGTCGCCCGGCATGCTCTGTGGCGTTCTCTCATTCAGCGGCAGTTGCCGGTTGAGCAGGAGCAAACCCCGACGGAAACCGACGGATTGGAAAGCGGAGACCATGTCGCAGGATGCCTCTTTAAGCGATAAACCCACGCTCACGACTGTCGGCGTTCCCGCCGAAAATTTCCCCGACGAGCGACGTGTGGCACTCGTACCGGCCAACGTCATCACCCTGAAAAAGGCTGGCGTCAGCGTTCTGGTTCAGAGCGGTGCGGGTATTCCGGCCGGGTACTCAGACGACGAATACCGCTCGGCGGGCGCCGAGTTGATCTCGAATCGCGACGACGTTTTTGCGAAGGCGGACATCGTGCTGCAGGTCCGCACGGCAGGAGCGAATGCCGACGCGGGAAAGGACGATCGCCACCGGCTCCGCGAGGGACAGACACTGATCGGGATGTGCGATCCCCTGATCGGTGCCGAGATCATGCAGGACATCGCGGGCCGAGGAGTTACTTCCTTTGCGATGGAACTGCTGCCGCGAATCACGCGTGCGCAGAACATGGATGTGTTGTCGTCTCAGGCTTCAATCGCCGGGTACAAAGCGGTGCTCTCAGCGGCGGCTCAATTGCCGAAAATGTGCCCGATGATGATGACGGCGGCGGGAACAATTGCCCCCGCCCGGTTCTTCGTGCTGGGTGCGGGCGTCGCCGGTCTGCAGGCCATCGCGACGGCCAAACGACTGGGCGCGGTTGTCTGGTCGTACGACGTCCGTCCCGCCGTCAAAGAAGAAGTACTGAGTCTGGGCGCAAAGTTCCTGGAAATCGATCTCGTCAAATCGGACGACAAGCAATCGGGTGGCTATGCGAAGGAGATGGATGAAGAATTCTACCGTCGCCAGCGTGAAGCCATGATGAAAGTTATTCAGGACAGCGACGTTGTCATCACGACAGCCGCCATTCCGGGGCGGAAGGCGCCGGTTCTTGTCACCGAAGAAATGGTCGCCGCCATGCCGGCCGGATCGATCATCATCGACCTCGCCGCAGAGTCCGGCGGCAACTGCGCCCTGACCCAGGCGCGTCAGGTGATCGTCGAGCATGGCGTCACGATCGACGGCACGATCAACGTCCCAACAACTGTTCCGTACCACTCCAGCCAGATGTACGGCAAAAATCTGACAACGTTTCTGCTCCACCTCATTAAAGAAGGAACGCTCGACGGAGCAGCTGGCGACGAAATTGTTCAGGACACCATGGTGACTCGCGGCGGAGCAGTCGTGAACGACCGCGTTCGCAAAGTGCTGGGGCTGACACTTCTTCATGCCAGGCATGACGAGAGTTTTCCGGCAGAGTCGACTGCCGTCGATGAAAGTTCAACCGCAGGATCTGCGGCCTCAGAAGTTGTCGACGCAGAGCAAACCGGTCGAGAAGTGTGACCAGGTCACCAGCAGCTCGTGATGGACCACGAAATCAACTCGGAGAACAGAAATGAATTTTCTTCTTGCGACGGAACCGGTCGCCAGGCTCGTTGAAGCCGCCACCGAAGCAGCTTCTGTCTCTGCTATCGGGCCGGACACAGCCATGTTATTGCTGACGGTGTTTGTCCTTGCCGTCTTCTTCGGCGTTGAGGTCATCACGAAGATTCCACCGACACTGCACACACCGCTGATGTCGGGTTCCAACGCCATTTCCGGCATCGCCCTGGTTGGAGCCGTACTCGCAGCAGGATCAGGCGACGCGATGCTGCCGAAGATTCTCGGCTGCGTGGCCGTCACGCTGGCGACGATCAACGTGGTCGGCGGCTTTATGGTCACGCATCGAATGCTCGGCATGTTCCGCCGCAAAGACTGAGAAACGCTGACTGCATGCTGTCGTGAAACGGCGACTGTTTTCCGACAGAACAAATGGTTCGCGACAAAACAACGGCTCACCAACAAACGGCATTCGAAGGACATCAACGTGGATCCCAGACTGGTTCAACTGGCCTATCTCCTGTCGGCGGTGCTGTTCATCCTCGGCCTGAAAGGACTGACGCGACCGCGGTCAGCGGTTCGAGGAAACCTGCTGGGAGCTTGTGGCCTGCTGGTCGCCGTGGTCGTCACGCTATTCAGCGCCGGGCTGGATTATCGTCTGATCGTCGGCGGTCTCGTGGTTGGATCAGTAATCGGTGCGGTGTTTGCCATCCGGGTTCAGATGACTCAGATGCCCGAGATGGTCGCCCTCTTTAACGGGTTTGGCGGAGCGGCTTCGACACTGGTGGCCGGTGCCAATCTGATGCAGACCGACACGTTCACCGCTGACGTTCTGGTGGCGACGGCCCTGTCAGGAGTCATCGGTGCCGTTACGTTCTCTGGCAGCCTGATCGCGTGGGGAAAGCTCAAAGAGTTCCGCCAGCTCGATAAACTCCGCATCCCAGCTCAGCAGATCGTCAACGCCCTGCTGGTTCTATTCTGCATCGCGTTAACCGTTGGCATGGTGAACGGCGAAGGTTCCTTCTGGACGGTGGTGGCGTACTGGTGCGCTTCCGGTCTGGCGTTGATTCTCGGCGTGACGCTGGTTGTTTCCATCGGCGGCGCCGACATGCCGGTCGTGATCGCCCTGTTGAACTCGTACTCCGGACTGGCCGCCGCCGCGACGGGATTCGTCCTTTCCAACACCGTGCTGATTGTTTCCGGCGCGCTCGTCGGAGCTTCCGGTTTGATCCTGACTCGCATCATGTGCATCGCCATGAACCGGTCGCTGACAAACGTGCTCATCGGAACGATGGGCAGTTCCGGCAGCGTTCTGAATGCCGACGACGTTTACGCAAACGTCAAATCGACCTCGGCGGAAGAAGTCGCCATGCTGCTGGAAGTCGCCAGCCGAGTGGTCATCGTGCCCGGTTATGGCATGGCTGTCGCTCAGGCTCAGCATACGGTCAGTGACTTGAGAAAGATTCTTACCGCAAGACAGATCAACGTCGAATTTGCGATTCATCCCGTCGCCGGGCGAATGCCGGGACACATGAACGTACTGCTGGCGGAAGCCGATGTGCCCTACGAAGCATTGCGTGAAATGGACGAGATCAATCCGACGATGGAGCAGGTCGACGTCACCATCGTTCTCGGTGCCAACGACGTGGTGAACCCGCTGGCACGGACAGATCCAAGCAGCCCGATCGCGGGAATGCCAATCATCGACGTCGATAAGTCCAGAACCGTCATCGTCATCAAACGAAGTCTCAGCCCCGGATTCGCGGGAATTCCCAATCCTCTGTTCGCCGCTGATAACACGCTGATGCTGTTTGCCGACGGTCGAAAAGCCATCCAGGACATCATCAACGCGTTGAACGAAAGTTAAAGCACTGCCGCTGTCGGGTTTCAGCGTTCCGTCTGAGAACCACTCAGAAAACAATGGCCGACCTGGATTCAGGCTCCTGCACAAAAACCATGAAAATGGACGCAGACCGTTCGGTCGTCAGCCGCGGGCGGACTTGTCAGACTCTGCCGCCCAACGCCTTCGTCGCAGTGCCGCCTGACGTCAGAATCCGGCACTGCAATGCGTTAATTCAGCGACGCATTGATTCATCACCAGAACACGATCCGATTCCCGCCGGTACACAACTCCAGGCAGAAATCGACCACCGAATTAGAGAGCGAGTTCGTTCATGTCACGACAATTCATTGAGGACCTCAAGGATGGAGACACCATCGAAGAAGTCTACCTGCTTGCCGACAAACAGATGCGTGCCAACCGGAACGCCAACCTTTACCTGTTGACTCAGCTGCGAGATCGCACGGGAACGGTCAGCGGTCTCATGTGGAATGTCACGGAAGAAACCTGCGCCGACTTCGAAGCGGGTGACTTTGTGCATGTCCGCGGCAAGATTCAGGTCTTTCAGGGAGGCCTGCAGGCCATTCTGACTCGCGTCGATCGCATCGAGCCGGCTGGACTGAATCGGGAAGACTTCGACTTCCAACCCCTGCAGGACGTCAACGCGCTGTTCGACCGGCTGCGGGAAATCCTGCTCGCCATCCAGAACGTGCCGATTCGGACGCTGATGGAGTCGTTCCTTACAGACGAAGCCATCGTGCAGAAACTGCTGCGAACGGGAGCCGGCGTCAAAGCTCACCACGCCTATCCCGGCGGACTGGTCGAGCATATCTGCAACATGCTCGAAGTCTCTGACCGAATTCGTGATCTCTACCCAGGCATCGACTTCGACCTCGTCCAGGCCGGTATCTTCCTGCACGACCTGGGCAAGGTCCGCGAAATGGATTTCGAAACCGCGTTTGTTTACACCGACGAGGGACAACTGCTCGGCCACATGTCCATTGCCGTCGAGATGGTGACGGAGAAAATCGCACTGGCTGAGCAGATCATGAACGAGCCGTTTCCGCGCGAGTTGGAACTCCGCATCAAACACATGATTCTGAGCCATCACGGATCGTACGAGCATGGCAGCCCGCGTCTGCCAATGACGCCCGAAGCCGCCGTGCTGCACCAGATCGACAATCTTGACGCCAAGGCTTACGAGTTCGTCCACACGATCCAGGACGACCCGAACGGCGAATCGAACTGGACTCCGTACCTGCCACGCATCGAGCGAAAGTTGTACAAGGGGCCGAAGAAACCCTGACATCCATCGAAACGTGACAGTGCACTGACTGTCACGTTTCCAGGTCAGACCATCAGATCAGTCGGCCTTCGCGACTCGCCTGACCACAGCTGCGGCAAACGTCTGGCCTGTGATTCCAACACGCCTGGGACGTACGCCGAAGGAGTTCTATCCAACAGCGTCCTGTCTGGTCGAAAGCTGAGGACACGACATGCTGTGCCTGCGGCACCCAACCGCAAGATGGACTACACCTGAGTTCCGACGGAACCACTCCGGCAACCGGACGATCGGCTTGCTGGTCGTTCCCAATTGAGAAACTCAATAAAACTTGGTCATCCGATGGATCACGTGACCCAGGATGACGTTCCAGGCGTCCTCGATTGCGGTGTTCCACTGTTTGTCATGGACGCGAGCGGTATCGATCAGTGCAACTCGCCAGTGTTCGTAAAGACGTGGCTGGATATTGAGGTGATGCCGATCATGCGACTCCGCTCTGGCTTTGATCTCCTGTAATCCCTCCAAATCGCCAGCGGTTGCGGCGGCGGCCAGTTTCAGAGATTTCAGCAACATCTCGTTCTGTTTCTGAAAATTGGTGTGAGTGAACTTGTTCCTGATCTCATCAGACGATGACAGAAATCGATCGTAGAAGGCCGGAATGAATTTTCCGGACAAGGTGCAGCGATTCAGGCTGTCCTGAAACAAAGTTCTGGGGCATGTTGTGTCTTTTCGGTGAGCGTGCCTGAATGTGTTTTGCATGATCGGTAGCGTGGTTGTTTTCCGAATCTTGGAGGACGACCATGACTGGAC
>JABMPE010000414.1 GCA_013203845.1 Rhodopirellula sp. | reverse complement strand
TCTCAGAAGCACCGGCTGGAACTGCCGGACTCACTGCGAACTCAGATGGTTGAGTTCCGGAATCGGGTCTGGATTGTTAAGACGGTCGAAGCGTGTTGCGGCGCGGTGTTCGGTGTGCTGCTCGCATTTCTGGCGACGTTTCTGCTGGACCGCATCTGGGACACTCCGGCGAGCGTTCGGCTCGGACTTTTCGCGGCGGCAGTGTTGGCCTGTGCAATCGTGCCGCTGGCTCTGCATCACTGGGTCTGGCGACAGCGACAGATTGAGCAGCTCGCCCGATTGCTGATGCGAACTTATCCGAGTATCGGCGACCAGTTGCTGGGAATCATCGAACTGGTTCGCAGCGAATCCGAGCAGGCACGATCGCTCGCACTTTGTGAAGCGGCCATCAAACACGTGGCTGAGCAGGCCGCGCCGCAGGACTTCTCGACTGCGGTACCGAAACCTCGTCACGTACGTCGAGCTGTTCTGGCAAGTCTGATGGCAGCCGCTGGTCTGGCCTTGCTGATGCTTTACCCCGCCGCAACGGCGAATGCCTGGTCGCGCTTCATCATGCCCTGGCGGGACACGCCGCGGTACACGTTCACGATGGTGGAGAAACTGCCGTCAGAACTGTTCGTCGCTCACGGCGAGCCGTTTGACTTCGCCGTAAAACTGTCACCGCAATCAGTCTCACGGCCACAGAACGGTGTTGTTCAATCGGGAATTCAGCGGCCCGTCACTTCGGCGTTAACGAACGACGAGTACGTTTTCAGTCTTCCGCCACAGATCGACTCGTCGCTGCTGGACATCGAGATCGGCGACTTCACTCAGCAGATTCGAATTGAGCCGATCCTGCGCCCGGAACTCAGCTCGCTCCTCGCCGATGTGGTTCTGCCGGAATATCTGCAACGAAACGAAAGTCTGCAGAAAGACGTTCGAGGCGGCGCGATCTCGCTGGTGAAAGGCAGCTCTGCGACGTTCACCGCCACAGCCAGTCGTCAACTGCAGACCGCGTCAATTGCTGGAAAACCCGTTTCGCCGGTCGATGCGACGATCGTCAGCCCGTCGCAGAAAATCGATGCCGATCAGAAGGTCACGTTCGAGTGGACAGACAAGTTCGGCCTCGCCAGCAAGGAACCCTTCATTCTGACCATCAACTCGTTGGACGACGAAGTCCCGTCAATTTCCTGCGCCGATCTGCCGCGGCAAAAGGTGGTACTCGACAGCGAACAACTGACCTTCACGATTCATGCGCAGGACGACTACGGCGTCAAACGCGTCGGCATGGTCTGGCAGGGACTCGACCAAACGAACTTCACAACTCCCGCCCAGGGCGAGCGCATCATTTCAGCCGGTGGCCCGGAGAAAGAGCAACTGGAACTGGCTGGGACGTTCACCGCCAGCTCGTTGGGTATCGAACCGCAACCCATCGAAGTGCGACTCTTTGCGGAAGACTACTTCCCCGGTCGTGAGCGGGTTTACTCGCCGCCGCACCTGCTCTATGTGTTGAACGCCGAGCAGCACGCCATCTGGCTGACCGAGCAGCTCAGCAAGTGGCATCGGCAGTCGCTGGATGTTCGCGATCGGGAACTGCAGCTTTACGAAACGAACAAACAACTGCGCGAGCTGACCGCTGATGAGATCACTCAACCGGAAAATCGCCGCCGCATCGAAACTCAGGCGGCGGCCGAACGAGCGAACGGTCGACGACTGTCGAGCCTTTCCGACAGCGGCCAGGAATTGATCAAACAGGCGATGCGGAATCCCGAATTCGGCGTCGGGCATCTCGAAAAGTGGGCCGAGATGCTGCAGGTCCTTAAGGACATTTCTTCCAACCGGATGCCAACGGTTGCCGACATGCTCAAGCAGGCGGCGGACGCGCCGAAACTGGCTCAGAACTCGCCAAACGACAACGCTCCGAAGGCGGGCATGGTGCGTAATTCCGCTTCCGGCGAGTCGCCACCAGGTTCCGAGGATGACAACTCGAAGAAGCCGACGGTTCCGGCGGTGGTCGATGTCGAGTCTTCTCAGCAATCGCTCGACAACAAGCCCGGTGATGAGGAGAAGCCATCGGAGAGCAAAGGCACACCGCGGCTTGGCCTGGCAACGACAACGCTGATCGGCGGCGGTAAGAAAGGCGACGATTCGTGTCCGGTCAGCGACAAAGTGGAAGAAGCCGTCGAAGAGCAACGTGACCTGCTGGCCGAGTTTGAAAAGATCGCCGACGAGCTGAATCAGTTACTGGCGAATCTCGAAGGCAGCACCCTGGTCAAACGTCTGAAAGCGGCATCAAGAACTCAGTACAAAATCGCAGGGCGGATTGGTGATGAAGTGGCGACTTCGTTTGGTGTCACTCCAAAGGCAACAAAGACTGAGCAGAAGAAGTTGTTCGCCGAACTTTCCAAACTCGAAGAAACCAGCACGCTGGACATATCGAATATCATGGACGACATGGACGCGTACTTCGAACGTCGACGCTTCACGCAGTTCAAAACGGTTCTCGACGAAATGAGAAATGAAGACGTATTGGGAGCTCTCCGACAACTTGGCGATGACCTGCCAAAAGAATCCGGCCTGTCGATCGCTCAGTGCGAATACTGGTCGGACACGTTCGATCGCTGGGCAGAAGACCTTGTCGAACCGGCATCCGGCGGCACCTGACCCGGTTCGAAATCGGTCGGCAGTTTGCCGCCATCAATCGTGCTGGAAGTGCTCCAGATTCTGGAAGCGGAAGTCAACCTGCGGGAAGCAACGCGAGTTGCCGAGCAAGCTCGCCCCGCCATCAAACGCGACGAATACATGACTCAAGCAAAGGAACTTTCAAAGACTCAGGACAAACTGCGTGATCGTGTCGACAAGGTCATTGCCCGAATTCAGGAGCTACCTGATGCGGCTGCGAACTTTGGAAAGGAACTTCGACTGCTTGGAGCGGTGTCGCAGGTGATGACCGAAGCGACGGATATTCTTTCTCAACCGGAAACCGGCAAGCTGGCGATTGCCGCCGAAACCGAAGCCATCGAATTACTGCTGCAATCCAAACGGATCAATCCAAAGGGCGGCGGTGGAGGGGGAGCGACTCCGGGTGGCGGAGGTGGTGGAACGACGACCGACTCAGCGCTCGCTCTGGTCGGAAGCGGCAGTAACGAGAAAGAAGTCAAAGAGCCACACGGTGTATCTCAGGCCACGGGAGAAACCGGAAAGTCGTTCCCGGAAGAGTTTCGCTCGGGGCTTGATGAGTTCTTCAACCGCCTCGACAAAGACTACACCCGTCAGTGATCGCCCTTTTTGCTTCACCCAGTTTTGCTTCGCCATGTGAAGAGAGAACGTTGATGTTTACACACCACAAACTTCCGCGGCGACGTATGCTGCTTGTCCAGACGGTCGCGTGCGTCGCATTGCTGACGTGTCCGGCGTGCTTCGCCTTCCCGGTCGACTTCTTTCAGACGGAGTCTGATCAAAAAAAACTTCAGATCACGCAGCAGGAAGAAGCCAGAGCTGTAACAGAAGCCGGTGCACGCGAGAAAGCCGCCCGTCAAAAGAAGGTCGCTGAAGCTGGCGTCGCTGAAGAAAAACGTAACGAGGAACCACCAGTCGAGGCGGTAAATGCCAATGATCTGGTTCCTGTCCCGGTTGCGCAGGACGCCCCTGCAGACAATGCGGGTGCCAAAGATAAAAAGCTGGAAAAACCCCGGAAAGGTGTCGTCAGGCAGAAGGTCGCTGCCGGCGCCGCGGAAGCCGCCGAAGAAGTGGGGCAGGTACTGGGCAATATTTTTAATGGACTTTTCGGTGGTCGAGGCCGCGAAGTACAAGCCCGGATACAGGATGTGAATCAGGATGCGAACGCCCTCAAACAGTTCGAAGCGCAGTACGGTCGGCACTTCGATCAGGTCGTCAAGACGGAACTGCATTTCATCCGGATCGTCTGCCAGCCAACTCGCCAGCAGTACGACGCACTGGCCGCTGACGGAAAGCTGATCCGAACGAAAGTCCTCAACCAGTTCGCGTTGATTCAGCAAGGGATGAATCAGGGACGCCAACCGTCCAACGACAACGATACTCGCAAGCCGGTATCGGAAGAGCTGTTGATCGCGTCAGCTCGTCACCTCTCGCCAGATCAGGTGGCAAAGTACAAAAGCGAATTGGCAGAAAGAGACAAGGCACGGCAGAAAGTCATTGTCCTGGCAACAGCGGCCAGACTCGACCGAAAGCTCGTTCTCAATAGTCAGCAGCGTACACAGGTCACAAAGATGCTCGGCGACAACTGGCAGGCAGGGTGGGGCTCGATGCAGATGATGATCTACGGTGGGGAGTTTTACCCCGACCTGCCCGACAGCCAGCTGATACCGATGCTGACTGCCACTCAGAAGAAAGTCTGGCGAACCGTCAATCAGCAGAATCAGATGTTCTGGGGATTTAACGTGCTGATGGACCAGGGGATCGAAATCGCCGACGAACAATGGGATGACAAACCAGCCGACGATGCGTCAGCCGATTCCAAAGCCGCGGAGGCGACAGAATGACTCGTCAACGTCTGACACCGTCGCGATTTCATGTTCTCGTCACCATGCTCACTGTCGTCGCCTGCACTACGCTTAGTAAGAACAGTGCGTTCGGCCAGGTCGGATTTACCGATGAGCAGTTTGAGCAATGGGTGTTTCAGCAGTATGGGAACGCAGCCACCACTCGAACCAGACTCAGGGAATCGCTGGAACTCTACACAGAAGATGTTGATCAGACTTGCGATCTCTCAGACGCCCAGTTACGCAAACTGCAACTGGCTGGTCAGGGTGACATCGAACGGTTCTTTCGAGCGTATGAGAAGGTCAAAACGAAGTTTCAGGCCATCAGAAACGATCAACAGAAGGTGAACGAAATCTGGCAGGACATCAGTCCGCTACAAATTCGAATGACTACGGGGCTGTTTGATCGCGATTCGTTACTGCAGAAGAGCCTGGTCAACACGATCACTCGCGAGCAGTTTCTGAAATACGCGAAGGTCGACGAAGAACGTCGTCGTTTCCACCACGAATCGAAGATTGGCCTGGTCATCACGCTGCTGGATCAGTCGGCACCAGTGACATCAAAGCAACGTCGGCAACTGACCGAACTGCTCAGGAGCGAAACGAAACTTCCGCGGAAATCGGGACAGTACGACTATTACGCCATGATGTATCAGGTCTCGAAGATTTCAGAGGACAAACTTAAACCAATACTCGACGACATTCAGTGGCGGGTCTTTAACCAGCAGTTCAATCAGATGCGCGGTATGGAACAATGGCTGAAACAGAATGGACTCCTTCTGGACGGTGACGAAGAGTTGCTGCTTCCCGATGAGCAGGTGGCGGTAGAATGAGCAATACGCAAAAGACTCACTCTCGATGTGCAGTGATCCTGTCAGCGGTGATCCTGCTCGGCTTGACTCTGGACTGCCCGGCACACGTGCAACCGCCGAACGCTCGCATTGGTGAGGCCGTTCCTCGTGATGTCCGGGAAATCTACAACAAGGGTTTGCAGTATCTGGTCAGCACACAGAGTCAGACCGGTGGCTGGAGCGGAGGCCAGACTGGTCCTGGGGTAACGGGACTCGGGTTGATGGTTTTTCTGGCGTCGGGCGAGGACCCGAATTTTGGTCAGTACAGCGGCAATGTTCGCCGAGCCGTCCGTAGTCTGATCACAGATCAGGACAAGACAACGGGATACCTCGGCAACAGCATGTACCATCACGGGTTCGGCATGCTGGGACTGGCCGAAGCTTATGGGGCGGTCGATGATCGGCGAGTCTGGCCTGACGGTCAACCAGGCCGCACGATCGGCGAAGCGCTGGAACTTGCCGTCCGGGCCGCGTTGACGTCTCAGAAAAACAACTCGATGGGAGCGTGGCGTTACTCACCCAGCGCCACCGATGCAGACACTTCGGTCAGTGGAGCCGTGCTAGTGGGACTCCTCGCCGCCCGCAATGCTGGAATTGAAGTTCCTGATACGGCTATCGACCGAGCGATCTCGTATTACACGAAAATGACGGCTCCTTCCGGACAGGTCGCCTATGCGGGAGGGATTGGAGGCTTTGACGAATCTCTGGCTCGCATCTCAATCGCCACGCTCGTCTATTCGATTGCCAAACGTAAAGACCTGCCACAATTCAAATCGACGCTCGGCTACCTGGTCAACAAGGTTGAATTCACCGGCAGTTCGGGTTTTGGCTGGGTGAACTATCAGAGGTATTACCAGGCACAGGCGTTGTTCCAGGGAGACGTCGACGCCTGGGAACGGTGGAACAAACTGCTGATCCGTCAGCTGAAAACGACTCAGCAGACGGATGGCAGCTTTCCGGGACAGCACGGCGCCGCGATCAGTACGTCGTTGTCGCTGCTTGGCCTGGCTCTGAACTATCGGTTCCTCCCCATTTACGAACGGTGAGCAGCCCATCATGGTCGAACTGCCTGTGACAATCCGAAACCAGACGACGATGCTGCAGAATCTGCTTGGTGTCATCGCAATGCTTGTTTCGATTCTAATTCCAACACACTCCTTCGCAGCCGAACAGCCGCTGGCTTTGCCGTCGCTGCATCTGGTCAACGGGAGCTTCCTGCCGGGACGCATTCTCGAATCTGACACGCCGGATCAGATTACGTGGCACTCGTCATTGTTCACCAAGCCATTTGAATTTCCACTGGCTGGTGTCTCGGCAATTCAATATCCCGTCACAGCGCCAGCCCCTGAGCCTTCCGGCGAATACTGCGTCGAGCTTTCTTCGGGAGACGTTTTTTACGGCGACCTGCTGGAACTCACCGATGCCGATCTAAGAATTCAGACAAAGACAATCGGCACGATCAGCATTCTTCGTGAGGACGTGCATCGAATCTACCGGTGGCAGGAAACGGCTCTGATTTACCTCGGGCCCGACGGTCTGGAAGGCTGGCAGGACGGTGATGTTGAGGCCAGGTTCTCCAGACGCTGGAGCGATGAAGGAGGCTGGCCCACTACCAGCCGCGCCGACGCCACGCTCTTCAGGAATGCCAAACTGCCACCGCGAGCCTCCATTGAATTTGAAGTGTCCTGGAAAAATCGCCCGGACTTTCAGTTCATGTTCGGTGTCGATGAGATGCAGTCAGGTGACCTCCACGTTTTTCGGCTCGAAGTGTGGGACGATCATGTCGTCCTGATGGGAGAAACGGATCGTGATGCCGATGTTGCGGTTGTTTCACCAATTGCCGGTGGGGCGGGAGCCATTCGCGGCCTGCTTTATCTGGACCAGGAGAAACAGCGAATCAGCCTCTACTCTCGAACCGGGAGCCACAAAGCTTCGCTGAAGCTCCACTCGAAAACCCCGACAACTCGACAAGGTCTGCGTCTGATCAACCGCAACGGGGACGTGAGGCTGAACCACCTGCGAATCGCTCACTGGGATGGCATCCTGCCTCGCGATGTTCAAACCGATAAGTCGAGAATTCATCGTACTGACGGCACCATCGCTTACGGGCAGGTGACAGCGTTCAATCCGAAATCCGGCAGCTTCACCATTCGTAATGAGGAGCAGACAACAGAGCTTGCTGCCGGCGCGGTATCGGACATTTTCCTCTCACCCGCAGCTGACGACGCAAAACCCGCGAATGACAAGGCCGCCGACGGTAACTCTCAAGTCCCCAGGTCACCGCTGTTGCGGATCGTCTATCAGGACGGCTCACGATTCAGCGGTCGGTTGAATGCCATCCAGAATCGAACTCTGCAGGTAACCAGCCCCAGCATTCGTGAGCCCCTGCAGCTACCCATGCTTGGAATTCGCTCCATTGGATCCGGCACGGAGTCAACGGTACCGGCGACTGATCCAATCATGGCATCTGGACGTCGCGGTCGACTGGAAGTCGATCATTTAATACTGCATGGCCGACTGACCGACGGCAGCGAACAACCGAACGCCAGCTGTCTGGCGTGGCATCCGGACTTCAGCCTGAACGCCAGTCCGCTGGCGAAAAACGTTTCCGGAAGGATCGTTTACCGTGAGCCTCCGAAGCCGAAAACGGAAACCAGCAACGTGGCGCAGGATCGGCAGGTCGTGATTCGGCAGCTCAATCAGAAGCCTGCTATTCAGGGGTTCGGGGATGTCTTCAGGCAGATGCTGATCGGAAAGGCCACTCTCGTTCAAAAGCCAGAAGCCAGTTCACCTCAAACGTTGCATCTGCGTACTGGTGATACAATTCCCTGCGAAGTTGTTTCCGTTGACGAAGACGGTCTTCACTTCACAACACCTCTTTCCGACGCGACGTTCGTTTCCAATGAGCGAATCAAAGGCGTTGAATTAGATGGCCAGCTAGGCTCGCCAACTCTGGACGAAACCAAACGTAACCGATTGTTGACGTTGCCGCGTCTGCAAAAGGGATCGCCACCGACTCACCTGATTTACTCGGCGAACGGCGACTTTCTGCGTGGTCGCCTGATCGGAATGAATCAGCAGGTGCTGACTGTCGAAGTTCGCCTGGCAAATCGCGAAATCCCACGCCATCGAGTTTCGCAAATCATCTGGCTGCACCCAGACGAGCTGCAGTCTTCCGGGAAGTCGGATCAGCCAGCTCCCAACGAAACGTTGCCGGTCGAAGTTGTCGCGACCGACAACGGTGGGAGTACCAGCGTCGACGGTAGCGACATCGGCAACAAGCCACCACCAGCCAGCGTGACCAGAGTTCAAACGCTGGTTCGCCACAAGGACCGGCTGACATTTCTGGCCCGCAAAGTGGAAGGATCAGTACTCTCGGGCAAGAGCGACATCCTGGGCGAATGTCATTCAGAGCTGGCAGATATCGACCAGCTCCTGTTCGGAGACTACATCGAACAGGCCGCCGCTCAACTGGCTTACCACCGCTGGAAGCTGCACTACGCCACCGAACCCAAATTCGCTCTGGCTGGCGACGGTGACGGTGGAGCGGCTCCGGTTTCCGGGACAGAATCTCCACTGGTCGGTCAGCCAGCACCGGACTTCAAACTGTCTGCCCTTGATGGCGGCGACTTTGAACTTGCTGAACATCGAGGTGAAATCATCGTGCTCGATTTCTGGGCCACCTGGTGCAGCCCCTGCCTGCAGACAATGCCGCTGGTTGACGGGGTTGTCCGTGAATTCCCTGATCAGAAAGTTCGACTGCTTGCAGTGAATATGGAAGAGCAACCTGCCGAAATCAAATCCACGCTCGAACGACACCAGCTGAAGGTGCCGGTCATTCTCGACATTGACGGAGTTGCCGCCGCGAGGTACGCCGTTACCTCGATTCCGCAGACCGTCGTCATTGATCGCGAAGGCAACATCGCCCGCCTCTTTATTGGCGGCGGACCAAAGCTCGCAGAACCATTGCGTCAGGCGTTGAAAGAACTGACAGACACGCCGGCCAGCCCGGAAGCCGCCACAACCACCGAAGATACCAGCACGAAGTGACTCAGCGAGGCTTGCTGCTGTTCAGCAGGTGGAGTTCCGCAGGATCGACCACCCAGCCGCGACACTGTGGACTTTCGCATCCGCAGGGAATCGCGCCATCCGCTGGCCACTCGTAATCGATCGTGACTTCTGCGCCCGGCTGAATGTTCGACAGCGCCTCGATCACCACTTTGCGGTCTTCGACAGCGTCGCCATCTTCGAACACCAGATAGAGTTTGGCGTTGGGTGTGCAGCAATGGTTGACGTAACGAAATGGCTCACCCGGTTCCAGCGACCAGTCGTCTCCCAGATCGATGCAGTAATCCGATCCGTAGTCGCCGTCCAGAATCCGCTTGCCAGTCACCTCGCCGAGAACCTGGCCGGGACGAAATCGTCTGGTGGCAAATAATCCCGTCCCGTGTTTCGCTGGCCCAGCTTTCAGTCCGAGTGTTTTTGACTTCCTGCCCAACACAATTCATTCCCTGCTGTGGTTTCTTGAAAGAGAGACAACTGAATGTCTTTCGTAATCTGATCGCTGTCAGTTATTAGCTTTCATCTTTTCAGCCTTCTGTTCTTCCATCCGGGCGATCCAGCGTTCTGGTTCGTCCTCGAACGCGGCTTTACAGCCTGAACAGCAAACGTAGTAAGTCCTGCCCTTGTAAGAAACGGTCGACGTTCCGAGTCCGCCGGAGATGATACAGGTCTTGTCCCCGTAATCGTCATCGGCTTTGGCGAAGGAAACTCCGTCGCGCTGAGAACCGATCACGTCGAACTGCCGGAACGCTGCTTTGCCGCGGGCCCGGTTAACGTCAACCAGATAGCGATTGTTGTGTTGCTGCTTAAATACGTACTGAAAACGAAGTCCGGGACCGGTACCTTCGTTCTCCGTCAGTTCAAGCTGAAAAGTTCGCTCGACAGTCTTACCGTCTTCGCTGGGCACGTCCTTTGGCTCATCGATGAATTTTCCGGTGAACGAGCGTTTGACGTCTTCTGCATCGACTGTCGTCATTAGAAATCTGTCAATGCGTGGGTCGTATGTCAGCCTTGCGCTGGTGAAGAACTCACCTTCGGGGATGCTAAGAACCAGAGCCGGAAAAACAGGGTCCGTTTTCAAGTCCCAGACCCAGTCGTGAACTTCAGTCTTACTCGCGTTCTTAACAAGCCCCTGCCACTTTCCCAGCATGATCTGGATCGGCTTCAACGCCGCCACCACTTCCTCAAACTTCGGAGGCTCGGTCGACGCAACAGACGAACTGCCGGTCGCTGCCGAATCGCTGGCCGCTGTTCCCGGCGTCCCACCGAGCTGAATCGGACGATAAGTCGGCGGCGGAGTTGGCACGCCAGTGTCGGCAACTGGCTGCGACGGTTCCGATGTCACCGGCGCCTCGGTTGAGTCCGCGGAATTCTCCGGCGCTGGATCCGCCCCTCCGCCACACCCGGCGAACAGACAACTGGTTACCACGATGGTCACTGCGGAACTGACGGAAACTCGCATTGCAAACGGTCCTGTCTGGAGAACTCTGTTCGGAATCCGGTCGGCCCAAGGCTGTACTTGGTCGACCGCAAATTACCTGCCTGTCGGGCCGCAATTATTGGCAAACACGGCAGCACTCACAACCGGTGCTGCCCCTGAGCCACGGCGAATTACGACCGGTCGGGCTGTCAGAGATCACCCGTCACGGCAGTGGAATGCCCGACAGAACAGCTGCTTTGAGCCAAACACTGCAAAAAAACACAGGATAGGAAAACTACGTTGACTTTTCTGATTTCGAAAACTTTTCCGATTACGTTGAACTTTCGGGCAGCATTCTGCCGATAAATCGATGAACGACTTAGCTCGCCCCACCCAAGCTGAACCATTCAATCGTTGCCAATCAGTTTTTTTACCCCTCGGAACGGCCCGATGATCCACGGAATTTACCTTTCATCACACGGTGCCAACGCCCAGGCCGTCCGGCAGGACGTGATTGCCAACAATCTCGCAAACGCCTCGACGACCGGTTTCAAACGCGATGTCGCGACGTTTCAGGTATTCAAGCCAGAAGATTTTCGCAGGGATCTTCCTCACCGGATGGTCGGCGATCGCCAGAAAGAAGTCGGAGCGCTGGGGGTCGATCGAATCTCGACCGACTTCTCTTCCAGTTCGCTGCAGAAAACCGGCCAGCAATATGACATTGGTCTTTCCGGAGACGGGTTTCTGAGAGTTTCAGACGGCCAGAAGGAATACCTGACTCGCAACGGGCAGCTTCACCGGAACATCGACGGTGAACTCGTCACGCTGGATCAGGGCCTGAAGGTGCTCGATACCACCGGAAAACCCATCGGGATCCCCAACACAGCGACAGGCATCGACATCGCAAGTGACGGTCAGATTGCCGCGATTATGGCGGATAACCAGCGAATTCCGCTCGGCCAGCTCGACCTCGTTGCCACTCGGAACGACCAACTGAGAAAGCTGGGGGACAGCCTGTACGAAACTCAGGCCGAAACAACACCAGCCGGTCAAAACCTGCAGGTCAAGCAAGGTTTTATCGAAGCGTCCGGTGTCAGCCCGATTCACGAAATGACAGCCATGATCGAAACATCGCGGGCGTTCGAAGCCAACATCAACATGATCAAAATGCAGGACGAATCACTCGGTCGGCTGCTGCAGACTGTCGGCGGTTAGGCCACCGCCGCAGAATCGACTGGCTTAGCCCGAAAAGCGCACGTTGTGAGACGAACAGAGAG
>JABMPE010000413.1 GCA_013203845.1 Rhodopirellula sp. | reverse complement strand
GGCAGGGGCTGCCATTATCTCAACTCTCCCGAGTAGAGATATCACAGAGTCTGCACAGCATCGGGTGTGCTGGTGATCGAAGCATCACTGCCCGAAGAAAGAGTTGTTGGGACAACGCCCAATTCACCGAACAGGATGCTTCACTACTTCCACAAGGCATTGTAACCAGCCACGGCAAAAGCCGAGGTTAGTACTGGACCACCAGATATCGGATCAGATCGGTGGAAGTGACAAGCCCGACAAGTTTCTTTCCGTCAACAACGGGTAGCGAGTGGAAGTTGCTGTGGGCAAGAATATTGGCTGCGTCTCGAACCGTACCGCTGACCGGGATTACTGTTGGTTCAGAATTCATCAGGTCCGACAGTTTGTAGGTGTGGTCCAGAATACCATCCAGGCTGCGTCCGTCCTGATTCCCATATTCACCAAACGTGACCCGCAGGATGTCATTCCAGCTGACGATGCCGACGAGATCTTCGCCGTGAACGACCGGCAGATGGTGCTGGTCGCCAGACTCCAGTAACTGCCGAGCCTTCGATACCGGTTGCGTGTGATCGATTGTGACGAGGTCGCTCGACATAATCTTTGCAATAGATTCATTCTTCTTCATGAACTGCCAATCCCATCGTTCTGGTGCTGATTTCCGCAATGTAACAAAGCAAAACCGGATCGCTTTGATGCACGGACAATTGGCAATTCCCGTGCCAGCGTGGAATGTTGCCAGGCACTCGCTTAATTCAGCAGTGTTGGCTCAAACGCTGGATGCGACGTTGCTGGATGCGCGACATTCCGTCGCACCTGTCGCAAGTTGCGTGCGATGCTGTCACGGTAACTGTGCGGAGTGGTTCCAAGTCCGATGTTTGAGAGCCAATATAGCGAGTGTCAGGTTCCGGACTTCGGGATTCGTGCCAGCAGAGTGTCGTAATGGGCGCGGACCTGGGTCAGGTCGACTCCGTTCAGAAAGGACGAGTAGGCCAGGTAGCACAGCAGGAATCGCAGATCCGATGCCCACGGCGGCAGGTATTTTGCTGGCTGGCACAGGCCCATCTGGGTCAGCTCGTGAATAACCGGAATGTCTTCGATGTCGAGCTTTCCGCAGAACAGTAGTCTCAGGCAATCCGAGCGGCCTGACGACACGATGCATCGCAGAAAGTTATGCACTGAGAGCAGGCCGTCGAGATATACCATGTCTTTTGTGAACGGAACGCCTCCGCTGACCATGCCTCCGCGGAAGACTCGCCGAGCGTTCTCGAAGGATTGTTGCTCATTTTCAATGCGGCCCAGAAAGTAATCATAGACATCCAGAAAATCAGCTCCGTCGATGGCGATCTGAATGGCGATCACACGGTCGGCCAGTCGCCGCATGCGGCCCAGATCGATCGAGCAGGTGATGAACTCCGCAAAGACAGCCAGTCCTTCCTGAGTCTTTGTGATGCCTGGATGGCTGGCGCCAAGAATCTTCAGATGAGGCTGGGCAAGTCCATTCAGCGAGGTCGCGACGTGGATGTACGCTTCGTGCTCAATCAGCTGGTTAATGTCCTTGTCCGAAAAACACGCCCCGTGTCGAATGCGGATTCGCCGCGGGCCCGCCAGAGCGTTGGCCGAGAGTTCATTGACAACCAGAACTTCCGGAGCGTCGTCGCCGAACATGGTATTGACGGCGGTGGTCATCGCGGACGCGACTGCCTGCGCCGTGAAACAGGCCTGCGGCGGCTCGCCCAGGTCGATCTGCATGACGGATGTCAGCAGTTCGTCGAACTTTCGAGCCAGACTGAGAGATGTCGTGACTTTGTCCGGCAACGGATCGTTCGGAACGCCGAACAGTTTTCTGGAAAAGGCGAAGAACTCCGGAGTTCCCGCCCCGGCCATCATTCTGGCACTGTTTTCCAGATCGTCTGCCAGCCGCGTCAGCCATTCGTCGATGAATGACGTTTCAATGTGCAGTCGGGCGGCGGCGATGATTTCAAGAACGGGCGACGGATCGAATTTCGGATAAGTGACGACCGGCAGCTCCTTCGCATTCTGAGCGAAGAATTGCTCGCGGATAGAAGCGTCCCAGCTGACGTGACTCAGAATGCGGATCGACTGGCTGGCTTCGAACAGCAGGTTGCTGACGTGTTCAATTCTCTCGGCAGGACTGCGTGACACCATTGGTTCCCTGTTGAATGACTTCACGCGGTGCGAGCGTTCGATGCCGGATGAGTCTGGTCGGTGACAGAATTCTCACGTCCGACTCGGCTGATACTGACGGTGATTTTCCCGGCAGCTCTTTCCGACCAGACGACCGGCGGACTGTACGGATTCTGTTAGACCTTTGTCATCAGATCATTGGCCTGGTCGCCAGCAATGAAGCGTTCGGTCTGCGGGGCGACGTTCGGGCGGCACTTGGCGCGGAAGGCAATCATGGAATGCCTCGCCACACCACTGGTCAGTACTTCCGGGCAAAAATCACTTTGCCAGGCTGCCAGAACAGCGGAGGCCAGACACAAAGTGCCGACTGCATCGCAGCAACGATGCTCGCAGTACACCAGCGACGACTGCCGGTCAGCGACCGATTGAAGTGGATGTCCCGGTCTTCTTCTTCGTGTCGGCGTAGAATTTGAAATTAGTTCTTCCGACAACGTTCGTCAGAGCGTCGGTGAACTCGGCGTTACACGTTACTTTCATTTCCTGAGGTGGCATCAGGGTGTAACGAATCTGGCTGCCAGGATTTTCTTCGTCGGGCGAGTCCACAAACAGATAAACCGAAGTCTGACCTGGAAATCGATCGATCACTTCTTTCGTTCGCCTGATGTCAGCGTCCGTGTGGAAACCTCGCTTGAATTTGATGGTCAAATGGCGGGTGAACTGCTTTTCGGCGTCTTCGAGCGTCAGGAACTGATTGACAATGACGTTGGGTTCGCGACCGCGGCGGTCGACACGTCCCTTAATGATGCAGATGGCTTCGGGGAAAATCTTGTCTTCCGAACGGGCATAGTCCTCTGGCCAGATGATGCAACGGACGATTCCCGTTGAGTCTTCAAAGTCGAAATTCGCGTAACGCGTGTGCCCGTTCCGGCTTGGTTTCTTGGTGGCGGCTTTTTTAATGGAAGAAATCATGCCGCCGATCAGGACGTCGGCACCGTCTTCCATCTCGCCCAGTTCTTTATGAGTGTGCGTGACCAGCCGGGTTAACCGGTCACCCAGCTGTGTCAACGGATGACTGGTCAGATAGAAGCCGAAGACCTCTTTTTCGCCAGCCAGCTTCTGCGCCTGAGTCCAGTCTTCCGCTTCCGGAAAAGCTGAGGCTCCACTGGTTCCCTGGTCGTCATCACCACCAGGATCGTCACCGAAGAGACTTTTCTGACCGCGGGCCTTGTCCTTGGCCTTCCGCGCCGCGCCGCTGACTGCGCTTTCGATGACCAGCATGTGCTGGCCGCGGTTCGGGCCGAGATGATCCAACGCTCCCGCTTTGATCAGAACTTCGAGAATACCCTTCGACATGCACTTCGGATCAACCCGCTCTGCAAGATCGTAAATGTCTTTGAACGGACCTCCTGCTTCCCGAGCGGCAACCATCGCGGCCATCGCGTCTTCGCCGAGGCCTTTGACGGCTCCCAGTCCGAAGTAGACCCGCTTGGTTCCGTCGTCATCGGCTTCCACAGCGAATTCAACATGCGAACGATTCACGTCCGGCGGAACGACTTCGATGTTCTGCCGACGAGCGTCGTCGGTGTGCTCCTGCATGCGGTTGCTGTCTTCCATCCCGCAGCTCAGCAACGCTGCCATGAACTCGTACGGGTAGTGAGCCTTCAGATAGGCCGTCTGGTACGAGACTAGACCGTACGCCGTCGAGTGCGATTTGTTAAAGCCGTAGCCCGCAAATTTCTCGATCAGCATAAACAGGTTGTCGGCGATCGAGACATCAATGTTCCGCTCCTTCGCGCCGTTGATGTACTCCTCTTTGAACTTGGCGATGGTGGACAGCTTCTTCTTACTGATCGCCTTAATGCATTGATACGCTTCGCGAAGTCCCAGGCCTCCGACGCGGTTGAGAATCCGCATGACCTGTTCCTGATAGACCATGACGCCGTAGGTTTCTTCCAGAATTGGATCGACGACCGGATGAATCTTGGCAGGTTCCTTCCGCTTGTTTTTAACGTCGACATAGTCCATGACCATGCCGCCTTCGAGCGGGCCTGGTCGGTACAGCGCACTGGTCGCGATGATGTCGGCAAACGTGTCGGGACGCATCTTCTGCAACAGGTCGCGGATGCCGCCGGATTCGAACTGAAAGATCCCCTTGGTTTCGCCTCGCTGAAGAAGTGCGTAGGTCGCGGCGTCGTCGAGGGGAAACTTCAGTGGATCGATCTTTTCGCCGGTCGTCTTTTCAACGTTCTTACAGGACTTGTGGAGAATCGTCAGGTTGCGAAGCCCCAGAAATTCCATCTTCAGCATGCCAGCCATTTCAACGTGAGGACCGTCCCACTGCGAAACAAGATCTTCCTTGCCGGAAATTCGCTGCAGCGGCAGACGCTCAATCAATGGTCCATTACCAACGACGACGCCGGCCGCGTGAGTTCCCACGTTACGAACCATGCCTTCCAGCCGGTGCGCGATTTCGATCATTTCCGCAACCTGCTCGTCCTGGTTGACCAGATCGCTCAGTTCCGGACTTTTCTCGACAGCTTCGCGAACTTTGATCCCCAGTTCATCGGGAACCATCTTCGCGATTTCATTAATGCGTGCCGGAGGAAATCCGAACGCCCGCGACACGTCGCGAACTGCTGCCTTCGCCTTCAGAGTGCCGAAGGTGCCGATCTGACAAACACTGTCGGCACCGTATTTCTCTTTCGTGTAATCAATCACTTTCTGCCGACCATCGCGGCAGAAGTCGATATCGATATCAGGTGGCTCGGCACGGTTGGGAT
>JABMPE010000412.1 GCA_013203845.1 Rhodopirellula sp. | reverse complement strand
GTCGTAGCCAAAGAGACCCAGGTGTCCTGGCCCGCTGCCCGGCGCGATGCCCGGCAGCACCGGCGTGCTCAGTCCGAGCGTTCCGGCCTTCGCCAGAGCGTCCATGTTGGGGGTCTTCGCCGTTTCCAGCTCGGTCGCGCCACCAGCTTCGATCGGCAGGCCACCGAGTCCATCAGCAACAAGCAGTACAATTTTTGAATCGCTCTGACGCTGCAGTTTTCGCGTCAGTTCTTGAAGGTCACTCATTGTCTTTTCTCAATCTTCTGCAGTCAGGTTGTGAAACGGTCGCTTCGACGGGCGGTATTGTTGAGAAGCCACCAGGCAGTTGCAATCGTCCCCAAAAGCCGCGATGAATGTGTAATTACCGCTCCCCAGCTCGGAGATCATCATGCACCGCATTCTGCTTCTGATCGGTTTCGTGATTCTGCAGACGTTCGCCAGCGAGTGTTCTGCAGACCTGCCAGTGGAGCCCGTCTCGATCGGTTACGATCCGCAGTTTGTCTTTGACAACCACATCATCGATAACCATTGGGCGATCAAATACAAGCGGCAGGCGGTTACGCGAGTATTCCATCAGGCGACAAAATACGCCGCCAATCCCGTGATGGCTCATGACGCCCCCAGCTACTGCTCGGTCGTGTACGACGAAGAGGCCAGCCTGTTCCGGATGTACTACCAGGCAAACATCCGCGCCACGACGCTCCTGCCGGACGGAACTCAGGAAACGCTCCCGTCGTCGGCGAAAGGACGAAAGTTCAAAACATTCATCGCGTATGCTGAGTCGAAAGATGGCGTAAATTGGACTCGCCCGGACCTTGGGCTGTTTCCGTGGGTCAAGCAGAAGCCCAACAACATCGTGATCGCCCGAGCCGAATCTGAAACCACCGAAACCTGTGGCCCGTACCTGCTCGAAGTGCCGGAGTCCGCTCGCCGCGGCTACCGCTGGCTGATGCTGTACCGGGCGAAAGGCCGCGATCCGGACGACTACAACGGCATTCGCATTCGAGGTTCGCAGGACGGCACTCACTGGGACGAAAAAGGCGACACGCGAATCGCTCACCTGCACAGCGACCATCACAACACGGTTTCGTACGATGCGGATCGGGAAGAATTTGTCCTGTACTGCCGGGCGAAACATATCTATCGCGCCTTCGGCGAAGAGATGATCGATACCGGAGCGTCCCGCCGAGTCGCTCGGATAAGTAGCCGGGATCTCTGGGCTGACTGGCTGGAGCACTCGCAGCCGCAAACGATTCTGGTACCCGACAAAATCGACAGCGAAATCCACTTTAACTTCTTCTACGGCATGCCGACTCGACACCGTTATGGAATCTACTGGGGATTTCTTGAACCGTTCCGAATGAACGATTTCATTCAGACGGAGCTGACCATCAGCCGCGACGGATTCAACTTCGAGCGGTTCGCGGGAAGAAAACCGATCATCCCGTACGGTGAAGAAGGAAGCTGGGATGACGAAATGATTTTCGCGAGTCCACAATGGCTGGAAGTCGGTGACGAATGGTGGATCTACTACAGTGGCTGGGATGGTCCCCACGGGACTCCGGAACGAAACGGGGCGATCGGGCTGGCAAAGATTCGAAAAGAAGGCTTTGTTTCACTGCATGGGCCGCAGGGCGGAGGCGTTGTCTGCACGCGTTCCCTGATCTGGCCGGGAGGTGACCTGGTCGTCAACGCCGCCGCGACCGACGGAATTCTGCGGGTTAGAATCAGTGACGCGAAACGAAAACCAATCGACGGGTTCAATTACGATGATTGCCAGAACTTCTCCGGGAATAGCGTTTCCCGCAAAATCAAATGGGGTGTTCGCTCGCTGGATGAATTGAAGGGACAGACGATCCGCCTGGAGTTTTATCTGCAGAACGCTGACCTGTTCACGTTTCGGGCGGTTACGAATCACTGATTGACTTCTGGGATATCTTGCAGGCGACATCCCGAACCGAAACACTCTCATCATTATGACCAGACAGTTTAACGCTGTTCTCAGCATTGATTGTTCCGACCAGGGATGATCCCCTGCTCTGCCTCTGAAGAAAGCCTCACCATGAGAAGCGTCCTGACGACATTCAACGTGCTCACCATCTGCGCGCTCGCGGTCTGCATTACCACTTCACTGAACGCTCACGCTGAAGACGCACCGATCAAAATCCTGCTCATCACTGGCGGCTGCTGTCACGATTACGATCACCAGTCAAAGTCCATGCAGAAGGCACTCAAAGATCAGGGGATCGCCGCCGAGTGGAAAGTCGTCAACGAAGGCGGCAAAGGCACAACCGCCGAAATTCCGCTGTATGAGAATCCTGAATGGGCATACGGCTACGACGTTGTGATTCACAACGAATGCTTCGCCAACACGACCGACCCGACTTACATTCGAAAGATCACCGGACCGCACAAAGCCGGAGTCAACGCCGTCGTCATTCACTGTGCGATGCACACCTACCGAGCTGCCGACATTGATGATTGGCGGGAGTTACTCGGTGTTACCAGCAAACGTCACGATCACCAGAGCGAGTACCCGGTCAAAGTCGTGGCCAAAGATCACCCGATTATGAAAGACTTTCCGAACGACTACAGGTCCGCGAAAGACGAGCTGTATATCATCGAAAAGGTCTGGCCGAACACAGAAATTCTGGCCACATCCATCAGTGAGAAAAATCAGTCGCTGAACCCGGTCTTCTGGACGAACCGCTACGGCAAGGCTCGTGTCTTCGGCACGACGTACGGACACTCGGTCGCCACGTTTGAGGATCCCGTGTTCCTGACGACTCTGGCTCGCGGCATCAAATGGGCAGCTGAGAACAAGCCGAAGTAACGAAACCAGTTTTGAATCGGAGAACATATAGGGGACATCGATTTACTTTGAATCCTGTCTCGACTCTCGCCGTTTTTTCCGGTGTCATTTGTCATTGATCGAGTCACCTTGAGATAAAGTGGCTCCCGCTGGTTTACCAGCCGCCCCATCATCCATCCTCGTGACGTTGCATTTCGACGTCTTCCTGCCTTCAGAAACATCCTGCCCCGTGAATCGGCTTTACGATCGATCCTTCGCGTGTGCGTTTTTCAGCCAGATCGGCTTCGTGCTGGCCAATACGCTGATGACGCACTACGCGCGGTGGATTGATTTTCTCGGTGGTGACGTCGAGCAGGTTGGCTTCATTATGGGAGCGGGGTCTCTCGTCGGCCTGTTCCTGCGTCCGTGGATCGGGCAGTGCATTGATCGCATTGGTGCCCGCAATGTCTGGTTCCTGGGCTATGTGATTTTTGGAATCGGTGCGGCAGCGAACCTGGGGCTAACGGAACTCGGCGTCGGCATCTACATCTGCCGATCGTTGCTGATTCTGGGCGCGGCGTTTGTTTTCTCCAGCAGCCTCGCCTACATCACTCACCACGCTCCGCCCGAGCGTCGTACGGAAGCCATTGGAATTCTCGGCGTCGGCGGCTTTATCGGCATGATCCTGGGTCCGGCGCTGGGCGACCTGATTCTGGGTGAAACTCGCAGCACCGCAAACTTCCAGACGCTATTCGTTGCAGCGGTGGCCTCGCTGGCAATCCCGACGTTGCTGTTGTTCTTTCTTGCTCCGCCAGCGACGGAAGTTCGGCAATCGTCTTCGCGGTTGAGCGACTTTTTCCGAACAATCGTTCGCTGCTGGCCGGGCACGATTGTGCTGGTCGTCGCCACGTTCGGGCTCTGCATGACGGTGCCGTTTGTCTTCCTGGCAAAGTACATCGACGAAGTCGGACTGTCGATTTCCGGCGTGTCGGAAATGGGTCTGTTCTTTTTCTGTTACGCGGGCTGGGGACTGACAGTGCGGATTTCGTCGCGAAAAATTCCCGACCGTCTGGGGCGACGCAAGATGCTGCTCGTCGGTTGCGTCGTTATGGGCTCGGGGATGTTTCTGTTTCCCTGGGTCGATGCCGGGCACCCCTGGAGACTCGCCGCTCCCGCCCTGCTCTGCGGCACCGGTCACGCGCTGATGTTTCACACGGCGACGTCGTTGTTTCTGCACACGTTTCCGTCTGACGTTCGCGGTGTGGGCTCCGCATTGTCGCTGATGGTGCTCGACATTGGCACGATCGCGGGGGCTCCGATTCTCGGTTACGTCGCGTTTCGTTTCGGCTATGACTGGTTGTTTCGTTCCGTAGGCCTGGCCTGTTTTGTGTCGGGTACCGTCTACGCGATTTCGAGCGTTCCTGTGTGGAAAGCAAGGTTCCAGGCAGCCGGCGAAGGAGCCTCGTCCTGACGGCACCGTCATTTCATGATGTCGAGCTGTTTGACACGACAGCCGCGGCTGGCTTCGGTACTCTTTCTGTCCGCTGGTGCCGCTCGCCGTTTTGTGGTCCAGGGAAGGTCGCCTTCCAAATCTACTGTTCAATCCTGTTCGATCCTACTGGAGAACGCTCGTGCTTGGACTTGCTGCCGAAATCGACGAAGCCGCTGCCTCAATTCGAGAAATCTGGAAAGGCGAGCCGCGCGTCGGTCTGATTCTCGGAACTGGCCTTGGGGGACTCACCGCCCAGATCGAACAGGAAGCCGTCATTGCCTACGATGACAT
>JABMPE010000008.1 GCA_013203845.1 Rhodopirellula sp. | reverse complement strand
GAACGCGAAGACGTAACCTATCCCGACGGCGTACAGACTGACGATGGCACAATCCACATCGTTTACGACCACCAGCGCACACCGCTCGGCGAGGTACTGATGGCAACTTTCACCGAAGAAGATGTCCGCGCCGGAAAACCGGTCACAGACAAGCTGCGTCTGCGAGTTCTGATCGACCGGTTGCCGGAACCCCAGAACTGAGCCAACCATGCCTCCTCACACCACAACCATCTCCATCGCCCTGCTGCTCGCGCCGATGGCTGGGCTGCAAACTGAAGACGCTCGGCCAGTCAATAACTGCCGGGCAATGATTGCCAGTATTTTTGAGGCAATTGCGGAGAGCGGCGACACGGTGACGATTCCAACGAGCGACGATTACCTCGACGGCGACGAGCCAATCCCGGATCAGAAGTTCTGAGCATCCGCCGCAACTGCTGTCGGGTTGGTATATCGAAAGCAGGAAAGGCGTGTCTTCATTCTGGTTTTCGAGCCCTGCAATGCCCCTTCATTGCGACTGACCAAAATGAGGCGCTCGCGACTTCGCTATGTGCAAATGACAAAACGACCTTTGTCCTTTTAGTGGAATCAAGATAATGCAATCAAAACTTTGCCGGAGATTCCGACCGAGGGCTCGAACCGCGATCGCTAAGCTGCGTATTTCGTTCCGCCGACATTTTGTCGCCAATCGAACGCGCAGCAGTCGCGTCGAGTTAGATGATCCCGCGAGTTGAGAAAATTGGTCAAGCGCAACGTCAGCTATCTTACGGTACAGGAGGGCTGATCGGGGGCAGAGGTCTGGGCAACATTTCCATAACGGATGGGGCCCCCTTCTGCTCGTTCGAAACATCACATACGCGATGGGGCAGCGGCAAACGGGCAACACCAAAGTGGCCGTACCAGCGTTGCAGTGTGTCAGATAACTTATGAAGCACGAGCATCGGTTACCTGCAATGGTACATCCGGACTCGCGACCTGTCATAGATCAGCGAGCCCATCATCCGCAAGTTCTACAACATCGAATCTCAACGGATGCAGCGATGGAGCTGGACTGCTTCGAGTTTTCTGCGGCATCGGGTCCGGCTTACAAAGGAAGACGGCTCATGCCTCAGATCGAATCGCTTTCGACACCTGAAACTCTGCCACACGCGTCAGTCATCGACGAATCAGTATTTCCGGAAGTCAGTCGCTCGGGTGCTGCTGCAGAACCGCGTAGATGTCCAGGAGCAGTTGCTCCATGTCGCGCACAACATTTGGGTCCTGATAGTACTGGTCGCTCGCGGCCCAACGTTTGTCAGCATCGGCGAGTGCGGCGTAATACTCGTCCTCTCGCTGCATGATCTGGCTGAAGAACCCGCCGAGATCGATCACTTCGCGCAACAAGATGCTGAGACTGATATACGACAGCATTCGTGCGACTCGACCGTTTCCATCCGAGAATGGATGGATCCAACAGACCCGCCAGAGGATGAATGCGGCAGTGTAAAAATCTTCGATCTGTCCATTCGCGTGGTCGAGCATCTCGTCTATGAGGGTAGGGACGTCCGCCGCTTTCGGGGGGACATGGTCGCCAACAAGAATTAGCTCGCGGCGGAACATCCCCGCATCTGGCTGAATCTCGCGAACAGTGATCGCGTTTAGCGAAAGGAGCAATTCGGGGTCGAAGCGAAGCGGTGCTTGGAAATTGTCCGCGAGATAGGACATACCTGCTTCGCTGAGGTCAACCGAATTACGGCTCTCAAGCTTCAGACGCATCTCAGGGTCGATTTCGTCGGGACGTTCGCGAAGTCCGAAATCAAACCCTGACATGACCCGCAGCCGCTGCTTCCTTCACCATCTCGATGGTGATGTTCGGGTTTTCCATCCGGGCATTAGCGTACGCTGAGCGAATGATGTGGTCCCGAAATGCTGTCGGGGTCATCTGAAGCTTCTCGGCAAGTTTGTTGAGCATGTCGTCAGACATGGGAGCTTCTCGCGTATCACTTTGGAGGAAAGTTACTCGGTCGGATAACTTTATCGCCACAAAGACTTAAAGGGCCAGAGAAAATCGCTCTCGAAACCAGAATAGGGCCAGATAAAACCGGCATTTCGAAGTCTTTGTTTGATTACATCTAGTCAAAAAAGACCGAATCATCGTTGTTTCGACTAAGAACGCCGTCCGTCTTGTGCAAGCCGCCTGCACTGGAATCAGTGGAGCCCAGCCCACAACTCTGCACCGGACGTCGCGGGCGGGCTTCCGGTGTGGTGGCGTTGGCCAGCTTGATCTGTGGTTTGCAATCGTTGATCGGCTCCGCCGAAACGCATCACCCAGAATTCGTTGCGTTGTCGACGATCGCCAGAATGGACTGCTGCAGGATTTTCGGGATCGATGGCCACGCGCGAATCAGGCGAGCGAGATCAGTCGGCAATGTCGTAATCAATCGCTCAGGATCGCCATCAAGCATCAGTAATTCGCAGGCGTTCTCGGGAGCCTTGGTTGCAACCAACGTAGCAACCAAAAAATATGGTCGAACGTAACTCGTTGTGATGCCTGTTGTTTACGGCTTTCCTCCAGTGGATTGCAAATCCACCATCCCCGGTTCGAATCCGGGCGGCGCCTTTTTCGAAAGCCGCAGCTCACTCAGAGTTGCGGCTTTTTTCGCACGCTGTCCCATCAGGCATTCTGAGGCAGAGTTACCTTGAAGTACGCGAATTCGCACCGAGTTGCCTGAACGCCCCGCGATCTTAATGACTCCCCGCACGGCGAATTTTCAAGAGCGACTGCCAGTGTCAACCGACGGGCGAACGAATACGAGACTCAGGGATATCGAAAGTGGTGGGGAGATTAACCAACCGCTGGGCCGCCGGTCGGTTTGAACGATTTGGTTAGCTGACCGCTCATTCGCGTGAAACGTCCCCGCTGGCCCTTCGTTGGTAGCTGACGGTCGCGTGTGTCCGAGCTGCAGTGGCCGACTGATCTTCGAACGCTTCCACCGCATCCGCCCGCCACCGCTGACGCACGAACCCCGTCAGGCCGGAACCAGGTCTTCCACCATCACCATACCGGAAGACATTCGCCAGCGCCACGTCACTCGCTTCTGAAAACCGTCAGCAGCGAGCCCGCTCCCGCTCCGCGCTGACCGGGAACTCCGTCGCGCCGCGTCCGGTTCTACCGCGACCTCCCGACCTGCGAAACGACGCAACCATCATCACACGACTCACAGACACTCGTGACAAACACTCCGCGCATGAGAAAAGCCCGAATCACCGACCCGGGCTTCTTGAACATAAGATTAGAACTCGGCTCCGCGAGTTTCTAATCCACTGTGGTTATGTGTCAGTGCTGTGCGGGGTAATCGAACGAAGCCACCGTAACGTCGGCCACACCTGATTCGGCTAGCGCGGATTATTCAGAGTTTCGGGATCTGAATGGCCTTCGGGTGCGTCTAAGTGATCGTTAGCGATCAACTTAGGCGGCAACCTGGAGGCCCGATATGAAATCACAGACTGTCTGGCAGCGTACATTGGGTTTTGT
>JABMPE010000411.1 GCA_013203845.1 Rhodopirellula sp. | reverse complement strand
GCTCCAGACTTTTCGAACGCGGCTGCCATGATTCGTCCTCGACGGCGCGTTGTCTCAAGAGCTGGCGGGTATCCTCATCGGCCCACCGCTCATCACCCGCCAACAGCTCCAGACTTTTCGAACGCGGCGCGGAGTGTTCGTCGTCGACGGCGCGTTGTCTCAAGAGCTGGCCGGTGGACTCATCGGCCCACCGCTCATCACCCGCCAACAGCTCCAGACTTTTCGAACGCACGTTGTACGAGTCGTCGTCGACGGCGCATTGTCTCAAGAGCTGGCGGGTGGACTCATCGGCCCACCGCTCATCACCCGCCAACAGCTCCAGACTTTTCGAACGAACCGCGTCGTTTTCGTCCTCGACGGCGCGTTGTCTCAAGAGCTGGCGGGTGTCCTCATCGGCCCACCACCGTGTCAGTGCACGAAGCGCGGCACGGCGCATTGTGCCGTCTTTCGCCGTCAAGGCGTATGTTTCAATTCTGCGGCGATCTCGCACGATCGCCGCGTCGAAATCGGGGTAGTCCTGGTGCCCAAAGGCGGAGAAATCACCTTCGCGAGGAGCCAATTCAATTAGCGACATTCGGCTTGGCCAACGAGTGCCAATCTCGTTAGCGGCCTGAATCAGGTCACTCATCATGAATGGGTTGTCAAATTCACCGTGACTGACCTGCTTTATGAATTCCACACACCGCTCCAACGCAAACACACCCAGGTCGTCCATCTTCGAAAGCCCGCGGAGTTCGCTCATGCAGCGGAGGCCCAGCACGAGGTGGTTCGGCTGATTCTCCTCGGTGAGGTTCTTGGTCGGGAACTCCCGCAGCGTCAGCAGCGTGCGGATCAGCGGGTCGGCGAATTCCTCGCCGATCTCGCCGCAGATCAGACGCAGCACTTCGCTCCACTCCGGGTCGTTGCCGTGCGCACGGAACACGGCGTCCAGATCGGCCAGCGTGAAGTCGTCTGTTTTTTCGAACCGACGCACGTACTCCGTGGCCGTCAGGAACTCCATGAACGTCCGGTGCAGGAACCCGTACAGCTTCGGGCCGCGCGGGCAGAGCACGTAATTCCGCTGCCACAGACCCTCGACCATCTTCTGCGCCGCCCGCTCGGATTCGGTGCCCTTCAGGTTGTCGTAAGTCTCCTCGAACCACGCACGCGTGATCTGCAGCAGGTGTTCTTCCGCAATGAAATTGCCCCGCAGTCCGGCCTTGCTGGCCTGCATCTCGAACGCGATCCGACGCAGCAGTTCCTTCTTGCGGTACACCGTCAGGAACGCCAGCTCCTCGGTCTCCAGGTGGTTGTTGACTTCCCACTGATGGACCAGCACGTCCAGACACTGCTCGTAGAACTCAGCCCGTTCTTCGGGCAGTTCCCGCTCGCGCGCGATCAGACACATGATCGTCAGCAGCAGCGGATTCCCCGCCAGCCACCGCACCGACGGCGAACGGTCGACACTGTCCAGCACGCGATCGATCCGCTGCTGTGCATGCTGCGGCTCATTCGGAAACACGCGCTGGAACCAGGCACGCGTGAAGTGTGCCTTCTGCTGCCGATCCAGATCCTGCAGCCGGAAATGAGCAAACCCCGCCGGACGCAGGATGCCTTCGTGATACCCGTGCGGCCGGGACGTCACGATCACCTGGGCCAGCGGATAGGTCTCAGTGAAGCCCACGATCTGCTGCATCACGTGGTCGCGTCGCTTGGGATCAAAGATCTCGTCCAGCCCGTCAAACAGGATCAGCGACGGCCCGGACTTCAGTCGCTGGTCAAGCCACTGATCGTTGATGCCGTAGCCCATGGTCTCACCCAGATACCGGGCGTAGTCCATCAGCGAATTGACTTCGGACTCGGCTTCGCAGGTGAAGTGGTAGTCCCGCAGCTCGATCAGAAACGGAAAGTGCTCATGCGCCGTCGCCGTGAACGCGGCGGTCCATGGCAGTGGCTCATCTGCGGCATCGACCGGCGGATCGAGAATGCCCAGTAGCAGATACCGCAGCAGTGTCGACTTGCCGGAACCCGGCTCGCCAGTGATCACGATGAGTGGGTTCCCCGGCTGCGTGGGGAGTCTGGTGCCTTTGACGAATCCTGGTTTCGTAACCGTGCCACTGATCACGTCCAGCACAGGCCGCACCGGCTGTTCGGCATACGACGCTCGCTGAAACTTCACGTTCTGAGCGAAGTCCTGGCCATCGCCGTCTTCCAGCATGGCGATGACCTCAGAGTTGCTACCGTCGAGTTTCCCCGCTTTGGCAAGCTGTTCAAGTTCGTCTTTGGCGATCTCGACCGGCGGCGGATTCTCACGCACATGCTGCGGTTCGAAGACATCCGTCACGACCAGCACGCCATGATCGCCCACATGGGCCGGTGCGATATTCGCCAGCTCCACCTGAGCGTATCGCTTGCGCATCACGCTGACGTACTGCTGGTGCTTCACGACGATCTGCACGCCTCGCAGTTTGTCGACCAGCTCGACCAGACGAGTCAAATTCTGAGCGTTCAGAATTTCGCGGAGGTCTGGCGTGATGACAGTCCGCTCCTGAGCCCCCTTGCGGAAGTTCGCCGTCACCAGATGCCACACGCCCGGAAACGGCAGCTCCGGACCACCACACTCGGCCCATTCGCGTTCCAGCAGCGTGGGATCCGGGAGCTGGCTGTTGCTCAGGTCACGCACGGTTTCGAACAGGTGTTCGGCCACCACACCGCTGTTGAGAAAGTTCTCGACCGGCACCCGGTACTTGATGAATTCAGTTCCGGACGTCACGACCAGATTCAGCACGTTGCCCAGAGCTTCCAGCGCCTGCGAATAGGCATGAGTCAGCGCGCTTCCGTAGGCGGCTTCCAGAGCATCCTGTTCTTCCTTGCCGAACTGCCTTTTGATCGTTGCGGACAACGTCGATCCGCCTGCCGCGATGACTGCGTTGGCTCTGGTTTGCACATGCTTTTTGACCGCCTCACCGACGATCTCCAGCGCTTTTGGCCCGAGGAACGAAACAAGTACGGCGGTGGCGACAGGCTCTGGCATGGCAATTCATCTCGGGGCTTCGAATCATCAACCGCAGGGCATCGAACTCCGCCAGCGAAGATCGACGACGAAACCTTTGTCCTGAAACGCATGTTGTCGGCAATTCTTGCAACGAAACCGCTGCAACGCCACTTGCCTGCCGGATCGGTCATCCGGTGAGTGATGAATGTGGTCCTCGGGCGCCGCTCAAAGCGGGTGCGGGCTGGGGGGGACCGTTGCTGGTGGGACTCGGCTAGCGAGGAGTTTCTCAAGCTGATCAATCACTTCGGCACCGAGGATGTGTTCGATGTCGTCGGCGTCGCGGTCGACGTGGCTGGGAGCGATCTCGGCATGCGCGATCAGGTACATTTCCCAGAGTCGGTGGTTGCGAACCGCGTGGCGGGCGGTGATCACTCCGGATGTCGTCAATCTCCATCCGGTTTCCGAATCCATGCGGATCGTGCCTTCCCGTTCCGCCGCGGCGATGACCGTGCGGACTCGCCGCGGAGACCACGAGCGATGTCGAAAGAGTTCTTCCAGTTGAACGGCCTGCTGAGAGAACAGATTTGATTCGGCTTCGGTTGCGGAAGCGGCACTCAAAGACGGACTGCGGGCGGGCGAAGAAGTGTCGCCGTGCTGTGGGGTGACCACTTGATTGTCGGCGGGAAATAACCGGGCTTCAACGATCTCGTACATCGCTCGCAACAGGTCGTCGCGACCGATGCGGCGTCGATTGTGAGCGTGTCGCAGCCAGCGAAGCACGATGCCTCGCTGCGTGCCGAACAGCATACTGATCACGAAGAACGCGGTACCGGACAAAACGATCGTCGGTCCTCCTGCCAGTTTCGGCACCATCGCGCTGAGCAGCGAACCGACTGCCGCGCTGGTGCCACCGATCGCCGCGGCGACATAAGTCATCTTCGCGAAGTTGTCTGTCCAGAACCGGGCGGCCGTTGGCGGCGTGATCAGCAGAGCCACCATCAGGATGCCGACGCTTTCCAGACCGATGACCGTGATGCCGACGACCAGTCCCGTCAGACCGAGATCCAGCAGGCCGACCGGCCAGCCCTGGGCCGCGGCAAATTCTTCGTCGAAGCTGAGAATTGAAAGCTCTTTAAAGAGGAGCAGGCTGAGTACCAGAACGACCGCCGTCGCCTTCGCAATCATCGCGACGTCTGCCGCGATCATGGTTGAGGCTGACCCCAGAATAAACTGCTGCAGTCCCGCTTGGTTTCCCGTTGGCAATTCCTGAACCGTCTTAAAGAGGACCGCTCCGAAGCCGAAGAAGACTCCCAGGACCGTTGCGAGTGCGGCGTCTGGTTTGATCGCCGAGTAACGCCGGATGATCCCGATGCAGACGACCGCCAGCAGTCCCGTGGCGGCCGCTCCGGCCAGCAGCCAGTGCAGCGAGCGTCCGGAACCCGGCAACACGGCCTCGCCGATCAGAAACGCGATCGCAACGCCCGGCAAGGCTGAATGACTGACGACATCGCCAATTAACGCCTGTCGTCGCAGGAGCATGAACGTGCCGACGATGCCTGAAGTGATTCCGAGCAGCATGGTTCCCAGAAGAACAACCCGCGTGTTGTAGTCCTGCAGCGTGAGCACGCGGATGATGTCGTTGGAATTGGCGGCGAACGTTGTGCTCGGAACGGCGAAAAGAAAAAAGAGGATGTTCAACTTTCGCCTCGCATCGTCATGCGATGTCCGACCTCGTCGAGCAGAGCCAGTTTTCCGCCGTAGGTCGATCGCAGGTTTTCTGTCGTGAAGACTTCGTCAACCGGGCCGCTGGCGACCAGTCGCAGGTTGAGCAGCATGACTTCGTCGAAGTACTCCGCCACGGTCTGCAGATCGTGATGCACGACCAGTGCCGTCTTGCCCGCCTGTTGAAGGCCCCGCAGTACATCGACGATGGCTCGCTCAGTGGCCGCGTCAACGCCGGCAAATGGCTCATCCATCAGGTACAGGTCGGCTTCCTGGGCCAGAGCCCGAGCCAGGAAGACTCGCTGCTGCTGGCCGCCGGAAAGCTGGCTGATCTGGCGCATCGCGAAGTCCTGCATTCCGACTCGGACGAGCGCTCTCATCGCCCGCTGACGGTGCTTCTTCCGCACCGGTCGGAACCAGCCGATCTTTCGGTACAGTCCCATCGTGACGGCTTCCAGAGCGTTGATTGGAAAGTCCCAGTCAACGGAACTTCGCTGCGGAACATAGCCGACACGGTTTCGCTGCTTGCGATACGGACCACCGAAGACGGCCACACTGCCGGAAATCGTCGGGACGAGATTCAAGGCGGCCTTGATCAGTGTGCTCTTGCCGGCTCCGTTCGGACCGACGATTGCAATCAGCTTTCCCGGTGGTGCATCGTAGTCGATGTCCCATAGAACCGGCTGTCGATGATACGCGACAGTCATGTCGTGAATCGACAGCGGCGACCACTCCGGATGGATGATTTCGGTGGACGCAAGTTCGGAGTTGGGTGTTCCGGGTTCCATGTTGAGTTCTGCTGAAATTTCGCAGGAAGTAGGCTGGAACAAGCTCCGCGCAGTTCCGGCAGGCCAGGCTGTGTGTTGCCGGAACTGCGCGGAGCTTGTTCCAGCCTACTGTTTCCAGTCAGTGTTCTTTGGATCCGCGGAGTTTTCCCTGCCAGCCTTGTTCAGGAGCTTCGCCGCCGAGGGCTCTCGCAATGTTTGTCGCGTTGTGATCCATCATGCCGATGTAGGTGCCTTCGTAGGAGCCAGCCGTACCCATTGCGTCGGAAAACAATTCGGCGCCAACCTTCAAAGTCCAGCCGCGTGAGCCGCAGCCTTCGATGACGGCTTCGATATTCTTGTGCGAGACGCTCGATTCAACAAAGATCGCGGGCACTTTGTTTTCCACGATGAAATCGACCAGCGAGTTGATGTCAGAAATCGCGGCTTGCGAATCCGTCGAGATCCCCTGAATCGACTTCACGTCGATTCCGTAGGCCTGGGAAAAATAGCCAAACGCGTCGTGAGCGGTGACCAGGTAACGCTGCTCGTTGGGAATCGTGCTGATGACCTTTTGAATGTAGCCGTCGAGTTCTGACAGCTGTTTCCGATACTCGTCAGCGCGGGCCTGGTAGTCAGCAGCAGAGCCGGCATCCAGCGCACCGAGTTCTTTAGCGACGTAGCCAACACACTCGCTCCACAGTTGGACGTCCATCCAGACGTGAGGATCCCAGTGTCCTGCGAACTCCGGCGGCTCGCGAAGTTTCTGACGATCGAGTCCCTCGGTGACCGGAAAAACGGGGCGTCCTTTGCGACCAATCTGGGCGAACTCGTCGCCCATGCGGCCTTCGAGCATGAGACCCGTGTAAAAGACGGCGTCAGCGCCGAGCATACTTTTCATGTCGCTGTTGCCGGCAGTAAACGAGTGCGGATCCCGATTTCCGCTGATCAGGCCGGTAACGATGGCCCGGTTGCCGGCGACGGCTCTGACGATGTCGCTGACCATGGCCGTTGTGGTGACAATGTTGAGCTTCCCGACCGAGTTGGCGTTACCGCCAGCTCCGCCTTCGGCAGCTGATCCAACTGTCCCGGTTCCTTCGGAAGAGCCGCTCGGAACTGCTGGACCGTTCGAGCCGGAACACCCACAGACGAGTGCCACTGCGAGAGCGATTCCGCTCAGCGCGGCGAAGCGAGTGGCCGATGTCACGTGTTCAGAGCAGTGTCGCCGCATGGCCAGTCTCCGAGTGGTGAAATCCGATTTGCTTTCCGGCAAGGGCTGCTCTGGGCAGTGAGGGTTGCCGAAGTGTGCCGTCTGCTTGCCGAATCTGATCGATTTTGATTAGTCAAAATATCTTCGACGATAGCACACCGCAAGCGAGTCGCACTCAATTGATTAAGGCTATTCAGTGAAAATATGGACTTTAATGTAAGCAGATTGTCGTTTTTGCGGTTCCGTACGGCCCGAACAAATAACGACCAGAACACCATAGCTGCGCAGTCTTCCGGCATTGCTTGCCGGTGTCAGGGCGGACTGCCATAATGCCCAGCCCTTCCGTGACTTCTGCCGATTCTTCGCAACTCTTGTCGAAATAGTCAGCAATTGCGATCGAACCCGGTGGCGTCTCAGCCGCTCAAAGCGTTCAGTGAAACCCAGCCATAAAAAAAGATCGGCTGAGACACTCAGTCGTTCCCGCTTTCGGCTTCCAGACTCAATCTTCCAACAGTCTCAGAGCTATCCATGAGTGAAAACGTCACCCGCGCAGCAGGGGTCGATCCCGCCACTAACTTCGATCCGGCTGAACTGGACGAATGGTTCGATTCGCTCGACGACCTGTTGCACCGTTACGGACGAGAGCGGGTTCAGCAGATGTTGACGCTGCTGCAGGGACGAGCTTACCAGCGGGGTGTGCACTTGCCGTTCACGGCGAACACTCCTTACATCAACACGATTCCACCTCAGGATCAGCCGCCGTATCCTGGCGATCGCGCGCTGGAGCGGCGTATCAAAAGTATCATTCGCTGGAATGCGATGGCGATGGTCGTGCGAGCGAACCGTGACTATTCCGGAGTTGGCGGTCATATTTCCACGTTCGCATCCTGTGCGACGTTGTACGAAGTCGGCTTCAACCACTTCTTTCACGCTCGGACGGAAGATCACACCGGCGATCTGGTTTATTTCCAGGGACATTCGTCTCCGGGTGTGTACTCACGAGCGTTCCTGGAAGGACGTCTCACCGAAGACAACCTGCTGCGATTTCGACGCGAAATTCCACGCGGCGGTGGGCTTTCGTCATACCCGCATCCGTGGCTGATGCCAGACTTCTGGCAGTTCCCGACTGTTTCGATGGGACTTGGTCCGATCACGGCGATCTATCACGCCCGATTCCTGAGATATCTCGAACATCGTGGATT
>JABMPE010000410.1 GCA_013203845.1 Rhodopirellula sp. | reverse complement strand
CGTCGGCCAGTTCGGCGATCCCTTTGTCTCTTGTCAGACGTCCGACGAAACCGACGACCGGCGCGTCGAGTGGGATTTCCAGATTGCGGCGGATGTCCCGCGCGGCCAGAAGTCGCCTGTCCGTTTTCTCAAACCGCGAAACATCGATGCCATTGGAAGTTCCCGGTCCGGGCAACAGGCACTTCCTGGCGGGAGCGAGTTTCTGCTCGATGTAGACCTGCCTCATGCTTTCGCTGACGCAGACCACCTGGTGAGCACATGCAGACGCGATGCGCTCCGTCGTCTTGAGGATGAGTCGCTTCAGTCCGGAAGTTGTTTCCAGACGAAGGCCTCGCAGGACATAGATTCGAGCGGGGACACCGGTGATCCGTGCGGCGATCATTCCGAGCAGGCCGGCTTTGGGCGTGCCGGCGTTGACGATGTCAGGGCGGAGTTGCTTCATGACTCGCACAAGCCGAACGAGCGCCACCAGATCCTGGAGGGGGGTGATCTCGCGATTCATCGGCACCGCGATCGTCGGAACACCTTCCCGCTCGGTGACAGCGTCGAGTTCCCAGGACGGCGACGCAGCGACCGTCACGTCGAATCCTCGCCGTTGCACAGCAGCCAGCTGTCCGCGCATCAGACTCAGAGCCGCCGTCCCATGGGTGGTGATATAGAGCAGCCGAGGCCGCTGATCTTTCGATTCCATTCGAAGTCCTGGCGAAACAGGGTTAAGTGGGTCGACAGGGGAGAAGAACGCTTGGGTGCAGGTTGGAGATCGTGTTCAGAATCGCTTCCCGAATTCCAGGTACTGCTGACGTCGGCACACCATGATGACCGTTCGGCCGGCTGGTCACACCCTACCCATGAAAAACTCACAGGCTCGGAACGAGATTGCTACTTAATGTGTAAACGACAGGACAAAAAAAACAGAAGACCAGGGAGAACTGGCATTTCGCCAGCGCGGGAATGACGAAAATCATCGCGTTCAACGCATCCGGGAAGAGATTTCGGACGCGTTCCCTAGCTCCGGATCTTTTACCTGATTGGTCCGAACGTCGGCAATGTGAATTCTCAACGGCTGAAATGCTGCTGGATTGCTAACTGTTTCGATCGTTTTTCTGCAGAAGATCGAATGGTTCTGGCAGCCCCGTCAGCCTGGCGATGACCAGGAAGGCGGTGGCACCGGCCGTCAAAGGGAGCAACAGACCGACCAGTTTTGTGATCAGCGCAGAACCGATATCGAGGTGCGGTGTCAACGTTGCCGCAGCGAGGCAGGCGGCTGACATTACCGCGCAGGCAAACATCGTTTTGAGCAGCGTCCGGCCCAGTGAGTTCCACGGGAAATCTTCAAGCCGATGGATGAGCAACCAGCCCGCCAACAGAACCTGAAACGTGGCGGTGATCGACGTTCCCAGTGCCAGGCCCGGTCCGGCAAAAATCCAGACGAGCGACAGATTGGCGACGAGATTCACGCCGACCGCCGCCAGCCCGATTCTCAGCGGAGTCTGCCGGTCGCCAAGTGCGTAGAATGCTCGCGCAATGATCAGCAGTCCGCACGCCGCCCACGCTCCCAGTGCGTAAGCCGAGATCATAGCGGCGGTATTGATGGTGTCTTCAGCCGTGAATTCACCGCGTTCAAAGATCAACTGAGTTAATGGTGTTGCAATCAGAACCAGGCCGACACTGGCCGGAATTCCGATAGCGATGACCATGCGGAGACCTCGCGCCAGATCTTCCCGGAACAGGCCTGTTTCACCTCGCTCGGCATGAGCTGTCAGTAAAGGGTAGATGACCGTTCCCAGGGCAACGCCGAAGACGCCGATGGGGAATTGGTAAAGCCGTTGCCCGAGATACATTGCGGCAGCAGTGCCTTCGGTCAGCGGGTAGGAGTCCAGCCAGCGAGCCGTGGTTGGGTCGGTTGGCGCGGTGAGGCTCCAGGCGATCAGGCTGTCGCACAAGGTGTTGAGCTGAGTGATCGAGAGTCCGAGCAGTACCGGCAGCATGGTGGCAAAGACGACCTGGACACGATCTCGACCGACCGCCCAGTTCCACTCAAATCGAAATCCGATCTGGCGCAGCGTCGGAATACACAGGCCCAGTTGCACGATACCGATTCCGACGATGCCGGAGGCGATCAGGTAAATCCTCGTCTCAGCGGAGGCGACAGAATGGTCGAGCGACCACGCGCCGATGATCCATAACGCGTTCAGCAGAACGGGGAATAACGCGGGAACGCCGAAAATGTGCATTCCATGAAACACGGCACAAGCCTGAGCCAGCACGCAGATCAACAGCAGGTACGGGGTCAGCACAGCGGTCAGGTTCAGTAGCAGGCCAGCTTCGTAAGACATGGGAACGAAGATGCTGATGCCGAACAGCGACGCCTCAACGATGAAGACCATTGCAAGCAGCCCGATCGTCGTTACGGCGAGGATGGCGGTGGCAGTCTGGAAGGCGGCCTGTTTGCCCTTGTGTTCCATGTCCTGAATGAAGACAGGCAGAAAGGCTGTCGAGAGGGCTCCTTCGCCGAAGATTTGACGTGCCATGTTGGGGACACGAAAGGCGACGGTGAAAGCGTCCATAATCGCGCCGTTGCCAAAACTGGCGACCATGACGGCGTCACGGAAGAGGCCAAGAATTCGGCTGAGCAGCGTGAGCAGGCCGACGACGCGGACGCGTTGAAACAGGCGTCCGCGCTGCGAGTCTTCCTGACTGTCTCTGAGCGAGTCGTCCATGCTGCCGTGAGCCGTTTCAGGAAGGCTTTTGAAAATGTCGTGCTGAATACAAAGAAAGCCGGCGAGTCCTCGCCGGCTTTCTGGAAGTGTTGAATCTCAGGTGCTCAGACAGGCCTGACATTCTCTGCTCGCGGACCCTTTGGTCCCTGTCCCGAGGTGTAGGAGACGCGTTGGCCTTCCTGCAGTTCCTCGAAGGTTACTCCATCCAGGGCCGACAGATGGAAGAAGATGTCGTTACCGTCTCCCGTGTCGATGAATCCGAAGCCCTTGTCTGTCAGTCGCTTGATCGTGCCTTCTGCCATCTCGTCTGCTTTCTCAAAAAAACGTAGTCGAAGTGTGTTGATGATCGAGCAAACCTGTTCTGGCGACCACAACACAACCGAAAAGAGTAACTAAACGGGTCATTCCGTCAACTCCAGAAAGGCCTAAACTCGTCCTCAGATAAACTCTTGCCAATTCGTCTATTTCAGAGATTCTGACGAATTCGAAAGTCATCGCGGCTTGCCGGGCACCGCTTGAGTCTGCATCGGGATAATCGAAGGGGCATCGTCGGCAGAGTCGGTCGCCCGCTGTGCTGAAACGGCAGGTGTTTCTGGCTGGTGAGCCTTAATCGGAATGGGAGTGAATCCGATCAGAACAAACGCGAGCGTCAGCCATCCGAGGGCGATGCGAGTTGCTCCGAGTGGCACCGTATCGTCGGCTGTTGGCGGGTGTTTCAGGCCAAAAGCGTAGAGCAGCCCGATCATCAGCAGGAATGCGGGATCTCGGGTGGTGACCATCCAGACGATCGCTCCACCGACGACGCCGTAGGCGACCCAGTGAGCTTTTCGACCAATCAGCGTGTAGAGAATGTGCCCGCCATCCAGCTGGCCGATCGGCATCAGATTCAGAGCCGTAATGAAAATGCCCACCCAGCCCGCAAACAGCAGCGGGTTCAGTACCACCTCCTGGTTGTCTGTGAGCACTCCATGACGAGCGTGGTACATCCATTCCAGAATGAGCGGATCGCCGAAGATCAACGAACCCTGAGAGGGGTCGATCGTCGTAACTGTTGAGCCTTGAAGTCCCCACCACGCGATTGGCAGGGCGAAAACCAGTCCAGCCAGCGGGCCGCTGATGGCGATGTCGAACATCGCTTTCCGGTTGGCGAAACCGGCTCCCTGGATAATCACGGCTCCCATCGTACCGATCATCAGAAAGGGCATCGGAATGAACATCGGCGGCGACGCGGGCACTCCGTATCGCAATGCCTGAAGATAGTGGCCGAGTTCGTGGGCCAGCAGAATGCCCATCACCGCTGCAGCATAGACTGGCCCTCCGACAAACCACGTTGATACGCAAGCCGCGAAAAACAGAAAGACCGACCACGGGTACATTCGCCGAATCTTCTTTTCGAGCAGCCGGCGGTAATCTTCCGCTCGCATCGTGGGCCGTAACTCTGTGGATTGAGCGTGTGGGTCGCTGGTCGACATCCTGCCGGCAGCGACCGCCGCATTGTCGGTCAGACTTTCGTCGTGTGTTGTGCGTTGGCTGATGATGCCTGGATCCGGGGCGTCCAGATCGGAAACGTCCGGAGTCGGGTCGTCGCTGTGCTGCTCATCGGCTGGGTGCTGCTCGTTTGGCTCCACACGAATTCCATTTCTGCTGAATGCTGCTGTATGTGACGACATCGTAGTCGCTGGCTCGTGACTGCATATAGCGGCTGACGGATCAGAAATGCCTGAAATCTTGATGATGTCGACGGAACGGTGCTCGGTTGTTGCGTTTTCGAACGAATCCTAGAATTCGAGCCCCATTGGGAAAATACGACATTTGCTGCGACTTTATCGCCACCAGCCGCCCGATAGATCGGATGAGCGGGTGATCCGTAGTCAGGTTCTATCAGGCTTCACTGAGTCTGCGAGTCTATCTGCCGTCCGGAGATCCTGCTCGAATTAATACTGCATGAAACGGATCGCCGTCCTCGGATCGACAGGATCGATCGGAACGAGTTGCCTGGAGGTGCTCGACGGACTCCGGGACCAAATGGTTCTGGTGGGTGTTTCTGCACATACTCGCTGGCAGGATCTCGCTGCTCAGACGCTCGATTTCGAGCCGCGATGGGCGGTTCTCAGTGATGCCGGGCTGGCTGATTCGGTCTCGACCAGCGCTTTTGCCAGCGGGACGAAACTCGTTTACGGAGCCGATGAGCTGTCGAAACTGGCGTCTCACGATGATGTCGACGTTGTGGTGGCTGCGATCGTTGGAGCCGCTGGCCTGCAGAGTACCGTCGCCGCTGTGGAAGCGGGCAAAACAGTGGCGATTGCCAATAAAGAGACGCTCGTTGTTGCCGGGCCTCAGGTCGTCGAACTGGCCAGGAAGACCGGTGCAAAACTGCTGCCGGTCGATAGCGAACATAGTGCCGTTTTTCAGGCCATGCAGTCCGGTTCAAAGCGTGAAGTGAAGAGAATCGTGCTGACTTCCAGCGGAGGGCCGTTTCGCGGGGCGACGCGTGAACAGCTGGAAGCGGTGACGCCGGACACGGCATTGCGACATCCGACATGGGAGATGGGGCCCAAGATTACCATCGATTCAGCCACGTTGATGAACAAGGCGCTGGAAGTGATCGAGGCAAAATGGCTGTTCGACCTCGAACCTGAACAGATTGAGGTCGTCGTCCACCCGCAATCCGTCGTACACTCCTTTGTCGAGTTCGTTGACGGTTCCTGCATTGCCCAGCTTTCGCCGCCGGACATGAAGCTTCCGATCCAGTATGCTTTGACGTGGCCCGAGCGCATGGAATGTCCAGGACCGAAAATGGACTGGTCTTCCGTGTGGTCGCTCGACTTTCATCCGCCGGATCGCGATCTTTTTCCGGCTCTTGAACTTGGTTTTGAAGTCGCTCGAAACGGCGGCACCTGCGGAGCAGTTTTGAATGCAGCGAATGAAGTGGCGGTTGATCGGTTTCTGCAGGGACAATTGAAATTTGTTGATATTCCGCGTGTTTGCCGCGCGGTTCTTGATGCGCATCACTTTGACCCGAGCCCGTCGTTGTCGGAACTTGTACGACTGGACGTCTGGGCTCGAGAGGAGACAACACGGTGGAAATCCTCGCGTTCGACATGAGCGTGCTGCTTGGTAAAGCCCTGCACATTCTATACGTGGCTCTTGGTCTGGGGCTCGTCATCTTTTTTCACGAGCTTGGCCATTTCGCCGTTGCCAAATGGTGCGGCGTCTTTGTGGAACGATTCAGCATCGGCTTTGGCCCGATCCTCTGCAGCTTCAAGCGTCGCGACACCGAATACGCGCTGTCACTGATTCCGTTCGGCGGCTATGTCAAAATGCTCGGGCAGGACGACATGGATCCCAGTCAGTTAACAACAGAGGAAATCGCACAGGATCCTCGCGCCTACTCGGCGAAAAATGTCCCACAGCGGATGGGCATCATTTCGGCGGGGGTGATCATGAACGTGGTTACCGGGATGCTGTTCTTCGGATTGGCTTTTCGATTCGGCGTCGATTCGTCGCCTGCGGAGGTCGGGCACGCGGTCGTTGGCAAGCCAGCCTGGGAGAAAGGCATCCGCTCGGGCGATGTTTTTACGCGGATCAACGGGCGAGACACCAAATCTTTTCAGGACATCCTGCGCGGCACGACTCTCTCACGTGGTGACATTGACATCGAAGGCTATCACGCCGATGGAGAGACTTTCAAAGTTGTCATTCAGCCGGACGCAAGCGGTCTCCGGAGGATGATCGGCGTCTCAGATGCCCGTTCGCTGGAGATTGCCGAAATCGGTAACGAAGTTAAGACGACTGTTGTACCCGGTTCACCAGCGGCGAAGGTCAAAGACAGTTTTCAGGACAAAGACACGATCGTTTCGGTCAACGGTGAAGCCATCGACAGTTATTCTCAGCTGCAGATTCTGCTGGCGAGACATCGTGCTTCGACGGTCGAGCTGGGCATCAAACGCGGTGACAAAGTGGCATCGGTTTCGGTTGAGCCCGCCCGGTTTCGCGAAGTCGGCCTGTGGATGGACATCGAACAGATCGCCGCTATTCAGGACGGTTCGCCCGCCGCAATCGGGGGCCTGAAAGTTGGCGACAAGATTACATCGGTAAACGGTGTTGACGTCGGCAAAGACATCAATCCTCTGCACCTGGCCGAGCATCTGGAAATGTTCGCTGGCGAAGAAGTTGAGATTCGAGTCAAGCGAACGGTGGAAGGCTCGCCAGAACTGAAAGAAGTCACGGTCAAGCTCACTCCCAATGACACGCCAGCCTGGATGGACTATCCGATATCAGACGGAACGCCGTTGTCCATTCCTTCGATTGGAGTGGCTTATCATCTGACGTCCAAAGTTCTGAAGGTGCTTCCCGGCAGCCCGGCGGCGAAAGCGGGAGTACCAGAAGGCGGCGTGCTGGAGTCTGTGAAAATCGAATCAGAGGATGAGACGTTCAACAAACTCTCACCCGTCTCTTCGAATGAACTGAAATTCGTCGATGCGACGAAAAAGAGCATGGCCTATGCACTCTGGCAGTTTCAGGAAGTTCCTGATGCGAAGGTGACGCTGAAGTTTCAGGGAGATGAGAAGAGTTACACTCTGAAGCCGGTTCCGACGACCGAAGAATGGTATGTGGCACAGCGAGGCATTTTTCTGCATCCGCAAAGTCAGATTCTCCGAGCCGACACATGGGGTGGTGCTTTGACGATGGGGCTTTATCAGACCCAGAACACGGGTCTTGATATTTACCTGACGCTTCGGAACCTCGTTTCTGGCGACCTGTCACCAAAGAATCTGCATGGCCCCGTTGGCATTGCTCAAGTGGCCTACGCGGTGTCGAAACAGGGTATGTCTCAACTGCTGATGTTTCTCGGTTTCCTGAGTATCAACCTGGCCATTCTGAACTTTCTGCCGATTCCTGTGCTGGACGGCGGGCACATGGTGTTCCTGATCTGGGAAGGCGTCACACGTCGCAAGCCCAGCGAGAAGGTGCTCATGGCGGCCAGTTATGTCGGGATGGCATTTGTTCTGGGACTGATGGTTTTCGTCATCTACCTCGACATCTTCGTGCATGGAAGCCCTGGTTAAGCTGCTTACCATGGATGCACTTTCGATACTCAACCAGCGCTTCGGGCACGCAGCTTTCCGAGGTCAGCAGGAAGCGATCATCGATCGCACGATGTCTGGCAGCCATTCGCTGGTGATCATGCCAACTGGCGGCGGGAAGTCGTTGTGCTATCAGGTGCCCGCAATCCTGCATGCGAAGTTGCACGCAGCCAGCGACCAGCCATCTGACAAGGCACCGCTGACGCTGGTGCTGTCTCCACTGATTGCGTTGATGAAAGATCAGGTCGATGCGCTGCAGGAGAAAGAGATTCGGGCGGCGTTTATCAATTCGTCGCTGAATCGTCAGGAGCGTGAATCGCGATATGAGCAGGTGGCGAATGGCAAGTTCGATCTGCTGTACGTGACCCCCGAGCGATTTCGAAAACCCGATTTTATTGACGTGCTGGCCCAGCGGGACATCCGGCTGCTGGCTGTCGATGAGGCTCACTGTATCAGCGAATGGGGGCACGACTTCCGCCCGGATTACACGCGATTGAAAGAGTTTCGAGAGCTCGTCGGCAACCCGACCACGATCGCTCTGACAGCGACGGCGACGCCCGACGTCCAGCAGGACATTGTGCGTCAGCTAGGACTTCAGCCGGACGACGTGTCGATGTTCCACGAAGGCATCGACCGACCCAATCTGACAATCTCGGTGGAAGAAGTCTGGGGCAACGAAGAGAAACTTGAGCAAATCCTGAATATCGTCAAGAAGTACGAAGAGTCCAACGGTAACGGCATCGTCTACTTCACGCTGATCAGGACGCTGGATGCGTTCAGCGAGATGCTCCGAAAGAAAAGGATCCCCCACTTCTGCTACCACGGAGACCTGGAACGTCGCGATCGCCGGCGTGTTCAGAACGACTTCATGAAATCACAAAACGCGTTTGTTCTCGCGACGAACGCGTTCGGGATGGGCATTGACAAGGAAGACATTCGGTTCGTGATGCACGCTGAAATGCCGGGGTCGATGGAGTCCTGGTATCAGGAAATCGGACGCGCCGGTCGAGACGGATTACCGTCCGACTGCGTGCTGCTTTACGACGAGCATGACCTGACGACTCAGATGGAGTTCATTCAGTGGAGCAATCCGACCGCCGAATACTACGGGCGAGTTTACGATCTGCTTCTGCATCGAGCCGAAGAAGTCGAAGCGTTTGGAATGGAATGGGTTCGCGACACGTTACACCCGAAGAAACGACACGATCACCGGATTGATACGGCGTTGCAGATGTTCGATCGGCATGGCGTGATTGCCGGTCACCGGGAACGCCGCACGCCGAAAATTCTGTGCGAAATGCCAGACATGCTGCAGGATGAGGAGCGACTCGAAGAGAAACTGCGTCGCGACCAGCAGAAGCTTTACGCACTCGTCCAGCTGATTCGCCACGAAGGTGACCGCAAGGCGTTCATACACGAATACTTCGGCATCCCGTACAACGAAGCATCGTGAATATTCCCTTTGCTGTCGAATTGACTTTAACCCTCCCCGCTCGCACATGCCCTACGATAACGTCCTGCCGTGACGTGCGACCAACTGATGACGGCGATTATGACTGGATGTGGTGTTGCCCATGAAGAATCCGCAAACGCTCGCTGAACACGCAAGGCTGATCTGGCAGACAGGCGTCGACGCTGTCGGCTCGGAACGGCTGGTTCGGAATGTTGTTTCAGTATCACAACAGCTTCTCGCAATTGGCGGTGAGGAATTCGATCTTCAGCAATTGTCACGCATTGTCATTGTTGGAGCCGGCAAAGCGGGCGCGGGCATGGCGGCCGCTCTGGAAGACGTTCTCAGTGTGGACACGCTTCGAACTGCTGCATCGACATGCGAAGTCACCGGATGGGTGAACGTGCCGGCTGACTGTGTTCGTCCATTGCCGAGAGTTCATCTGCATGCGGCTAGACCGGCCGGAGTCAACGAGCCGACAGAAGCAGGAGTTGTTGGATCTCAGAAGATTCTCGAACTGGTGGACAGCCTGACCGACTCCGACCTCTGTCTGGTCCTGTTATCTGGCGGCGGGAGCGCGCTGCTGCCGGCTCCCGTTGACGGCGTGTCGCTTCAGGACAAGCAGACGATTACTCGGCTGCTGATGCACGGCGGTGCGACGATCAACGAATTGAATTGCGTCAGAAAGCAACTTTCACAGATCAAAGGCGGCGGACTGGCTCGCGCGATTCACGCTGGCCGGATGGTTTCGCTGATTATCTCTGACGTGATCGGCGATCCGCTCGACGTCATCGCGTCCGGACCCACTGTGGATGATCCGTCATCTCCGGCAGAGGCGTGGCAGATTCTTGCTCGAATTATTTCTGACCAGTCACTGATTCCGGCCAGCATTCAACGCTTCCTGAAACGGGAGGTTGATTCATTAGAGGCTATCGCTGCCGTCGTTGATGGACGCGTCTCTAACTTTGTGATCGGCAACAACAAAGTCGCTGTCGAAGCCGCTGCGGCGCAGGCAGCGGAACTGGGATACCGCGTCGTGAACCAGGGGAGTGGACGGGAAGGCGTGGCTGCGGACGTGGGCGGCGAACTGGCAGAGACGTGCCGCGTGATTCGTGACGGCGTGATTCGTGACGCAGCGGGTCCCGTTGCAACGCCAGCGTGCGTCATCAGTGGCGGCGAGCCGGTCGTCCATCTGGCTCAAACGCATCGACCGAGGAAGGGCGGGCGAAATCAGGAACTCGTTCTGGCCGCCTGTCAGGCGTTGTGGGAGGACGGCGTGGAACGCATTGCCATCCTGTCGGGAGGGACTGACGGAGAAGATGGACCGACGGACGCCGCCGGCGCAGTTCTGGATTCTTCGGTGATTTGTGAAGCCCGGCGGCTGGGACTGGTGCCGGGCGAGTTTCTCGCGATCAATAATTCGTACGAGTTTTTTGACAAGGCTGGCGGACTCCTGAAAACCGGACCGACTCATACAAACGTGATGGATCTTCGTGTGGCGGTTATCGGAACCTGATCCGCGCGGTTGTGATGGCCACGTCGAATAGTCATCATCGCGGCTGTGGAAGGCCGCTTCGTCCGAACGCCGCTCGCGGGTTTGGAAAGCCTTCAATGATCCCCGTTTTATTCACCGTTTCGTAGCTCACTGCGATGTCCGATGACGCCGAACTGCTTCCGGCTGACCTTGAAAGTTCACCGTGCCTGCAAGGCGAACGGGTGGCCTTTACGGGGATTCTTGCGTCGATGACTCATCACCAGGCGTGTGATCTTGTTGTCGAGCATGGCGGTTCCTCGTCCGTGCATGTCAGCGGGCAGGTGACGATGCTGGTGGTTGGCGAGGAAGGGTGGCCGCTGGACGAAGATGGCAAGGCGTCCGTCAAACTGGAACAGGCCGTCGAATTGATCAATGCCGGTTCGCCGTTGCAGATCCTGAAAGAGTCCGAATGGCTGAGACTGCTGGGGCTGGAACATCGCGAGCGGGACGTGCATCGCCTGTTTACGCCAGCGATGCTCCAGCAGAAGCTGTCTATCCCCGTTGGCGTGGTGCGTCGCTGGGAACGACTGGGACTGATCGTGCCGGTGCAACGCCTGTTCCGGCTGCCATACTTTGATTTTCAGGAAGTCGCAGCGGTCCGCCGGCTGCAGGAGATGCTCAAGTCGGGAATTCCTCGTGACCGCATCGAGCAAAGTCTGACAGGACTGCGACTGCTGCTGCCCTCGGTTGATCGGCCTCTGGCTCAACTGGAAATTCTCGCGCAGGATTCGCGTGTCGTTTTTCGTGATCAGAAAGGTCTGGTGGAAGCTCGCACTGGGCAACGAATGCTCGACTTTGAGTCGCGTTCGGTGATTGACACGCCGGAAGCTTCGACGAACAAAGTTGGTGACGCAGGTGACTTCGTGGAATCCGCCGCGGATCACGGTCCGGCCACGATCCCTCTGCCTGCATTCGGTATCGTGGCCGAGACGTGTCCGGACAACTGGAACGCCGAAGAGTGGTTCGACCACGGTTGCGGGTTGCTCGGCGATGGTGATGTCGAGGAGTCCATCGAGGCGTTTCGCATGGCTTTAATGCTGTGTCCCGACGATGCTGAAATTCATTTTTATCTGGCGTCGGCCTTGTATCGAAGTGGAAATCCAAATGGGGCGATGGAACGGTACCATGTCGCCGTCGAGCTGGATCACGAATACATCGAGGCGTGGACGCAGTTGGGTTGCCTGCGCGTCGAAGCGGGCGATGATCAGGGGGCGGTTGAGGCCTTTGACATTGCGCTGACGGTGCACGCGGACTACCCCGACGCGGTTTATCACAAAGCGGCGGTGTTGTCCGAACTGGGATGCACCGATGAAGCCGTCGCTTTGTGGAAGCGGTACCTGGAATTTGATCAGGATGGTCCCTGGGCGGATTCGGTCATCGAACGCCTGGAAGCCGTCAACGCGTTTGAGGCGGTGTCGCCGGAATCAGTTTCGTTTGAGATGATCGACGAAGACGTCTCGACTTGAGTAAGAACCTGAGTCGTTGCCAGCCAGTGCGTTGGCCGAAAAGGATGCGTGTTACGTGGCAGTTTCGCAGCGGGATTTCGCCGAGCAGGTGGTGCGGTGGTTAACGGACGCCGGTTACACCGCGCTGTGGGCTGGTGGTTGCGTACGCGATCTGCTGATCGGTCGAGAGCCGAAAGATTATGACGTGGCGACGAATGCTCGCCCGGAGCAGGTGCGGGAAGTTTTCGGCAAGAAACGAACGCTCAGCGTTGGCGAAAGCTTTGGAGTAATCGTTGTTCTCGGTCCCGGATCAGCCGGTCAGGTGGAAGTCGCCACGTTCCGCACCGATGGATGTTACGTCGATGGCCGACGTCCGGAGACCGTGGTGTTCAGCTCACCGGAAGAGGATGCTCAGCGGCGCGACTTCACGATCAACGGAATGTTTTACGATCCGCTGCAGAAAAAGGTGATGGACTTCGTCGGCGGCGAACACGATCTCGCTGCGGGAGTGTTGCGGGCGATTGGTGATCCACGGGCCAGAATGGAAGAAGACAAGTTGCGAACGCTGCGAGCCGTTCGGTTTGCCGCGACCTTCGATTTTACGCTGGACGCAGCGACTGCGAATGCGGTGCTCTCGATGGCCGATCAGATTTCTGTCGTGAGTGCCGAGCGAATCGCTCAGGAATTAAGACGAATGCTGGTTGATCAGCATCGGCAACGAGCAATCGAACTTTGTCGCGACGTTGGGCTGCTGTTGCAAATTCTTCCGGAGCTGGAATCGGTTGTTGCCGATGAAGACCGCTGGTCGCAGCTTGTCAAAAGTTTGAGGTTGTTGATTGAGCCCACCTTCGCTCTGGCATTGGCGGTGCTGCTTGCAGCGGCGATTGAAGATCAGTCTTCGGCAGCGGATCCAGGCCGCGACGTTGCTGCGGCCAATCTGGCTGCCAAAGTGGGGAGACGGCTGAAACTTTCTAATCACGAAATTGACGATGCCGGCTGGCTACTGAAGCACCGCCACTCGCTCGACGACGCGTCAGGGCTGCCGTTGTCGCCGTTGAAACGCGTTCTGGCTCAGAGGTTGGCTGCCGATCTGATCGCGTTGATTCGTGTCCGGTCTCTGGCGAAAGACCAGCCACCGAACGACGCCTTGTTCTGTGATGAGTATCTGCGAACGACCGATCGAGACGTCCTCGATCCGCCGCCGCTGATTTCGGGTGACGATTTGATCAAGGCCGGCTTTCAACCGGGTCCGCAATTCAAAGATGTCCTTGATCAGGTCCGCGATGCTCAGTTGGAATTGAAGATTGCAACACCAGCGGAAGCGCTGCAAATGGCGACTAAACTGATTGCAGATACGCAAGAGTGAATTTCCAGGTCAGAATCTCTACCACATTGCGTGCGTCGTAACGTGTCGGAATAATCCCGCGCTGCGATTGTTAAAGTGGTCACTGCCGTCGAGTGGGCATTGCCCACGATTGTTAAAATCTGGTGGGCGATGCCCACCCTGCCTGGCGAAAATCGATCGATGTGTCGCCTTAGACGGATGTTTTGATGCGCAACCATGCTGATGCTGTTTCCAGTTCGGGACTGAATCTCAATGTGCTGGCTCTTGCACAAATTCCTGGCGAGCAGAGTCGACGTCACTTGGAGAGCCTCGGTATTTCAGACCAGAATTTGCCCAGCGGGGCGCGTGTGTTGGATTTTGGAGTCGCGACGCGCGGCAGTCTTTTGGCAGGTACATTTCTGGCAAGACTTTGTCTGGCTGGAATTGGAGAGGTTTCGTTGGCTCCAGGTCTGGTTGATGGGATCGGATTTCCGACGGTGCAGGTTCAAACAGACAACCCTGTCGAAGCCTGCCTGCTCAGCCAGTACGCTGGCTGGCGGGTGTCGGTCGATGATTATTTCGGGATGGGTTCCGGCCCGATGAGAGCGGCGGCGGCTCGGGAAGAATTGTTTGAGAAGCTGCCGTGGGATGAGTCTCCCGAGGCCGTCGTTGGAGTTCTGGAAGCATCCGCTTTACCGGGTGAAAATGTTGTGGAGTATCTCGCGGAACGTTGCGGAGTGGCTCCCAGCGGTGTGACGCTGGCAGTGGCCCCGACGGCCAGCATCGCCGGGACGATTCAGGTCGTCGCGCGGTCGGTTGAGACTTCCCTGCACAAGCTGTTCGAGCTGGGGTTTGACGTTCGACGCATCGTGAGCGGATTCGGAACGGCGCCGTTGCCTCCGGTGGCGAAAGATGATCTGGCCGGAATCGGGCGAACGAACGACGCAATCCTCTACGGCGGTCGAGTGACGCTGTGGGTAACGGGCGACGATGAGTCGCTGGCAGAGATCGGCCCGAAAGTTCCAGCGTCCGCGGCGGAAGGTTACGGGAAGCCGTTTATCGACATTTTTCGCGAGGCCGGTCACGACTTCTACAAAATCGATCCGATGCTCTTCAGCCCGGCGGAGATTGTGTTTCACAACATCGAAACCGGCAGTGCGTTCTGCTTCGGGCAAATTGCGCCGGCAGTCCTGCGGAAGTCGTTCGGTGTTTGATTGGTTGCCGGAAGAGGTTCCAGTCGTCCTGCTGGATCCGTACCAGCCTTGGAGTCGTATCGCGTGAGAATTGGAATCCTGGGAAACGAAGGGAGCTGGTACGGAGCCGACCTGTCTCGTGCAGCGGCGGAACGCGGGCACGCGTGTGTTCGCATCGAGTTCCCGCTTGTGGCCGCTTCGTGTGGTGAGGCTGCATCAGTCTCGGGAAAGACGGTTTCAAGCGCCGAGAACGATCTGACGGAATTCGACGCGATCATCGTACGGACAATGCCGCCCGGTTCGCTGGAGCAAGTCGTTTTTCGGATGGACGCACTGGCGCGTTTGGCCGCTGCAGGTGTGATGGTGGTGAATTCGCCGCGTTCGATGGAGTGTGCGGTCGACAAGTTTCTGACGACGGCGCGGCTGGAAACTGCCGGGCTGACCGTTCCCGCAACGGTGACCTGCCAGGATTCAGAAACGGCGATGGAGGCATTCGCTCGGCTTGGTGGTGACGTTGTGGTGAAGCCGTTGTTTGGTTCGGAAGGGCGGGGGATTTGTCGAGTCAGCGATCCGGACCTGGCTTTTCGAACGTTCCGGACTCTGGAGCGAACCGGGGCCGTGCTTTACCTCCAGGAGTTCATCAGGCATCCAGGTTTCGACGTGCGGATTTTAATTCTGGACGGCATAGTTCTGGGAGCGATGAAACGTTTTTCGGTTGACGATTTTCGGACGAACGTGTCACGTTCCGCGACGACCGCCATTCACCAGCCGACGTCGAAGGAATCAGAGATTGCCTTGATCGCCGCTGAAACGGTGGGAGCGAGAATTGCTGGCGTCGATCTTCTTTACGACGAAGCCGGACGCTGCTTCGTCATCGAAGTCAACGCGGTACCAGGCTGGAGAGCATTTTCCAGAACCAACGACATCGACGTGGCCGGGCGGCTGATCGAGAGCCTGGAACGTTTTCAGGGAACGCGTTCCGATTAACTTTTCGATTTGAACCACAGAGGCACGGAGACACCGAGGAATTCGGGAGCCTGGTCTCTGCGCCTTCTGAGCCTCTTTGGTTAGTTATCTTTGCGAAATCCGGGAAGTGATTCTGGGCACGATCCTGAGCATTCCGCGACACGGTTCAGAGCTGAGTCTTGCGTTCGAATAGGAAAAAAGGAGAAGATACTCGTCCTACCTGAGCCCCGCGCTCATTCCCTCCGGCCTCTGCTCCCCGGCCACGATTCAGCGAGAACTCATGCTTGCGATTTCCCACAAGGTCTTGCGGACTTTATTTCAACAACGTGAAATGCGACTGGTCGCGTTTTCGGTTTGCGCTGTCGTTGTTTCCGCTTTGACAAGTCAGG
>JABMPE010000409.1 GCA_013203845.1 Rhodopirellula sp. | reverse complement strand
CTGCGAGATGGTGCAGTTTCCTCGCAAAGTCAGCTGCAAAAACATCTACGACGTCGTGCAGTTTCGTAACAAAGATCAGGTCATTGACGCTTTGTGTTCGGGCCGATCGGTGATCATGCTCAGTGGTCACTTTGGAAACTGGGAGATGTCGATTGCCACATTTGGCATGTTCGGGTTTCCGATGGGAGTCGTCGCCAGGACGCTCGACAATCCGTACCTCGACGACTGGTTTCGCAGATTTCGCGAATCGACCGGACACGTGATGATCGACAAAAAGGGTGGAGGGATCGAAATGCAGGATCGACTGGCCAATGATCAGCATCTCGCCTTACTGGCCGATCAGGACGCCGGACGCCGCGGAGTTTTCGTTGACTTCTTCGGTCGTCCAGGGTCAACCTACAAGTCGATCGCGATTCTGGCGATGAGGTACGACGCGCTGGTTTGCGTGGGATACTCGATCCGACTCCCGGATGACTCTCATACTTCGAGTTGGGTGAAGTACGAGCTCGGCTGCGAAGCAATTCTGGACCCTCGCGACTACAGTTCGAAGGATGCCGTGCGTGAAATGACGCAGGACTACACCACGGCGCTGGAAAGAGCGGTCCGCCGAGCCCCCGATCAGTATTTCTGGGTCCATCGCCGCTGGAAAACAAAGCCACCAGAAAAGAAGCCTGCCGAGACGACCGACAAATCGCTCCGCCGCGCGGGATAGGCCATATCATGGTTTCTGTGCAAAAGTCTGAGCCAGTGCGAATCACATTTCGCTGGGTCCCCTGCATCACCTGCTGATTTCAGAACACGCATGCTGCATCTGCACTCCACATCTCCGACCCGCTGGCTGGCTCAGGTCGATCAGAACCTGAAAGACATCCTGATCGACCATGCGCATTGCGAGCAGAAAGCCGCGGCCACGGCGATGAACCTGATGTTCGACTATGTCGAAAACGAAGAGTTGTGCCGCGAGATGTCGGCCATCGTGACGGAAGAGCTGGAACACTTTCACCTGGTCATCGAGCTGATCAAACGCCGTGGAATTCGCTTTTACAAAATGAAACCCGGTACCTACGGTCGCAAGCTGAAAGAGCTGGCGCGCCGGCAGGAGCCGTACAAAGCGGTCGACCATCTGTTGATTGCCGCGTTGATCGAGGCTCGCAGCTGCGAGCGCTTCGTGCTGCTCCGAGACCATCTTCAGGACGCTGAGCTGAAGGAGTTCTACGGCAGTCTTTACGAATCCGAGGCCCGTCATCATTCGACGTACGTTCGACTGGCAAAAACGTACGCTCCTGCTGAAGAAGTGGACGCTCGGCTGGAAGAACTCGCCGCTGCCGAAGCCGCCATCATCGAAGTCGGCTGCGAACTTCCGCGAGTTCACAGCTAACGAATACGCTCGCAGAAAGTGTCAGTCAGCACTCGATATCGAGGTGGCCTTTCAAGACACGCAAGGTTCGCTTGACACCTTCCGGACCGACCCTGGAACCGTGCCCCGGCCCTTCGTCGTCAATGAACGCGACGTATGAGCCAGCACCAAAGAATGTTTCCTGCTGGTTCTCTGGATTGCCAGACATGACGGAAAATCCACCTTCGTGAACTTCCTGCAGGTACGTGACAGGACCATGCTCAGCGTGGTGAGCCGCGTTGTGCAGTCTTCGCGATTCGCCAGCGGCGGCTTCCTGCGGAATCGTGTCGAGAAGCCGCTCGTTCAGTATCCCGGAATCGAGTTCCACCTCAACGATTTGTGAAAACTTTGACGGACTTCCGTCGCAACAGACGACGTTGATTTTCAGTGTGGCCATGATCGCGATTCCTTCAGAATGAAATTGATGAGCTGCTTGCTGATCCGCGGCTTACCGCGCCCAGTCGAGCGACCGTTCGACGGCACGTTTCCAGTCTGCGTAACGCTGGTTGGTTTCCGCCCGATCGACGGCGGGTTGAAATTCAGCATCGAGCTGCCAGTTGCGTGAGACTTCAGCCTGACTTTCCCAGACGCCAGTCGCCAATCCTGCAAGGTAAGCCGCTCCCAGTGCGGTCGTTTCTCCGACAACCGGACGCTGTACCGGCACGCCTGACAGATCAGCCTGAAACTGCATAAGCAGAGAGTTGGCGGTCGCTCCGCCGTCGACGCGCAGCATGTCGAGCGGTCGTCCCGAGTCCTGCTCCATGGCGTCCAGAACGTCTTTCGTCTGGTAGGCGATGGATTCGAGGGCCGCCCTGGCAATGTGCGCTCGCGTGGTTCCGCGAGTCATACCGACCAGCGTTCCTCGCGCATTAGCGTTCCAATGCGGAGCCCCCAGTCCGACAAAGGCCGGCACCAGGTAAACGCCATCGGTTGTCGCTACCTCGCGGGCGAGCGTTTCGATTTCGGAAGCGTCTTCGAAAAAACGCAAACCATCCCGCAACCACTGCACGACGGCACCCGCCACAAACACAGACCCTTCCAGGCAGTACGTGACTTTGCCATCGACCTTCCAACCGACAGTTGTCAGCAGCCCGTGGTCAGAAACGACCGGCTTCTCGCCGGTATTCATCAGCAGGAAACATCCGGTGCCGTACGTGTTCTTTGCCTGTCCGGGCTCAAAGCAACCCTGGCCAAACGTGGCCGCCTGCTGGTCTCCAGCGATGCCTGCAATCGGAATCGCCGTTCCGAATAACGCTGGATCAGTCTCGCCATAAACTTCGCTCGACACGCGAATTTCCGGCAGCATGGCGCGCGGCACGCCGAGAATTCCCAACAGTTCGTCGTCCCAGTCGAGCGTGTGAATGTTGAACAGCAAGGTACGACTGGCGTTACTGACGTCGGTGATGTGCAGCTTCCCGCCGGACAGTCTCCACGCCAGGAAGGTATCAACCGTCCCGAAGAGAATTTCACCTCGATCCGCTCGGGCACGCAAACCATCAATCTGATCGAGCAGGTATCGAATCTTCGTTCCGGAAAAGTAAGCGTCCAGTACGAGTCCTGTCTTCTTTCGAAACACATCGTCATAACCATCGCGACGGAGCTGCTCGCAGATTCCTGAAGTGATGCGACTTTGCCAGACGATGGCGTTGGCCACTGGCTTTCCGGAGTTGCGTTCCCAAAGGATCGTCGTTTCACGCTGATTGGTGATGCCGAGGGCGGCGAGTTGTTCCACGCCAACTCCCGATTCGGCAATTGCCTGCTTCGCTGTCGCCAGTTGCGATTCCCAGATGGCTTCCGGATCATGCTCGACGTGGCCGGGCTTCGGAAAGATTTGCGGAAACTCCTGCTGAGCCTTTGCGACTGCCAGGCCGCTGCGAGAAAACACAATGGCGCGACTCGAAGTCGTTCCCTGATCCAGCGCCAGAACATGATCCTTCATCACGAAACTCCAGACTCAGATCACGAGGGGTAAGCTGATTTCACTGCCGGCTTCCACTGACTGCCGGCCGCCTTCGAGAATCTCCTGAGTATCCCGACAAATCCGGTCCTGGCAGAGTGGTTGAAACGGCTCGCCCGTTCGAATGCCGTGCAGAAAATGTGCGGCTGAATCAAGGAGATGAGGTGCGGGTGGTGGAACGTCGACTTCGCTGCCTTCCGGATCGTCTGCCGTCGCTAGAAACAATCGGCCACCAACACGAGGTTCGACCAGCAACGTACCGGCATCGCCGTAAAGCGCCGTCGTATAACTGGTCAACTTGCCGATCTGCGTCCAGGAACCTTCTGCGGTGGCCATGCCTCGCGGATAAGTCATAGCGAGCAAAGCGGTATCTTCGACCGTGATGTTCTCTTTGCAGAAACGTCCGGTGAGTGCTGTCACGCGGCTGGGCACTCCCATTAGAACACGAGCCAGTACCGCTCCGTAGCAGCAATAATCCATCAGTGCACCGCCGCCGTTCAGATGCGGATCGAACAGCCAGTCGCAGAACGCGGGCGAGCAACCGAGTTCCTGCGGCCCGGCATGCGCTGCTCGATACTTCACCTGCCAAAGATTGCCGATGGCCCCTTCGTCGGCCAGTCGCAACGCGTGTTGAAGCTGCGGCCACCACGCGAACGGCCAGTTGATCATCAGGCGGACATTGTTTCGACGGGCGGCAGCCAGCATCTGATCAGCCTGCGCAAGTGAGGCGGCCATTGGCTTTTCGATCAGGACATGCAGACCGCATTCGGCAGCAGCGACAGCCAGAGACGCGCCTTCCGCATTGCTGGAGAAAACGTAAACGGCGTCCAGACGGCTGTCGTTCAGTAACGATTCAAAATTGTCACAGGCTTCGATTTCAAACTCGCTGCGAAACTTCTGCCGCAGTTCTTCGTGAGAATCGAAGGCGCCAACCAGTTCCGCATCGTTACGGGCAATCAACGATTGCAGGTTGCTCCAGACATGGTCATGTGAAAGCCCCAGCACGCCAACTCGAAGTTTGTCCGTCATTGATCCAGCACTCCGCCACACGTTTCTGAAAACATCACTACTCAGCCAGCACGAATCCCGGCACACCTCGCAGGTAATCGACCTCGCCGTCATTCGCCAGCGGCGGGCCAGCCGTGCTTCTTCCATCGCGAATCTGTCGGTCGAGTATGTCGATCATCTTTCGAATCTGACCTGGATACATAGCTGCAAGATTGTTTGATTCTCCAGGATCTTTCGAGAGGTCAAACAGTTGCACGAAAGGCGCCGCCGTCAGGTCAGCACGAGTCGCCTTTCGGCCGAAAGCTTCACGGGCCGCAGTCCACGCCAGCGGCGAAGCCGGTGTGTTGCCAAACCGGCCTCGACATCCCACTCCGGGGCAGACGGCCAGCTTCCAGTCCCCAACGCGAACGGCGAACCGTTCCGTCGATTGCAGGATCATCGTCTCTCGCGTGGCACCACTTTCTGACTGCGACCGCGTTTCTGACTTCAGCAGCGGCAGAAAGCTGATCGAGTCCGGGGCCTGCCCGTCGGAAAGTTTCGCTCCGGAGATCTCGGCAAATGTCCGCATCATGTCCTGCTGAGCGACAAGCTGATCACACCGCGATCCAGCCTGCACCACACCCGGCCAGCGAGCCACGAACGGAACCCGCAAGCCTCCCTCGTAGATGGAAAACTTGTAGCCGCGGTAGATGCCGCTCGAATAGTGACCGTCCTTTTCCAGTTCACGCAGTTGGTTCGCCGTCGCTTCCCGCTTGCGTCCTGCATAAAGAGCCGGGCCGTGATCCGACGATGCAATTACCAGAGTGTTCTCTGCGAGGCCATGCTTATCCAGTGCCGCGAGCACTCGGTTGAGACAGTCATCCGTCTCCATCACAAAGTCGCCATAGATTCCGAGTTTGCTTTGGCCTTCAAACTTCGAACTCGGTGACGTCGGCGTATGAGGTGCCGTGAGAGCCACATAAAGAAAGAATGGCTTTTCCGTTTTCGCAGCATTCGCTTGTCGGGACAGAAACTGCTCCGCCTCAGTTGAGAACGTATCGAGCACTTTGACGTCTTCAAAGTCTTCAGCGGCTGGACCGACACGGTTAAACGCGCTCCACCCTTTCTGGGCGGTCACGCTGCCCTGCCAGACGTTGTTCCTGACAAACGCGTACGGAAACATGTCCAGCGAACCCGGCAGAACAAAGCTCTCGTCGAATCCGTACTGTTGCGGCCCGATTGTCAACGGCTTTGAATAGTCAACGTTGTCTGGCCCCTGATTTTTTCCGTCGAGCGTCGGCATCAGCGTCCCCAGATGCCACTTGCCAACGTACCCCGTATGGTATCCAGCCGACTGCAGCATTCGCCCCAGCGTAAACTGGTCCGTCTTCAGTCGGGGATTCAAAAAGCCCCAGGGACCGTCAGGACGAGGCGGTGTGAATCGCCAGGGATAACGCCCCGTCATGATGGCAACGCGAGCCGGTACACAAACCGAAGCCGCCGAGTGAGCATCACTGAAAAGCATGCCCTCTTTCGCCAGCCGATCGAAACCCGGTGTGTCGATCTGACATCGATCGCCGCCGTGGCAGTTTACGTCACCGATTCCCAGATCGTCTGCCATGACGTAGACGATGTTCGGTCGAGATTGCTGATTCGCCTGCGCAGTGCAGATCAATGTTCCGGCAAACGACACCATCAGAAGGGAAAAACAGAAACTCAAGGTACCCGACATACGGATCATGAATTGCGGTCCTTTATCCAGGTGCTAACTGACTGAGCCGCGTGCGAACGACCGTGAATCAAACAACGTTTCTGCAATCGTGTCACCTCTTCCTGGACTTGCTGAATGGCCGGAGTGGTCGAGGTAATCTGCGAACAATTCTTCGCACCTATTGAACAGGCTTCTCGGGAAGAGCCAACTCGTCAGCCGGAAGTTCAACACGAGCCCCTTCAGCGGAAACATCGAATTTTGCCGTCCACAGGATCGCGTTCACGATCATCCGACGAAACGGCTCCCGCTGAAAGTTGCGGTAGTAATGCCCGAGCGTTGTTCCAAACGCCCGTCCGCCATCCGGTCGCTCGAACGCCCAGCCAACGACGACAGGTTTATCCGCGGCCATCACCTGCACAATCGGAGTTGCCTTCTCGCTGATCGTCGGGTTGAGATAATACTCGTCGTGAAGTTCGTACTCTTCCCAGCCGCGGCAGATCGGATGCTCCGGTGCGAGTTGCCGCAATGGCGACTTCCCCGTGTGAAGACCCACGTTGCTGACCCAGGTGCCACCGAGAAACCCCATCCACGTCGAGCCGAGCCGGTCGAAATTCTTCTGATGCACCGACGACGCCCAGTGGAGCGTGACCAGCCCGACACCTCGTTTCATCATCGCTTCAAATTCAGCTCGATGCGGACCGTCCAGCAGAAACTCAGCTGCGGGAGTCATGTAAAGAACGATCGTGTCAACATCGTTCAGCGTCGTCGCATCCTTCGGCCAGCCATCCGAAACGACCGTCTCGATGCTTCCGGAAAGCTTCAGGCACCGCCCCAGCATCTCACCCGTATGAAGATACATGTGAGTTGCAAAGGGGTGATCCGGCTGTTTCCCGATAAACAGAACCTTGACTTGCTCATCCGCTCGACCGCTTGCCGCTGCGGAAAAGATCATGGCAACGACTGACAGGCCAAGCACCGTCCGGAAAACAGGGCACGTTCGACGACATCGACAGAATTGAAAGCATGAGCGGAACATTCTCGTAAGCCTTCCTGACCGGGAAAAACCAGGAGCCTAACGCGAGTCAGCAGGAGTTGCATCACGACACAGAGCCAAATACCATCCGCCTCAACCTTGCTCGACTCTCAGTCATTAGTTTCGAGCAGGATACAGAATTAAACGAAGCAACACGGGACGTGGCTCAGCTTGGTAGAGCGCTTGACTGGGGGTCAAGAGGTCGCAGGTTCAAATCCTGTCGTCCCGATTTCACTTAACTTATGCCGAACGCTTGACTTAGCGTACCTGACCCAGATGGGCAGTGCGGCTCGCGGAACGGCGTAAAGTAGTACCGGTACTACCTTACGCGGATTCAGGGAGACGCATATGAGCAGTTCGAGGAATCAGCGGGTGCCGAGTTACAGGCACTACAAACCGAAGAATCTGGGCGTCGTCCGCATTGACGGGCGTGATCATTACCTCGGCCGCTACGGCTCACCGGAAAGTCGCGAAAAGTACCATCGCCTGATCGCTGAGTGGCTGGCAGGTGAATCGGAGGGAGGAAAGACGCTGCGGCAGAGCAGGTCTTCCGACCAGTTGACCGTGTCGGAGTTGATCCAGAGGTACCACTCATTCGTGATCGATTACTACCGCAAAGACGGCAAGCCAACGAGCGAGCAGGCCTGTATCAAAGCAGCGCTCCGGCACTTGCGGGAACTATATGGAGCCCTACTGATCTGTGACTTTGGGCCGCTGTGCTTGAAGGCCGTGAGAGCGCAGATGCTGGCTCGCGGAAACGCCCGGTACACGATCAACAAGAACATCGCCCGGATTAAGCGACTGTTCGCGTGGGGACTTGAGAACGAACTCGTTCCCGTCGGAGTTCATCAGGCTCTGCAAGCCGTGGCCGGGCTTCGACGCGGAAAGTCCTCCGCAAAAGAGCTGCTGCCGGTGGTTAGCGTCGAAGACGAATCAGTCGAAGCAATCCTGCCCCACATCCCGCCGATTGTCGGAGCAATGGTGTCGATTCAGCTCCTCACAGGTTGCCGTCCAACCGAAGTCTGTATTCTGCGTCCAGGAGATGTGGATCGAGAAGGCGACGTCTGGTGTTATTCCCCCGGTACTCACAAGACAGAACATCACGATATCGAGCGCAGAATCTATGTCGGCCCTCGCGCCCAGACTGTACTTGTTCCGTTTCTGAACCGGGAAAGCGACAACTTTTGCTTCAGCCCTCGAGAATCGGCCGAATGGGAGCGTGACCGCAGCCGGATATCTGCAACGCCGATTCCGCGACCGCGACATGGTCGGCGAGGGGAACGCTATACCCGTGACAGTTACCGCCGCGCCATCCGCCGCGGATGCGAAGCTGCGGGTGTTCCGATCTGGTCTCCGAACCAGCTTCGACACAATCGGGCGACGAAGATTCGTAAAGGGTTCGGGCTGGAAGCCAGCCAGTGCGTGCTGGGGCATGCGAAAGCGGATATCACGGAAATCTATGCCGAGCGAAACTTTCTTCTGGCACAGCAAGTGATGGGGCAAATCGGATGACGGATGGAAATTCACCCGCATCTATTGCAGGGCACCTCCGACTCGGGGGACGTGAGTTGAGGTTGCCAGAAGTGAAGGACGCATCATGCTGAAGCATCACTCGCTTCGTTTCTATGAAGCCGGTGTCCGCCTCGCGATCATTCGCCACCTCTTCGAGGTAATGGAGACTGAGACCGAGGAACTCTTTGTTGGACACATGGTGGCACTTGAAGGATGCGTTAAACGTCTTTTGCCCGATGCACGGTACTCAGAGAGGGGACCGCTCATAACACCATTCAAGGACTGGACCGAAAAGCAGCTCGATGTTCGTGTTCGTGAACTGAACGCGCTCAAAGTAGTGTTTAGCAGAATTGCTGAACGGTTGCCCTTCGGTTCAGGAACTTGCCGCGACATCCTGACACTCGGACTGAAAATCGGTATCGCGGCAGTGAATGGCGATCTCGTATGGTCGGGTGACGTGAACTGCCTGCTCAAGCAACTCGATTTAGAAAGAGCTGATGTTGTTCCTGATCTGATCAATCATGCGGAAGAGTCGAGCAAGGCACTATCATTGGACCATGCGGAAGAGTTGCGCAAGGCACGATCATTGTACATCGTGGAGTCGCTGCTGAGAACAGGAACGACAGACGAGGTTGAAGCCGTGCTGGAAGGGATTCAGCGCATGCACCGCAGCGCGGATACAGTCACAAGGCCTGTCTGGAATCGGCAGACGATGGAGCTGATGATAGCGGGTCGGCGAGTGCGGAAGGTGGCTCGGCAAGCAACGAACATCATGGTCATCTTGGATTCATTTCAAGAAAGAGGCTGGCCATACGAGATGGCATTGCCGACTTTCAAGGACGATGTCGAGCCTGATCGATCGACTGTGGATAGCACCCTGACCTCGTTGAATCGTTCGTTAGAATCAAAGGCGCTTGGATCACCGAAGTTCGGGACACGGACGTCTTCCGATGGCCAGGTCGCTATCTATTGGGAACTCCGCCGCGCCGATGATACGCGGAGTGGCTCTTAAGCCCCGCAAGTGCCTCGCAATTTGATTCTGTCGGCAGTCTGTGCAGTCGGCAACGAGCCCGGCAGTCGTACGCATCGCGACCGTGAATTCCGAGAACTACAAGAGAACTCCTGGAAGGATCGTCGCTCCGTGGGCCGTTGCGTTTCACTGAATTTCACGTCATTTATTACACCCAGCTGCAAACCGCATCAAGTTGGGAGAAATCGACGTGGCGATTGACGTAGAAAACGAAAAGCTGATCCGAATTGCTGACCTGAGTCGGCTAGTGCCTGGCCGCACCGGTCAGGGTGTTTCCGTGAGCACCGTCCACCGCTGGATGTTGAAGGGCCGCCGGAATCGCGACGGTGAAATCATTCGGCTCGACAGCCTAGTGGTCGGCGGTTCACGTTACACAACTCGCGAGGCGCTGCGCCGATTTACCGCAGCGCTCAATCCGGATGGGCTGGTGTGTGCAAGGCATCCTGAAGTGGAACGGCTGCTGGACGTGGCTGGCTATTGACGTGCGATCGACGCCCTCAAGCGTCGCTCTGCGGAATCGCGAGTGCTGGGCGTTGCGGGACGAAATTCTACACGACACCGGGGGGAGAACCTACATCGCGTGGGGAAGCGAATACTGAAATGAAAAGAGGCCCGCGTCTGTGCAGGACAACGGGCCTCTATCAAGACAACGACCCTCTATTAAAAGGAGTAACTCGATGACAGATTGTAATAGTCAGGGAAGACGCCGAAAAGAGCGTTTCCTAAGTGATCAACATCAACTGGATGAAAAAGCGAAGCTCGAAGCAGACGGATTCGAACGAGAGCGGGCGGCATGGGCGGATCATGCTGAACAGCTTGCCGACTGGGGTTGCAAGCGATTCATCAACCGTGATGACCGTGTACTCAGGTATCTGAGCGAATCTGAGCGAAGCGACAACTGTAAGGTTATTGCAGCTACGCGCCCTCTCAGTATTGCCGACTTGATCTCCCACTTCACGTGCAGCGATCGCAGCAAGATTCAGATCGCTTACGCGATCGCCCCGGACAATACCTGCCGCTGGGGGGCCATCGATATTGACGCGCACGGAGACTACGACGAAGACCGGGCCAAGTCGAATCTTGTGGCAGCTGAGACAATCGCAGAAGAGCTCCGCCGCCGTAACTTTACGACACTGGTGTTTGACAGCGATGGAAACGGCGGGTTTCACGTCGTGGTGTTCTTCGCTGAGCCGCTTCCTTCAGTCGATGTCAACTACCTGCTTTGCTCTTTGACAGAAGATTGGTACCGCTTCGGTCTCGCAGAACGGCCAGAGACGTTCCCGAAGCAGGCAGAACTGACCGAAAAAGTACCTGTCGGAAACGGGCTGCGGTTGCCTGGACTGCATCATTCACGGGATTTCATCACGCGAATATGGACGAACGGCAAATGGCTGGCAGGACAGAGCGCCGTCCAATATTTATTGGAAACAGTCCCAGGCTTTGGGACCGATATCCGTCGCCAGACGCTGTCAAAGGATGCGGTTTCAACTGTAAAGGGGCGTGGAAGCCGATCGCTTCGAAATATCTCGCTGCCTCAAAATGCAGTCGACGATCATCTGCCACTTATCGAACGGGTACTGTCGCGACTCAAGAAAATGGGCAAGGAACCAGACGGTTGTAATGGAGAATACTCAGCGAGGTGTCCGGCACATCACGACCGACGCCCCAGTTTGTCGATCAGAGCGTGCAACGACGGCAAAGTGCTGATCTTCTGTCACGCGGGCTGCGGGTTTGAGTCGATCGCGTACAGTATTGGGCTTGAACTCAGGGAACTCGCATCGGGAGGTCAAGGGCGACTGGCCCTACCAGCTTCTGCCAGTGGCAAACTGAATGAAGCCCCTGATCCAGAATTCGCCCAGAGAGCAACAGAGTATGAGGATGCCCTGCAGCGTCATCACGTCGAACATCTCAGCAAACTTCTGACTGTTCCGCCACATGCGTTGAAGGCATTGCACATTGGTTGGCACGCGGAAAGGCAATGCTGGACATTCCCGGAACGGAATCATCTCGAAGTAGTGATCGGCATTCAGTTGAGGTTCGAAGATGGTCGCAAGAGCTTCCTGAAAGGTGGAAAGCGAGGGTTGATTCTTCCGGACGGCTGGAGGAACGGACCCGGGCCGCTATTTATTCCGGAAGGCGCCTCAGACATTGCAGCTTTCATCCGAGTCGGGCATTCAGCAATCGGGCGGCCAAGCGCGACAGATGGCGGTGAGTACCTCGTAAGCATTCTGAAAAACGATGCGCGTGAAATCGTTGTCGTCGGCGAGAACGACGAGAAGGACGGCAAGTGGCCCGGCAAAGCAGGAGCCGAACGCCTCGCGATCCTGCTCAAAGCAGAATTGGGGCGGGATGTCGCCGTCCGAATGCCTCGAAAACAATTCAAGGATGTGAGAGCTGGACTGAAAGGAGAGGTCCAATGAGTCAGTACAACATCGATGCGATTCTCGACGAGCCATATACACCGATCGGCGGACCTGTAGAGAGCGGGGCAAGGCCGGTCTTTAGCAATGTCGATACTGAGGAACGCACCAACAACAGGTCGGTGCAAGTCAGCCGAGAATTGCCAGACATCTTCCATGACTTCGTTCAACTGAGCGGCCAGCCCAAGTCTGTTGGCGGCAAGCTTTATCTGCCGACTGACGGTGAGCCGGTTGAAATCAAGAAACCCCAGCAACTACTTGCCCATATCGAAAGGCAAGCGCGCGTTGAATGGCGACATGGTGAAGATCGCTGTCCGCCAGAGCGCTTTCTTGAATACGTCACAATGAAGGCAGAAGTCTACGAGGCAATTGAGAGATATCCGCATTTCCCTGCACTTCCCACATTCTGCTACTTCCATCGGGAGGTCCCAAGAGGTGACGGTCAAAAGCTCGAAGAGTTCATCGACTTCTTTTCGCCTGCGACGCCTGAGGATCGCCAGCTCATGAAGGCGTTCGTTATTACGCTCTTCTGGGGTGGTAACCCGGGATGCCGGCCGCTTTGGATTTTCACCGCTGACGCGGACGACGTGCACCAAGGCCGAGGAACTGGCAAGTCGACCTTTGTGCAACTCGCCGCCGAATTGTGTGGCCGATTCCTGAGCGTTTCCCCGAAAGTCAAGTTCGAGGACACGATCAAGAGATTCCTGTCACCAGAAGGGCTGCGGTATCGCGTTGCACGGATTGACAACCTCAAGTCTCTGAGGTTTAGCTGGGCCGAACTCGAAGAATGTCTGACGTCACAGGTCATCTCAGGGCACGAGATGTACCGAGGTGAAGGGCGTCGGCCAAACACATTGATTTGGGCTTTGACCGTCAACTCGCCCGGCGTATCCAAAGATATCGCACAACGAGCTGTCGTCGTAAGAATGGGGCGGCCGCAGCACCGCCCAGGCTGGGAGAACGAGGTACGAAGATTCGTCGAAGCTAATCGATGGAGCATCATCGCCGACGTGAAGGCGGAGCTCGAATCCGTGACTAACTAATTTCCGAAAACACCAGGAGAGTGAGATGACCCAGGCAAGAAATGCAACTGAGCGACCGCGGAAATATAGCCGATGGCCAGACTTCGAGAACGAAGTGATGCGAGCAGTGGACCCGACGCTGAAGATCATGAACGTCGTTCTCAAACGGCAGGCAGAGATTGACGACGACGACGAGGAGACCGAACTCGTGCGGACGCAGTTCCGCGACGAGCTGCTACGGCGGGGGCATGATCCCGACACAGACTGGGTCTTTATCCCGTCGAAGACAGGGGCTGACTGGTACTTTAGCGCAACGGGCGAACGCAAGCCAGTGAATTCGGCCTCGCGACGAATCAATACGCTCGGGCTCCGAGAACTGACGAAGTCAAGGCGAAACGGATCACCGGGATGGGCGTGGAAGGGTTGCAATACAGGAATGCGACGCGCGATCGAATTGAAGCGATTTCCGTCGCATGAGCAGGCGGACAATGGAGATGCGGCTTCAAACACAGGAAAGGTGCCCTGTGCGCAGATAGAAGGGCACATAAGCGATTGACGCAACTCACACCAGTATCAGTAGTTACAGGCACAGGGGTAGGTAGGGTAGGTTTTTCACAAACACTTTCCACTTAGAGAAAACCAATAACAATTAGTAGCACAGCGTACGATAGAAAAATACCTGCCCTACCTGCCCTTGCTCGCGGAACGGCGATTGGCTGGAAGCCATACAGCCTGCTTCGTGACACCGAATGAATACACACTCCAATCGGAGCTACTGCCACCATCGCCGGCTGCAAAGGGGCGCTCGAGTCTGCCAGGAGACTACTGGGCGATGCTAGTGCTCCCGCGAAGGCCCTCGTAGACGACGTTAGTGCACCTGATGGGAAGAAGAAGGCATCCCGCAGCAAGGCGAAGAAGTAGGTTACATGGGGCGTACTGTGTTTTTCAGGTGTTCGCCTTTCGACAAGTTGCTAATGCCGACACCCGCAATTCGACCGAGTATCAAGATGACGGAACCAGTTTACGACACGGCACCGGCGACAGCGAAATCGAGCGATCATCGCCAAAACAGAGGTGCGCGGGTCGAAAGGCCAGCAGTAAAAGGCCCGGCGTTCCAGCCCGAAGTCGACGGATCAGGAGTGCTGGAGTCACAGGAACTGTCATAATTCTTTATGACAGACTATCGTTGTTACCGGTAATATCACAATGCGGCATTGCGCCGCGAATGCTCACGTCAGCGACGGGCAGGAGCAGCAACTGAATCACCCGACCGACCAGACGAGAGATTGAGCCGCAATCCAGCCTTTGCCGAACTGCAAACTGTTTGACGACTGTTCGACTCATCCACAGCGACAGCATTTTCAATTGACAACCACACGTTACGGAGAGCTGAAACCATGCTGGAAGCATCAAAGCCCATCACGGGTGTGTAGCGACAATTAGTTTTCCCGGCTGGCGACAAT
>JABMPE010000408.1 GCA_013203845.1 Rhodopirellula sp. | reverse complement strand
TCGTCCCCGGCTCCACCATCGACGGAGTCCTGTCCGTCGCCCGCGTCGATATTATCGTTGTCATCGCCGCCGTCGATCGTGTCCTGGCCGTTGCCTCCGAGGATCGAATCCAGCCCCGCTCCGCCGAGAATTGAATCGTTGCCGTCGCCACCATCGAGTGTGTCATTGCCGCCGCCACCGGTGATGGTGTCGGCTCCGTCGCCGCCGTCGATCATTTCCGCGAAGTCGTCGCTGCCGGTGATCACGTCGTCGCCGTTGCCCGCATCGATCACGATGGTATTGAGCATACTGAATTCGGAGGCGGTGACCGGAGCCACGCTGAGAACATTGTCTGAGTCGTCGGCAAAGATACTCAGGGACGTCAACAGGCTGGCCTGAATCGACGGAATCGCGGTGTTCGGCTGGCCGTTGGCATCCAGCACCTCGACATTTCCGGTCGTCGAATTTCGCTGCACCGTCGCGGCGTCGCCATCATCGACGAAGATCGTCAGGTCCGTCGGGCTCGTGAGAATCCCGACAGTGGTCAACATCGTACGCTGTTCGAGCAACTCTGATGACTGCTGTGAGGTTCTGCGGCGGGTTGATCGGGAAGGACGATTCTGCAGACGGGTCAACCAGTGTGAAATTCGCACGACTTCGGCTCCTGACAGATGTTCGCTGAAGGAAGCTGGTCTGGTGGTTCGTTCTTGCGGAAGAACGATTCGCATTCAGGCCAACGACGGCATCCATGTGTATTGCGGGTGTCTTACCCGCAGTGCGGTGCCGATCACTTTCAGCCCGAAATTCGATTCCGATCGGGAAAGCACGGCATCACAGGAAACCTACACCGACTTTCAAGGTGCGGCGGATTTTCCTGTCAGATCGGAACCAAATGTCAGCCCGGAATCTTCGCGCGTCGCGATAATCCCTACGTGCGGTTCATGTCATACCCGCGCAGCTCGCCGATTCCGCACAACCTGACTGAGTCGCTCTTCCCAAATCCGTCGTGGGGATTCCCAACCACGTCATTTCCGCACCGGCGGGAACCTGGTCCGACAGATTGATACTCAGTCATGTCATGCCGGAATCACGAATTGACGGCTGGAATTCTACCGCCGGGGTTTTACCGCCTGAATTCCGCTTCAAGCGTCGATCTCAGCGTTCCCGCCAGAGAGTCGAAGCTGGAATGCTGAGCTTCTTCTGCGCGGCGGCAATCTCCTGCCGAAATCGTTTGGCGTCGAGCGGGTAACCCTTCGTCGGATTGATTTCGGGAACGTGCTGTCGCCAGAAATCGTTGAAGAGGTCCATCGAAATTTCACGCACGTACTTGCACACCATCGACGCCACGGCGACGGGAAAGTGTTCTTCAGCTTTCGTTTGAAAGTGGAGTTCCGACGCGCCGACGCGATAGCTGCTTCTTTGCCGACCTTCACAGAGACGAAAAATCATTTGTCCGTCGAGTTGTTCGTCGATCAGTTCGTCGTAGCGGCTGCGACCTCCGTGTTTGTCGCCAATGATCAGCGTCGGCTCGGCGGCATCCGGCTCCCAGACGCTGCGCAACAGTCCCATCGTGAAGCGGGACAACGCTGCTCCCTTGCTCTTGTAGAACTCAGAAACCGAGTTGAAGCGTTCCGTCAAAACCACGTCGCTGCTGATTTTTACGAGTTGAATGCCTGCATTGTCGCCGGCTGTATTCAGGCAAGCACTCAGTTCCTGAATCTCGACCGCCGCGTTCCCGATGGGCAACGACAGGTCACAGTTCTGGAACCACGGCTCAGCATCGAGAAATGACGGAGAAAACTGCGACGCTGTATCAGGCCTGTCTGATGGAACTTTCTGTGGCGGCGGCGAAGTCGGACGTCGCAACAGCTCTGGAAAATCACCGGACGGCGAGCCGGAATAGTCAGTCGCCATCAGCCAGTCACAGAGACTTCGAAACGAAGTGCTGTCCTGCGACGTCAATCCAAAGATCGTCTGGATGGACCGTTCCAGCGGCTGCAGACCTCGCGACGGTGAGTAGACCTCTTTCGAATCCGCGACATGAATCCTGCCTGCGTTCCTGGTGGCCGACTGGCTGACGACACTGTCGAACGACTTCCAGAAATCGGTCTTTCGCGGGTCACCTGGTACCTGCCACACCGTCGCCGTAATGACGAGCGGTCCAAGGTTCGGACCATACCCGGCTTCGTCCATTCCGATGACAAGTCCCAACGTACAGCCTTTCGTGGAAGGACGGCTCTTGATGAAAGTACCCGTTTGCGGTTGTCCCGATCCTGACATTTCAGCAGCCCCGCCGGCAATCCTCGGAATGACGCCACACCGCGTGTTGTAAGTGTTCATTGACCGGTTCGATACAGCCGGTCAAGTTTCCGCATCGGTGATTTCGAGCAGACGTTATGTCATTGCGTTCGCAATCTATCAGTGCCATCCTGAACGAACTGCAAACACCACTGCCTGTCTGGGGAGAGTCTCCGTGAGACCCGCATGTCCCAATGTAATCACTCTGAATCAGTACGTTTCTGGAGCTTTGGATGAATCCAGGGCCGAAGAAATCGCTGAGCATCTGGCCGTTTGCAAGCGGTGCCAGCAACGCTCGGACGAAATGGCCAGCGAAACGGACGGCCTGATCGGTGCCGTGCGGCGCGGAGTGGTCGCTGCCGCGGGAAAAGACGAACCGCAGCTCGCCCGGTTAATCACCGAAGCGTTACACGCCGGGACGCCGCTGAATCCGGATGACGCTGAAATCGCAGCGCCAGACGATGGGTCGCTTCGCCCCAGGCCCAAGCGGAAAAATCTCGAAACCTTTATTGACGGCCTGCGAAAGAGCGGACTGATCAACGAAAAAGAACTGCACCGATTCGTCGTCACCAGCAACGCCGAGGATGCCGATTCGTTTGCACGAGAACTGGTCGAGCACGATGCCCTGACCGCTTACCAGGCACGAGCGCTTTCCCGAGGTCGCTGGAAGGGGCTGGTTCTGGGTAGCTACACGATCATCGAAAAACTTGGCAAGGGGGGCATGGGGCAGGTCTATAAAGCTCGCCATGACCGCATGGGGCGAACGGTTTGTTTGAAAGTGTTGCGTTTGTCCGGGCGACAATCTCCGGAAATCGTCGAACGGTTTCGACGCGAGATCAAGACGCACTCGGCGCTGAGTCATCCGAATTTTGTCGTCGCCCATGATGCCGACGAAGCGGACGGCATTCAGTTTCTTGTCATGGAGTTCATTGATGGCCGCGACCTGTCGCGCCGGGTCAAAGACGATGGGCCGCCTCCCGTCAACGACGTTCTGAAGATCG
>JABMPE010000407.1 GCA_013203845.1 Rhodopirellula sp. | reverse complement strand
GGGCAGATCACCGCCAAAGTCGAGGACTGCGGTTCCGTTGGCTCTGTCGTAGGTCACTGACGTAGGAATGAGGATAGAATCGTCGGTGGCAGTCGACGTGCCGGCGGTGTTGATGAGCTGGTAGAATCGTGCGTTGCTGGCATCGGTGTCGTTCAGGTCGACATCATTGAAGTAAACAACCACGCGATCCAGACGCTGCTGCAGGCCACCTTCGCCGCGGGTAATTGCCGTGGTCGTGAAGAGCGATGAATTCAGCGTGACGTCCAGCGAGTCACCGGTCACACGCACCGTCGCTGTACCGCCGTTTGATGCCATGATGTTGGGAACATCGGGATTCGTTGCGCCAGCAATTGCTATGTTGATGGCGGTGGCAATCGCTCCGGCAACCGCTGTTGGCGTGGCGGTTGTCAGGTTGACATCGACGGCAAAGTTACCGGCTCGAACACCAGCAGCACCGCCGTTGGTGTTGTTGATTTCGAACGTCAGCAGGTCCAGACCGCCAGCAAGTATCAGGTTCTGCGTCGCAGCCAGCGTCGTGCCGACTGCTGTTGAGGTGTCGCCACTCAGCACCACGGCGATCGGCGAACGCGCGGCGGAACTGGCTGCAACGGCGTCTGCCAGATCTCCAGCTGTCGTCGGGCGAGTTCCGTTGGAATTCAGCACGATGGTGACTCGGCGACCGCTGACGCTGACCGTCGGTGCCGATGAACTCGTACCCAGATCCGCAGTGCTCACATCGACGCGGACACCGTTTCCAGCGACTCCCGGAGCAACGCTGTCAAAAGATACGGTCACAGCACTGGCAGATCCGAGATCGGTCGTGCTGCGTGCAAAGATGGAAACACCAGGATCAACCGTGATCGTGTCGCCGTCTCTCAGGTTGGTAGGGTTGGCACCGGTGCCGGCAGTGATCGTGAGCGTTTTCTCACGCAACACAGGCTGAGGCACGATCGACCGGACTTCGCCGCCCAGATCGATACGGAACGTCTGAAAGTGATCGGTCAGATTGTCGAGCGCTTCGCCAGCGGTGTTCGTCAACCGTTCAGGCCCCGTACCGGCAATCTGAATCAGATAAAGATCGTCCGCCAGTTGTTCGCCAAAGCGGAATTGAACTTCGTTAGTCTTGTCACCAATGGCTCGGTAGCCGGGATTCACAATCTGGTCGGCACCTGACAGTCGAATGAGGCTTCCGTCGGCGATGGTGTTAAGCGGTGTCGTACTCAGTCCAACGGCCACCGAAGCCGTAATCAGATTGCTGGCTGCCGTGTTTCCGTTCAGCGCCGTCACCAGGTCAATCGCTCTGGTCGCGGCTGCCGGATTGTCGTTAAGCGTCACTCGAATCAGATCACCGACGACGCTGATTCGCGGAGTTCTGCTGACCGCGCTCAGGTCAAGGCGATTGACCTGAATCGCAATGTCGTTGCCAGCGAGCCCGGCGGAATTCGCCGTGAACAGAACCTGCAGATTGGATCCCGAATTGAAACTGGAGATTCCCGAGGCCGCACCGGCACCGGCCAGTGTCGCCACCTGGCTGGTGCCAAGAATACTCGTCGACGCGCTACCCGAAATGAGTTCGACACGAAGTAGCTGTTTTGCCACAGGATCCGTGGCGGCAAGATTGATCAGATCCTGCGCGGTGGTCGGTGTCGACGAATCCAGTTGAATGTTCAGAAAGCCGGTTGTGCCATTGGCCAGCGTAGTGGCGAGCGCGTTGAGATCTCCATCAGCCACCGTGACCAGACTAACGAGCGGCGATGTTCCACCTGTCAGATTGCTGGTGGCCAGACCGAAAGCGGCAACGTTTGTGTCTGCGGCAGCACCGATAAACTGGACGGAAATCGGCAGTCCCGGCAGATCTCCACCCGTCACCGAGATGAGTCCTGCCAGCGCCGGAATCCCGTTCGTGATGGCAGCCTGCACGGCCGCAGCGTTCGCGTTGTAATTAATGGCGGCGCTGGTGCCGGTGATGCCAAGGCCTGGATCGTCGAAGCTTAGCCGAAAAGTCCCACCGGTCGGATCGCCTGACACCGTGATGGTCTGAACTTCGTTGTTCTGAAGATTGGAACTGTTGATCGTAATCGGCGACACGTTCTGCTGGGCAAAGGCCCCTGCAAATTCAATGGAAACAGGATCCGTATTCAGCGGGCCACCGCGGACGATCACATCACCGGGATTGATAACCGCAAGGTTTTCGAGAGCCGTTTGAATCTGATTTGCAGTCGCGTTGAAATTCAACGCTGCCGTTGTCTGGCTGTTGAACGTCAACGTGAAATTCGTGCCCGTAAATGTTGCGGGCAGCGAAAGCTCCTGGATTTCGTTGGTCGGCGTGCTGCCGGTGACGAGTGTTCCCAGCCCTGTCGATGCCGTGGAGATCGTCAACGTGGAGCCGTTCTCGCTGTCTCCCAGTCGCTGAGTCCCGACACGCATCAGAACGGCGCCGTTTGTTCCGAAGTCAGTGAGTGCGGACGCCGACCGGAACTGGTTGTCGTTCCCGGCCGCGTAGACCGAAATCGCATCCAGCGACGCGGCGTCCAGCGTCTGCCCCGGTGTGAACTGGAAGAGCAGTTCCTGCGGGATGTCCTCGCGAATATCTCCGTCCTGCAGGAACGTTCCCACGTTCGGACTGACTGAAACGAATTTCGGAGAAGTCAGGAGCGTTCTGGCCTCAAGCAGTTCGGCCTGCTTGTTCATTCGCCGTTCAGCGCTGGTACTCAGCTTCTGATAGCGACGGTGGCGGCGCAGCCACGGGGTCCAGGACAGGCGGTTTTTGACAGTGCGAATCCACGGCGTCAGAAACATGAAGTGCTCCTCGGATGATGCCTGACGGCAGCGACCGATAAGAAATGGATCTTCAAATAGAATTCAGCTCGCTGTATGCACACAGCGAGTCGCAAACATTCGAATATCAGTGAAATCTCAATCAAAACACGGCAATTTCGCCGCTGTTCAGCTACATACCACAACAGACGGACCGGGGACGGTCCGCAATTTTTACGGCAAACGCTTCAGCGTACATCAGTTGCGCCCAACGGTTCAAACAGGAACGCAAGACTTAAAGGAGTTTCAGGATAGGGCAGCCTTGATGGCAGAATTGATCGGTTGATCCCGTTTGGCACGTAGCGCAGGGGAGTCAGGAAAATTCGACAGGGACGACGTGAGCTGGCCGGACAGTTCCGATAATCCGTACGGTTCCCGACAGATTTCGGCGACTCGGCTTCGAGCCACAGAATTGGCGAAGCAGGTGCGAAATCGAATGGGAAGAGTGCTCGCAGCAGTTCAGCTGATGCATGATTCAGGGATATCAAAAAGGCACGAACCCAACACCGAAGCAGCCGAATGGGTGCCTGGTGAATCGTTTTCTGGCCCGATTGCTGTCAACAGCCGAGTGGTTCGATGAGGCCACTCGTAGGTGGAACCGACGTTTCGTCTGAAATTCCACCGGCAGGTCTCCGCCTGCCGTGCTCCCTGATGCAGCACTTCATACCCGAATCTCAGATCAGAGTCACGCGTCCTGAACGAAGTCGGGTTCAAAAAATGACTCATCCGCTGAATCGTCGAAGTCGCGGATCCGCCCGCTCGCTGAAGAAACATCGCTCCAGCAGTCAACCGCCGAAGTGGCTGCCAGTTTCGTCAGCAGCCACGATCGTCCAGCCAGTGCCAGCAGCGCGAAGAAAACGATGCTCAGGATGGCAGCATTGGCGCCCCAGTCTGGATCGGCTC
>JABMPE010000406.1 GCA_013203845.1 Rhodopirellula sp. | reverse complement strand
GTGTAACGATCAGATGTCGAGTCGGATGACCGACATCCGAAAAGTTGCAGAAGATCTGTCTGCTGATTCGGCGGTATCGGATAAAACTCGTTCGGCGGCAAGACTGCCGTCAGCCACTTTCGCGATGCTGCCTCACTTCGAAATCTCACAGGAACGATTCGTCGATGCCGCCTCAAACTTTGATTAACTCTTCGTCCTTGTCCGAAATTCTCGAAGACGGCGACCTTCTCAGAGAACTGGCCGCTGCGTTGAAGAACTTCCTGCAGAGTCAACGCTGGTTTGCCGCGAAGACCGAAGGAATTGGGGCTGTCGAAATTCTCGACAGCGTTTCCATTCCCGGCGCACCGACAGCGTTCGAGCTGGTTCTGGCTTCGGTCACCACGAACGGAGGATTGACAGATTGCTACGCTTTGCCAATGGCCGTCGTTCCCCGAAACGCTGCCGCCGCCAGCGAAGCGACTATTGCAGATCTGACCGGAATGGGAAACGAAACTCCGTCAGCAACCGTTCTGATCGAATGCAGCGGCCTTGCGGAATTCTGGCGAGCCATCACGACAGCACTCGCCGATCGACCGCTCACCACCAGAAACGGACGTGAACTTCAGCTTTCCCGAACGTCGAATTCGCAGCTTGCTGACGCCGCATCACTAAGCAGGTCACCGTTCATCGTTCACGGCGGAGAGCAAAGCAATTCAGCGGTCGTGATTGGTGACGACTTTTTCCTGAAACTCTTTCGGCGACCGCGAATCGGACATAACCCCGACGCTGAAATCGGCATCTTTCTGACGGACCGTACTGATTTCAGAAACAGTCCGCGAGTTGACGCCACGATCAACATCGTCGGTTCCGACGGCCATCGCTGCCTGGCTCTGATTTCCGAACAGGTTTCTGCCGCAACCGACGCGTGGTCGTACACGCTCGACAACCTGAAAGATTACTGGCAACGACTGGCCGAGCTTGTTGACCGCCCGGAAGTTCCGCCTGGAATCGCGCCCCGAGAGGATTCCACATTCGACAGCGTTGTTGGAGATTTCAACAGAATTGGCGAGTTGATCCCGAAGCTGCTGGGACCGTTTCATCAGGATGTCGCTCAACTGGGACGCCGCACGGCCGAGTTGCATACGGCCCTGTCAAGCTGCCACGACGATCCAGCGTTTACTCCGGAATTACTCACACAGGAGTCATTGAACGAACTCATCAGCCAGATTCGAAAAGAAGTTCAGACAACGTGTGACTTGCTCGTAAGAACTGATCACGACATCGCCATCAGTTCCGACCTGCCGTCCAGAATTTCGGACCGAGCCCACAAGTTTCTCGACAGGATGTTGACGTTTGATGCGGCGCAGGCGAACGTCGTCAACATCCGCTGCCACGGCGACTACCACCTTGGTCAAGTTCTGAGAACGAATTCCGACTTCGTCATTCTGGACTTCGAAGGCGAGCCGGATCGTCCGTTCGACGAACGACGTCAGAAACGCTGCGCGATGAAAGACGTCGCCGGTATGATCCGGTCGCTGCACTACGCTTCGTGCGCTGCTACCGTTGGGATGCTGCCGCCGCCCGATCCTTCAATAACGAATGCGAAATACTGGCAGAGATTCTGGTATGAATGCGCCGCTGCAGCGTTCAGCGTTGCCTACAAAGACACCGCCGAAGGGCAGTCATTCCTTCCAGCAGACTGGGAAGACTACGAAAAACTTCTCGATCTGTTCCTGATCGAAAAGGTGCTCTACGAGCTGCGTTACGAAATCAACAATCGACCGGACTGGGTCAAGATCCCGCTGGCCGGGCTGAACGCCGTGCTTCGTTTGAACGACGAAAACGCTACCTGGTAGGCCGGACCAAGCTCCGCGCCGTTCCGCCAGTTACCTACATTGGAGCTGAGACGGCTGCTTCGCCGCCACTGGACGTGATGGCCGTCGCGATGAGCACGTAGACAATCGCGAGAAGAATCTGCATCACGGCGAAGGGCAACGCCAGTTTTACGAAATCCATGAAGCCGAGTTTCAACTGCTGACGGTGAATGATCGTTGCTGCCACGACGGTCGATGCCGAGCCGATCGGTGTGATGTTTCCGCCGAGGTTGGCTCCCAGAATCACGCACCACCAGAACGGCGAGTCAGACGGCGTTTTCAATTGATCCAGAATCTGAGCGAGCATTGCCGCCAGTGGAATGTTGTCGGTGACGGAACTCGCCGCCGCCGCACTGGCCAGCAGAACCGCTGAATTCACATTCTCGGGCAACGCCAGCAGCAGCGCGATGCCGTCTCCCATTTTCTCCAGAACCAGAGCATGTTCCATGACGTTGATCACGGCGAACAACGCTGCAAAGAAGGCCAGCAGATCCCAGTCAACGGACGAGTAGAATTTGTCGACCTCGTGCTTGTAGGCCAGCAGCACGATGCCGGCAAAGAACAATGCGACAAAGCCCATGCCGAGTCCTTCCAGCCCACCTGGCAGCTGCGACTGGCCAGCCAGCGTGAAGATAAAGCACGCCAGGATTGCCACGGAAAACCAGAAGAAGCGGTGACTCGGCACACTCTCGTTCTCGTCGAAGCCCGCCACCATGCGGCGAGCTTCTTCCCGCTCTTCCTCGGTCTTCAGGCCTTTGATCCCAAATCGAATGCGAGCCAGCGCCAGCGTTGCCACGGTCGCTATCACCACATACGGCGCGGCGTACAGAAAGAACGACACAAAGCTGATGCCGGCAGTTTTGCCAACAATGATGTTCGGCACACTACTGATCAGCGTCAGCATGCCTCCTACATTGGTCAGCAGTCCTTCGACCAGCAGGAAGCCCAGCAGCAGTTCCGTTCGATTGAGTTTTTTCAGCGAGACCGTCGTCAACGACCCCACAATGATCATCGCGGTCACGTTGTTGAGGACCGCTGAAAACAGCACGGTCAAACAGCCGTAGGCGATCAGCAGTTTGAACGGGTCGCCGCCGGATTTCTTCGTCAGCTTGATCGCCATCCAGGTGAAGACACCGGAGCGACTTGTCACTTCGACAAAGAGGCTGGCTCCCAGAATGATCGTGATAACGCCCCAGTCAATGGCCGGAATGTAGACAGGTAGACTGATGTTATGGCCGTCCGGCAGGTGGACTTTTCCAAAGGGAATCAGGTCGAGCAGAGTGCCCAGAATCAGACAAAGTCCCGCGTAAAAGCCGACAATGATCGACTTCTTCGCATGGATCTTTTCTTCGAGCGCCAGTGAGGCAATCATCGCCGCCAGAATCACTCCGAAGAGTGCTGTCACCCAGCCGGGGACTTCGTGCGCCATGTGCTCGACATTTTCCGCCTGTTCGGCTGCCAGGAGCAGAACGTTCATCCGTGAATCCTTTCCGAATCTGAATTCGGCTTCTTCGTCCGTTTTGATCAGGAGTTTCAAGTCGTCGCAGTAGACTTTTCGCATCGCAACTGGCTGTGCTACAGCAGCAGCATCGCCGTATCGATTAATTCGACGCTGAGCGAATACGCCATGCCGTGCATCGCCAACTGATCTTCGTCGCGAGTGTTCGTCACCAGCAGATCGATCTCACCAGCTTTGATCAGCTCGGTGTACTGCTTGAGAAAATGCCCGCGAGTCACTCGGCTTTCGCAGGTGACCGACGGACGCGCGTCTTTCAGCTCGACAATACAGGTGTCGATAAAATTCTGAGCTTCCTTCAGCAGTGTCGCCTCAATCTGGCTGCGTGCGAGTTCGGAATTGATCTGCGGAATTCGCTCGATCACGCGCATGTATCGTTCAAAAATCGAATCGTCCTCAACGTGGCACAACCACAAGGTTCCGTCGTCAGGACACATTCGCGAACCATAGTTGATCAGCGCGTTGTCACCGGAAATGTGATCGGCCACGATCATCACGCGATCACAGAGCCCATCGGACAATGGTCCCGGATGCGCAGACGTGCCAGGCAGCACCAGCACCGGAATCGTCGCCACCTGGCTGAGCACATCGAGATACACGCCCAGACTGTGCTGAGGAACCAGCGACTGCTCCTGAAGATGCCGATACGTGATGACGAGGTCGGTCTGATGCTCATCCAGCTTCGTCAGCAGCTCGCCAACGTTCGAATACTGGTCTCCGCTGATCTCACGCCAACTGTTGACGTCCTGCAGCATCGGCAGAAAATTCCGGACTTCCTGGCGGCGACGTTCGGACTCTTCAGGAGACTGATCCGTGATAAAGACAACCGACTCGATCGGAATCTTCACGTGCTGAAACGACTCACGCTCCGCGCGGCGGAACATGGATTCAAACTCGTCGATATGGTCCATCACACCGTCTTTCTCATCAAAAACAACTGTCGAATGGCCGGAGTATAGTGGAGTCAAATTCTCGGTCGACCGCAAAGCCAGCGCAGCAGGTCACACTCTGTTTGACGCCGTTTTACGTTATTCGAACCTTGCGGCACGTCAGCCCGGTTTATTTTTCGTCGAGCAGTCGCTTTGCTGGCCAGCTCAGTCGCGGACCGTCGAGCCGATTGACGTTCGCGTCGAGGAATCGGAAGAACGCCTGGTCGGCTGCTTTCTGAGCTTCCATCGTGGCTGAGCCGAAGTTCATGGCCGTTTCCAGTTGCCCGCCAGCTCCGAGACCGAGCGACTTTGCCAGTTTCAGCGCTTCTGCCACCTGCGGATCATTCTCGATCTGCCGCTGGATGTCGGGTCGAGGTTTCGACGGATCGCTGGACGCTTTGTGAGACCAGATCGTCTCCCACTTGCCGTTCGGCAGTTTTGCCAGAAATCGAGTTTCAACGTTGGCTCGCTTCTGCTGAAGATTGAGGTCGACCGTCGTCACTCGAAAACCTTTGCGACCGTCGCGTTCGGCCTCTCGAATCGGTCCACTGAAATCCGACGTTGATTTCGCTGAACCTTGTTGTGGCTTCGTACCGGGTTCCTGCAGCAGATCCGCCAACTGACCACCGAGCTGATCCTGCAGCAACTGAGGCAACAGCTCCGGAAGAAGCTGCTCGATTCCAACTTTCGCGGCTCCGTCATCAGTTCTGACGAGAGCCTTGCCGATCCCCTGAAAGTCCAGCTTGCCGGCAAGTTCGTATTCAATGATCGCTCGTCGCGCCGCCCACTCGTTATCGTCCTGACGCGTTGCCGGCAACCGCCCCGCCAGATCAGGAATGTCTGCCGCCGGATCAATTCCTCGATCACGCAGTTGCTTTTCCAGATCCGCCGCTTCGCGAGTCTCGACATTCTCAAAACGCTCTCGCCAGGCCAGCAGCGCGATGCGTCGATTCTCCGGCGACTGGGCAAACGAGTATTTCACATCTCGCCGCTGAAACTTCAACAGCACAAACTGGCTGCCAACATCCCCCGCAACCGCGTCATCGAATTTGGCCAGCCGAGCATCGACACGCTCCAGTTCCACTTCCAGAAACGTCACCAGCGCATTCGGCTTCGGATTTTCACTGAGCCACGTCTGGATTCGTGTCCGCAGTTCAGTCATGGCTTGCTTCGCTTCGACCATCTCATCTCGAGTGACGTCGTCGTACATCTCCGGTCGAGTCTTCTTCAGCCAGTCCCGCTGCACAGCCATCGTGACATTGCCGTCTGCATCGAGTCCGGTGAACGCTCCGCGCAGACGTTCGCCCGAACCGAGTGTCACCAGATCAACGACCAGCCGCGCCTGCCCGACCTTCTTCTGAGCAGCCGCGACCTCGCCGTGACAAAACATGTGAACGCCGACGACGAATATCAAACTCAAAAAGTTCAGGATCATGTTCGGGACTAACTTTCCGATTTCGATCAGTAACTGGTAACGAGTGCAGCGTAGTTCCGGCAGTCTTGAAATTCGACTTTATTTCTGCCCTGCTGCCGGAACTCCGCGGAGCTTGTTCCAGCCTGCGACAACTTCGCAAGGCCTCGATCCATGAATCGATAGAACCAGTTCACACGCGTCATGACGGGACTCGCTCTTCTGCTGGTATTAATGCCAGGTCAGAAATCGCACGGGCAGGCGGTGCCTGACATACTCTGAAGTCGAACGGTGATTTTGAGTCGGACCGCGATGGCGACGCATGACTGGATAGCTGGGCCAAGGGTGATCCGGGCAGGAAGTGGATCGAGGAGTATGGCAATCACTTCCTGCGATCGATCAGTCCGTCGCTGGGTAAGATGGTCATGCTCTATCAGGAGATACCGGTTCCGGCCGGTGTCGAAGCGATCGAGCTTTCGTGAAAACAGCGGATTAACGGACTCAAAGTGGGACTGCTGTCGTGGTTTGATTCACGCATCCTGATGGAGTTGCTGAACCTGTCGCGCGAAAAAGTCACACCGACACCACGTGCTTCGGCATTCACCACAGCCGAAAACACTAGATGAGAGGACGTCGTCGGGACTTTTTCGTAAATCGTATATGAACAACAATTTGTAGAATTCCGACTCGGGATGACAGGATTTGAACCGGCGACCTCTTGCCTCCAGTAATCGGGAACATCGAGTCGATTTGCTGCAAAACGCTGTCTTCCAACAGGTTTGTGCTCGTGAAGATTCACATTGCCTCACGGTTTACGCAGAGAATCATCGATTCTGGTACAAGTCTGGGAACTCACACGTTCTGGTCTCTTGCGATGCTGCAACCACGGGGTTGCCTCGCAGTTCGCTTCGCAGGCTCTCCAGAACATCATCGGACGCTAAGACTCAGCCACGATCCGTATATTGCTGTGTCTTGTGTTTCCGCACCACTTCGGCCCACAGTCATGCATCCCACTGACTAAAACCAGAGTCCGGCACCGTGCTCAAAGCACTCCAATCAAACTGCTTGCAGGCGGTCGGGTATTTTGACGAGACGTGGAATCTCTATGGGACTGCTCCGCGGTGTTCACTCGACAGCGCTTCGAAGCCGGAGACGACGTCGAACAGTTCCTCGTCGATGGAACTCTGGCGCAAACGATGGAATGTCCTGTTGAGAGCCTCCAGCAATTCGTCGATGTTTTTGTCGGCGCGTTGCATCGCCGCCAGGCGGCTTGAGTTCTCACTCGCGAGGGATTCGGCACAGGCTCTGAAGAGCGAAACGAAAACATACTCGCGGACGAGCGCCCGCAGGATCGAGGTGCCGCCGCCCATGACTTCAGGCAAAAGTTCTGTCGGCCACGGAGTTTCGGTTAGTTTGCTTTGCCAACTTTCGTCCAGCGGTAAGAGTCGTTGACCGACGGGTGTATAAACCTCGCCGGATGTGGGGCGGTTGTAAAAGAGGTGAAGTTCGCTGACCTCACTGTGGCTGTGGCGCGACTCGCTCTGCACAAGGATCTGCCCGACGAGCGGGGTGATCGCCTTGACAGAGTTCGGCACGGTGAAGAGTCCCACCGGCGCAAGGCCTGCGTCCTCCAGACGCGCGTGAACTCGCTCGCCGACGGCCCAGACCTCGGGTTTGGTTGGCAGAGCCGCCAGCGTCTTGACCGCATAATCGGCCACGACATCATTAAACCGGCCCACGAGTCCCTGGTCTGAGCCGAACACAACTGCGGCAGTCGTACCGGCAACGGTTTGTTGTTTTCGTCCCGTTTTTGAAGGCACCAGCCCGTGTTCTCTTAAGTAGGCGCCCAATCCCACCTCCACTGTTCGATAGTAGTCGGCCAACGCACGCACCGAGTTCTCGTATTGGCCGATACTCGATGCGGCCACGGCCTTCATCGTGCGGACGACGGATTGGAGATCTCCGGCACGGCTGATCTGTTGGCGCAGACTCGCGGTGGTGTTGCTCATGCCCCCTCCTCGGGGTCAGGCTTGTCCACCGTTGGGACTTCCGGTTCGGAATTGGCTTCCGGCGAAGTTTCGGATTTCGGCGCAGTTTCGGATTTCGGCGCGGGGTGGAACCCTTCCAGTGATTTGCGGGCGATTTCGATGATTGTTGCACGATCCTCGTCGCTCAACTGTTTGGCGGTATCCAATCGCTCGCATACCTCCGCCGGGATGTTCGCCGCCGCCTTGCGCAGGGCCTGTTCGGCGTTCGTCATCCGGTCCAGCGGCACGTCGTCGAACAGATCGGCAGTCAAGGCCAGCAGGACGGCGATTTGTGCGGGCACGGCCACCGGAGCGAATTCCGGCTGCTTGAGACAGACGCGGATTCGCCGTCCGTGCTCGATGATCTTGCGAGTATCTTCGTCCAGTCGCGCTCCGAACTTAGAAAAGGTTTCCAGTTCCTCAAACTGCGCGTAGGCG
>JABMPE010000007.1 GCA_013203845.1 Rhodopirellula sp. | reverse complement strand
TGCTTTTCACTCCGGATCAGCAATGATGAACCGAAGATGGAATACGACGCGAATGTTCTCGCTTCCAGTTCGTTTCTGCCCAGCTCCATGAACTCTTTGCCGGGGCGAAATACGATTCCCTCGCCTTCCTCCGCCTGGACATAAATTTTGCCGTCCGCGAATAATGGAGACGCCGAATACTTGCCGCCCAGTCGTTCCTGATAGTGAAGTTCTCCGGTTTTTGCGTCGAGGCACGAAAGAACTCCACCGTCGCTGACCACATAAATTTCGTCGCCCACCACCAGTGGTGAGGGCGTATGCGGAGCTCCTTTATCCAGTGTCCAGCGAACGTGCGTGGCGGTGATGTCGCCCTTGCCGGATGGATCAATGGCCAGCAGCTTCGCCTTGTCAAAGCCGCTCGACACATACACCAGTCCGTGAGCAAACACTGGTCGCGGGACGACCGAATAACCGTCGACATAGCCGACTTTCCAGATCACGCTGCCGTCTTTCGGGTCGTAACCGTAAACGGCTCCGGCGCCCTGCGAGACGATTTGAGTTTTGCCCTCGACAGAAATCAGCAACGGTGTTCCGAAGGCAAATTTTTTCTTGAGGTGCGTCGCGGTTCGGTCAGTCTTCCACCGAATGTCACCGGTCTGCTGATCCATCGCCGCGATGAACTCAACATCCCCGCCGTCGCACGAGACAACCAGCAATCCATCGACCAGTACCGGCGACCCGCCATTGCCGTGTACCGGAACATACTTCAGTTCCTGATTCTTCCAGACGATCTTCCCATCCAATGTCAGACAGGCCGTTCCATGCATCCCGAAATGAACGAACAGATGCCTGCCGTCGGTAATGGGAGTGGCACTGGCATGGCTGTTTTTCCGGTGAACTTTATCCGCTTTGGGATCAGACGCTTTCTGACGGAAGACTTCGACATCCCATTCCACTGCCCCTGACTCGGCGTCCAGGCACAGCGTTCTCAACGACTGCTCCGGGCCGAGTTCTTCGCCGTTTGCCACCGACGTCGTCAAATAAATCCGGTCGCCCAGCACAATGGGAGACGACCAGGCGAGGCCATCGATGGCTCGTTTCCAGACGACGTTCTGTTCGACGCTCCACTTGACTGGCAGGCCTACCGCATTCGAGTGCCCGTCGGCTGTCGGTCCTCGAAACTCCGTCCAGTCTTCGGCGAATAAGTCAGTTGCCGAAAACGCGAAAACGACGGCGACTGCAGTTATCAGATTTCGCATGTGAGAATGCTCCCGATTTTGCGTTGGGTGACGACAGACGAAAATGGCTGGCGATGTAATGGCTGGCAATGTGCCTGATGCCCGATTTTGTGAACGTTTCAGATGCCGGATCCGCTTCGGCAACCGATGATATTTTCTGCAGTGCCCCGACCGAGTTCAATCAAAGTCAACGATTTCGATCACTTCCAGCTTGAGAGTGCCGCGTAGAACGGCAACTTCAACCTGATCGCCGACCTTCTTGCCGGACAAGGCGCTGGCCAGTGGGCTGCTGGTCAGAATCTTCATGACATCGCCGGTGTAATCCTCTTCGCCCGGTCCGACAAATTCGTAGGTCTCAAGATCACCCAGGTCGAGGTCTTTGACGGTGACTGTTGACCCGAAAGTCACGACACCTTTGGGCAGACTCGCCTTGTCAACAATCTCACACTGGTTGAGCTTCGTCTTCAATTGATTGATCTTGGCCTGAGTCATGCCCTGCGCTTCGCGCTGACCGTGGTACTCCGTGTTTTCTTTCAGGTCACCTTCCGATCGAGCTTCCGCAATCGCGGCCGTAATGACGGGCATCACATCTTCCTCGAGATGTCGAATCTCTTCCCGGAGTTTGTCGTATCCTTCTCGTGAGATCGGATTCGGCATTGAACTTCTCCTTCGCAATCAAATGAGGCCCGGCTAAACCTACGGGCGCAACAGGAACTGGCGGTCGCAGCGAGTTTCGAGGAAACGCCACAACCGCCAGTGTAGATTTTCAATTATCAGTATTGTGTCGCGGCGGAGTTGCTACAACCGATTTAACGAAGTCGATCAGACGTTCGTCCAGGCTTTATTGGCGGCACTCGCCAGAACGGCATCACACACTCTGGCCGTTTCCAGTGCGTCGCGGAAAGTCGGGTGGCAGGGTTCGCCGCTCGTTAGTGATGCCAGAAAGTCGGCGACCTGATGCACGAAAGTGTGTTCATAACCGATACACAGGCCCGGCACCCACCAGTGATCCATGTACGGCTGGTCGCCGTCGGTCACATGAATCGTCCGCCAGCCGCGGACAATGCCTTCGTCACTGTGGTCGAAGAACTCAAGGCGGTTCAGGTCGTGCAGATCCCAGCGGATCGAAGCGTGCTCACCGTTGATTTCCAGCGTGTAGAGTGCCTTGTGGCCACGAGCGTAGCGAGTCGATTCAAACAGGCCGAGCGAGCCGTTATTGAAATGGCAATGGAAAATGCAGGCATCGTCAATCGTCACGGCCTGCTTCTGACCGGTGGCCTGGTGAACGCGTTCCTTGATGAAGGTCTCCGTCATCGCCGAAACATCTTTGATACCGCCGTTCAACCAGATGGCGGTGTCGATGCAGTGCGCCAGCAGGTCGCCGGTCACTCCGGATCCCGCCGCAGTCGCATCAAGACGCCACAGTGCTTCACCGCCCTGTGGCAGATCTTCGGAGATCGTCCAGTCCTGCAGGAAGTTGGCCCGGTAGTGGAAAATCCTGCCGAGCTTACCAGAATCAATGATCCGCTTCGCCAGCGTAACGGCCGGGACGCGGCGGTAGTTGTACCAGACAGTGTTCGGCACTCCGGCCTTCTCGATGGCTTCGACCATCGGCAGGCTTTCCTCAGTAGTGCGAGCCAGTGGCTTTTCGCAAAGCACCATCTTGCCAGCTTCGGCAGCAGCAATGGCGATCTCAGCATGAGTGTTGTTCGGCGTGCAGATGTCGATGGCGTCGATATCGTCACGAGCGATCAGGGCCTTCCAGTCGGACTCCGTGGATTCGTAACCCCACTGCTCGGCGAACTCTTTCGTGCGTTCTTCGTTACGCCCGCAGATCGCCTTCAGCACGGGCCGGTATTCCAGTTCGTGGAAAAAGTCGTTGACACGTTTGTATCCGTTGGAGTGAGTGCGGCCCATGAAGCCGTAACCAACCAGACCAATATTCAATGGTTTCTTAGCCACTATTCTCTCCTGAACGATTTTCCGCGTTCGTTAGAATCTCTGCGAGTTATTTAGCCCTGTGCGTCGCGGACTTTGATCATGGCATCCAGAATCGTGTTCCATGTTTCGCCGTTTTCGAGCGTCGCGTTCGGGAACATGCAGCCGTCCCAGCAGATGTGCTGAATGCCTCGCTTCGCGTAATCTTTGAGCCAGTAGCCCGAGCACTTTGTGATGTCCAGCTTGCCGTTGGGATCATCGGCCCGGCAGTGCTTGCCGGTCTTGTCGTGCGCGCCCGCTCCGTGGACTTCTCCGTCGTTTTGAGCGACATGAAAATCGATTGTCCAGGGCCGCAGCTTGTCCGTCATCTGCTCGTACGCGGCGTAGAATTCTTCTTCGCTGTAGCCTTCCTGGACAAGAGCGTGTTCAGGAGCATTGTACCCGAGCAGGTAGAGATAAGTGTGCGCCAGGTCCGCCTGAAAACCGAGGGACTCCGGCATACCGACTTCTTCCAGCAGGTCCAGCATGTCCTTCCAGGAGTGCATGCACGCCCAGCAAATTTCGCCTTCGGCAGCGAGTCGC
>JABMPE010000405.1 GCA_013203845.1 Rhodopirellula sp. | reverse complement strand
TTGTCGCGAAGAACGTCTTTGTAAAGCAGATCGGAACGAGTATCGGGCGCGTGATGGGTCTGCTGCGTGTAATAACTGAGCAGTTGCCGGTCCGTCGCAAAGGTTACCCCGTTGACCTGACCTTCAGCACCGCGCCCGTCGAGATGTACGTCCTGGTGAATGTGAGCCAGCCTGGCTCCTAGGCCACCGACCGTCCATTGCAGCGAACCATTGCTGGCAACTCGCCCGGACTGATGAGCAAAATGCCAGGTCTTTGAATTCCAATTCTGAAGCTGGACATACCGCAGTCGAGCTTCTTTGCCGAGCAGTAACTCAACCGCTCCAACATGCAATCCTGCAGCGTCTTGCGTTGCTGACGACGTTTCTTCCAGCAGTGTTGCTTCGGCATTGTCTTCGAGAATCACAAGCGTGTGACTGAAGTCCGCCGCACCGTCCTTTGCGAGTCCGATCAAACTGTAAAGTGGTTGATCAATGGTCACTCCAGACGGCACGTAAAGAACTGTTCCGCCAGTCCAGAAAGCGGCATGCCATGCGGAAAACCGATCCGTGCCCGCCTGAACGGCTCGCGTTGCGAAGTGCGGGCGTAACGTTTCGCCATGCTCCCGCAGCAGTGTTGCCAGGTCACCGAACAGAATGCCGCGAGCTTTGAGATCTTTGGAAACCGATTGACTGACACAGTGGCCATCGACATGCACGACCGAACCTGCGAACGCGGCGTGGTCCTGCATTAACGTTCCCACGTCACCCGCTTCGGCGACAGAACTCTGCAGCTGGAACTTTCCCGGACGAAACGCCCGCAGATCAATGCGTTTCCACTCTTCCTGATCAAGTGGCTCGGCCAGCTTCTCCTGGTAGATCTCAAACGCGTCGCGTCGCCCTTGAGTGACCCAGTCGGGTTCGTCCCGGGTCTGCAGAAACTCCTCGAAAACTTCCGGAGTAAATCCCGAAGCGACGGACGAGCTGGGTACTGATGCAGTGCTCATAACGGTGAATGCAATCTCGAAAAAAGCAAAGTTGCAGCGATCGGCTTCCGTTCTGCGTTCCGAATCCGACCAAATTTCAGGTCGGAGACCGAGGCAGTCGATCAGCCAACGCTACCTTCCATCTGGAGTTCGATCAGCTTGTTCATCTCGACGGCGTATTCCATCGGCAGCTCTTTGACGAGCGGCTCGATAAAGCCTGTCACAATCATCGCCGACGCTTCCGCTTCGGACAGTCCGCGGCTCATCAGGTAGAAGAGCTGCTCTTCCGCGATCTTGGAAACACTCGCTTCGTGCTCGATCGTGACGTCGTCTTCTTCCACTTCGATGTACGGATACGTGTCGCTACGGCTTTGCGGATCGAGAATCAACGCGTCGCAAACCACATTGGTTTTGCAGTTGGTTGCTCCCTTAACGATCTTCGCCAGTCCGCGATAACTCGAACGCCCGCCGCCTTTGGAGATACTCTTCGAGATTACGCGGCTCGACGTGTTGGGAGCACAGTGAACCATCTTGGCTCCCGCATCCTGGTGCTGCCCTTTGTTCGCGAAGGCGATCGACAGTGTTTCACCGCGAGCCCCCGGCTCCATCAGATAGATGGCCGGATACTTCATGGTGATCTTCGAGCCAAGGTTGCCGTCGACCCACTCCATCAGCGAGTCGCCGTACGCCATCGCCCGCTTGGTCACAAGGTTATAGACGTTGTTCGCCCAGTTCTGGATCGTTGTGTAGCGGAACCGTCCACGGCGTTTGACAACAATTTCGACGACGGCTGAGTGCAAACTTTCAGCACTCCAGGAGGGAGCCGTGCAACCTTCGACGTAATGAGCGGAAGCTCCTTCGTCGACGATGATCAGCGTCCGTTCAAACTGGCCCATGTTTTCCGAGTTAATCCGGAAGTAAGCCTGCAAAGGAAACTCGATATGCACTCCCGGCGGCACGTAGATAAACGATCCACCGGACCAGACAGCCGAATTCAACGCTGCGAACTTGTTGTCGGCAGACGGGATGATCGTACCAAAGTATTCGCGGAAGATTTCGGGGTGCTCACGCAGGGCGGAGTCGGTGTCCGTAAACAGGACGCCCTGTTTGGCGAGGTCTTCCTGCAGGCTTCCGTAGACAACTTCCGACTCGTACTGAGCCTTCACACCGGACAGGTACTGTTTTTCCGCTTCCGGAATTCCCAGTCTGTCGTACGTCTTACGAATTTCTTCCGGAACGTCGTCCCAGCTCTTTTCCTGCCGATCAGAAGCCTTCATGTAGTAGTAGATGTTCTGGAAGTCGATCTGGTCCAGATCGCCGCCCCACTGTGGCATCGGCCGAGCAAAGAAGATGTCGAGAGACTTCAGGCGGAAATCGAGCATCCATTGCGGCTCGTTTTTCATCGCCGAAATCTGACGAACGATATCGTGATCAAGGCCCTTGCGACTTTTGAACGTGTAGTTGTCCGTCGAATCGTGAAACCCGTACTGGTAATCACCAATCGTCGGTTCAGCTTTGGATGGGGTGTCGGTCGACATTATGGTTCTCCTTCAAGGAGCATCGCTGTTTAAACAGTAGGGCCGGTTCCTACCGGCCGGTGGGAACCGGCCCTACCAATTTAGCTCGGACAGCAAAACTACACGCTGGCGAGTGACTCTTCCTGCTCCGTTGACTGTTCTGCTGCCTCTTCCGGATGCCGTTCACGAATCGTGGCATAGCCATTCGCATGAAGTTCGGCCGCCAGGCTTGCGTCACCCGTTTCAACAATTTTCCCGGCAAGCATTACGTGCGTAAACTGCGGCTTGTTGAATTCGAGCAATCGTTCGTGATGAGTGATGATCAGGACGCCCATATCAGGACCCGACAGGCGATTCACTCCCTCACTGACAACCTTCACGGCGTCGCTGTCGAGACCGCTGTCGGTTTCGTCGAGAATCGCGAACTTCGGCTTCAACATCGCCATCTGCAGAATTTCCATCCGCTTCTTTTCGCCGCCGGAAAAACCGTCGTTGAGATAGCGTCGGGCGAATTCGGTATCCATCCCCAGCTCGGCCATACGTTCCTTCAGCTCGTTGCGGAAGTCCCGCATCGGCATGAGGTTCTCGCCCTCTTTGCGGTCCGGATCGCGGCGATTCGAGACTGCGTGTCTCAGAAAGTCGGCGACTCGAACACCAGGAATTGTCACGGGATACTGAAACGCCAGGAACATTCCGAGTCGGGCTCGTTCGTTGGCGTCAAGCTGCGTGACGTCGGTTCCGTCAATCTCGATCGACCCACCGGTGATTTCGTATTTTGGATGCCCGGCGAGAGCGTAAGCCAGCGTGCTCTTGCCCGACCCGTTCGGGCCCATCAGCGCGTGAATCTCGCCTTCTTTGATCTCCAGATTGACGCCCTTCAAAATGGGCTTGTCGTCAACCGAGACCTGCAAATCTGTAATCTTTAGTGTCGCCATGCCGTGTCACTGCCTGTTTTCTCTGGAACGAAGCCACGCGTCAAAAGCAGCAGGACTCTCTCCATGACGGAGACGTCAAGCCGTTGAAAACGCGCGACGCAGTTCTGGTACAAGAAGTTCGGCGTCAGTCATCCGTGACGCAGCGCCGCAAAGGTGAGGAAATCTTCTGGTAGTCGGTCGTCGCAAGCCGTAGCGAGTCAGCCTCGTCCAGAGAGCCGACTCCATCAATCACTTTTCAATAAGCCGTTTTAAACGTCGAGTGCTGCCGGAATCTCAGGAATCGCGGCAACGCCCTGCTGAAGAGGCACAGGCACCGATTGAGCGATTCCTTTCCCCAGCTTGCGGGCTTTGATTTTGTCCTGAATTCGCATGATGCCTTCCAGGAGTGCTTCCGGACGCGGAGGGCAACCCGGCACGTAAACGTCGACCGGGACAACCAAGTCAACGCCTTTCACCACGTGGTAGCCGTGTTTGAAATAAGGGCCACCGCCAACAGTGCAGGCCCCCATCGCGATGACATACTTCGGATCAGGCATCTGTTCGTAGAGTCGCCGAACGCGGCTGGCCATTTTGAAGGTCACCGTGCCGGCAACAATCATCAGGTCTGCCTGACGTGGACTGGCCCGAAACGCTCCGGCACCGAAACGGTCCAGGTCGTAACGGCTGGCACCAGTCGCCATCATCTCGATCGCACAGCACGCCAGACCGAAGGTCATCGGCCAGACACTGGACTCTTTCGCCCAGTTCATGCCCTGCTCAAGAGTCGACAGCACAACGTTTTCTTCGAATCGTCCTTCAATCCACGTCATGTCTTCTCGCCTGTCTCTGAGTTTCCTTGGAACATCCGCTATCAAACACAACATCCAGCCACAGCTTCCTGCTGCCACTCTCGCCGCGTCAAAACCGAATGCCCTTTCTCTTGATTACCAGAAGTCTGCCTCACCAGCAGACAGTCACGGGCGGAAACGATAACGGCCCCCGCTCGCCTTTCAACCGCCACGACAGTCTGGTTTTAACTCATTCCCTGACTTGGAAATCTCTTCTCTACTGCGAGGACGAGTCACGCCCCAACTTACTTTTGCACTTCGATACCCGTCAGCTCCCGCACGTGAAACTCGCAACTGGAGTGACCATCGAGACAACACTGAGTGAGCGACACGTCCGCGTTCAAAATCCGGCTGTAGACGTCCGCTTCCATTTCGCAGATGGAAGGATCGACAGAGGCCAAATCCTGATAAGGACAGCTGTTTTCCCGGAGGACCGGCAACTCGCCGTCCCCGATTTCGACGTCATAACCGTGACTGGCCAGCTCCTGCTGAAGCTGCACCATCCGGTCACGAATCGGACCTTCCGGAGTCACGCGGCCATACTGTCGTACAAATTCGTCCTGAACCTGTCGTAAAACCGCACTTCTGGCAACCTCGTCCTCGATCCGATGAATCGAACGCCACAGAATCAGAGCCAGGTCGCGGTAGTTCTCTCCCAGATGACGCAGCCCCTCATCACCAACTCGAAACACATGGTGAGGCCGACCACGACCAGCTCGGACCACTTCGTGAACCACAAGTCCCTGAGCTTCCAGCCGTCCCAGACGCTGCCGAACCGCCGTCGCGGTCACACCGACAGCATCACAG